>PMSS01000144.1 GCA_003167515.1 Acidobacterium sp. | reverse complement strand
ATCCCATTTGGGCGCAGCAGGAATGCCTCTCATGTCACGGTAGCCCGTCCTCCGCCCCCAAAACGATCATCGCCCAGTACGGCTCGGCCAATGGATTCGGCTGGAAGCCGGGCGGAATTGTCGGCGCGCAGATTGTCTCTGTCCCCATGTCCGTCCCGGTCGACCAGGCCAAACGCGCGTGGCTGCGACTGCTGCTTTTCCTGATCAGCATGATGATCCTCGCCATTCTCGCTCTCGATGCCGCTGTCTATTGGTTCGTCATCCGCCCGCTGAAACTCGTCTCCGATACCGCGGATCGCGTCAGCCGCGGTGAAAAAGATGTAACTCCGGTACGAGTACACAGCAAAGACGAGATTGCGACCGTTGCGTCGTCTTTCAATCGCATGCAGGTAAGTCTGGCGAAGGCACTGAAGATGGTCGAAGACGATTAGCGACCGAACATGCCTTAGCTTCGGCACGACTTAAGAAATCGCGCGCGGTCGGCTTCCGTCTCGATCTCGTTCGCCACTTTGTCGTAAAAATCTTCCAGAGACGAGCACCTTTTGGCCGCGCGTCTCACTACAACCTCGGCGATCGGGCCAATATGCGCCGCCAGCGCCCGGCTGACGCGCTCCATGGTCTGCACATCAATGGTCGCGACAGCAAGCGGAGAAAGGCCGCTTCCAGCTCTCTGCTTCAGGTCGTTTGCCGGACTCGCTTCGCGCGATCGCTGCACGCTATCCCCGCCACTCGGTGCGGGCGGATCGCAGCCTGGCTCCTCCATGTAGGGCCGCAGCGCGCGAATCAGCACCTGTACGTCCGATTTCCACCGCGCGTGCGTCAGCTCCACAGCGTTTCTGTATGCCAGCTCCTTCAGATCGTCGGGCAGTTCCTCCGAGGCCGGCATCTTCGCTCCGCGCACCAGGACAGGCACCACTGGAATGTCCCGCCGCAAAGCCGACGCCAGTTCAATCCGCACAAAATCGTTCGCGTCGTCCAGGCGCCGCCGGCCCTGCGCATCTTTCGTGTTCAGCCACTCCTGCCCGATCATGGCCAGCAGAACACTGCAGCCCGCCACACTCTGGTCGATCGCCTTCCTGAAGTCCCTGCCTGGCTCAATCGCTGAAACATCCATGAAGACGCAATTCTCGCCGAACTGATTCGTCAGTTCATCGGACAAGCGCCCGGCTTCTCCCTCGGAATCGTACCGCCGATAGTTAATAAAGACAGATCGCAGGACCAACCCTCCAAAGCGAAACAGTAGCGTGGGGGAGTCTGGATAGCGACTCGTCCCTGATTCTCCCAGAAAGCAGTGATTCAGAGTTTACTCCGCAGTCAATTACGGAACAAACGCAGTTGTCCGATTCATATCATGGCACAGAGGCGGAGCACTTATTGGCGAATGGGTGCTCGTTGAATTATCCGGCACATCGCTCCCAGCGCGAGACTCTCTACCGCACTCGAATCGGAACTCCGTTCCGATTTGCAGCGGCAGCGCTTTGAAAATCCAGCTTTGCTACTCTGAAAACATGGTTTCGTCCCACGCGGCGGGCATCGTCACACTGCATCCTCGCGGCATTCTCTTCGACATGGATGGCGTGCTGGTCAGTTCCCTTGGTTCGGTCGAGCGTACCTGGGAGACTTGGGCGAGGACGCGCGGCATAGATCCGGCGCTGGCGATCCGGACCGCCCACGGTCGCCGTGCCATTGAAACCGTCCGCATGCTTCGCCCCGACCTCAACGACCTCGAGGAGCTCGAGTGGCTGGAGCGCATGGAGATCGCCGACAATGTCGGCCTCGAAATGCTTGCCGGCGTCGAACGCATACTGGAAGTCCTGCCCGAAAAGTACTGGACCGTCGTCACGTCCGCCACCGAGCGCCTCGCACGCAGCCGCCTGGAACAGGGCGGCATCCGGGTTCCTGCGCATATCGTTTCCGCCGATATGGTCACGCGCGGCAAGCCGGATCCCGAACCGTATCTGAGAGGCGCTGAGTTACTCGGCCTGCCTCCGGGCGAGTGTCTCGTTATCGAGGACTCCGCCTCCGGCGCAGTCGCCGGTCATGCCGCCGGATGCGCCGTCCTCGCCACGCTGTTCTCTCATTCTCTCGAAAGCCTGCACGATGCCGACTGGATCGTGCGCTCACTCGAAGAGGTTCACGTGCAGGTCGTCGCTGACGCGCTCGAAGTCCGATTCACACCGGTCGAGCGCGAAGCCGGACTCACCGCCAGATAAGCCGCACGCATATAATTTCCCGGACTGCCATGGCCATCTCCGTTCGAGTCGAATACGCGCACCAGCGCAAAATGCGCAACCGCAACACCGCCCGCTATCGGGCCGCTCACTGGCCAATCTGGATCTGGGTTTTCTTCCTCGCGCCCGGCCCGCTCACCTTCAGCCTTTTCGACCGGGGAGGCAGCGCAAGCAACTGGATCTGGCTCGGCATCGTGGTGATCCTCACTGGCATCGCCGCGCTCTTCGGCCAGCTTCCCGGCGCCGAGCCCGCGCCCTACATCCTGCGCTTCACCGAGGACCGCCCCAACCCACGCTATCGGCGCATCTGCTACACCTTCGCATGGAATGCACTGCTGAACTTCGCCCTGCTCAACCTCGCCGGACTCGCGTGGGCTGCGGCAACCGGTCAATGGCGAATGAAGCAGATTTACGCCCACGGCTACACACCGCTGCTCATCGTGATTCTCCTGCTCGGCGCGTTTGGAATCCTGCCGCGCGTCCGCCGCTCTACACAGGGCGAGGGTTGGGAACGCCGATACTTCTACGGAGCGGTCTGGGCCGTCACGGCCGCGCAAACCCTCCTGCTGATTCTCTGGAAGACGCTGCCCAAAACTCACGCCGCCGACATCGCGAAGCTCGTGATCTACTGCGTTGTGCTGATCGTCATGGGCGCGCTGGCCGCCTGCGGAGTGCTCCCGCGCACGCGGCCCATACTTCCCGGCGAGCTCATGGTGGCCGACTAATTCCGTCCCAACTTACAGAAGCTTTATAGCTTCCTTGCGTAGTCCTTGCGCTCGTCCCTCTCGAATCAAGCCAGAGGAATACGCATAGTGCACGCCTCTCAGATTGTTCTCTACTTGGTACTGGCCGCGGTCATCGTCGCGGGAATCGCTTTCCTCATCTACACGCTGATTCATATGTTCCTCGACTCACGGCGGAAGAGCCCTGCGGCGGCGCAACCAGCCGATAACGCGCGATGGCCGCGCTAGCTAAGCTGCTTACAAATTTCCTCGCGATTCCTGCTCGCGCTCGATGGCCTCGAACAGCGCCTTGAAGTTGCCCTTGCCGAAGCTGCGACTGCCCTTGCGCTGGATGATTTCGAAGAACAACGTCGGCCGATCCTCAACCGGCTTGGTGAAGATCTGCAGCATGTAACCTTCGTCGTCGCGATCCACCAGAATGCCCAGTTTCTCCAGTTCCGCGACCGGCTCGTCGATCTTGCCCACGCGCCCTTCAAGCTCCGTGTAATACGTGTGCGGCACGGTGAGGAACGCAATGCCCTGCTGTTGCAGCTTCGCCACCGTTTGCAGGATGTCGTTGGTCGCCAGCGCGATGTGCTGCACGCCGGGCCCGTGGTAAAACTCCAGATACTCCTCGATCTGCGATTTCTTCCGCCCCTCAGCCGGCTCGTTGATGGGAAACTTTACGCGCCCGTTGCCATTCGCCATCACCTTCGACATCAGCGCCGAATATTCAGTCGAAATATCTTTATCGTCGAAGTGCTGGTACAGCGAGAATCCCATCGTGTGCGCATAGAATTCGACCCAGCGGTTCATCTCGTTCCAGCCCACGTTGCCCACCATGTGATCGATGTGCAGTAGCCCCGTGGGCCGCGCCAGTGGATCCTCCGGCATCGCGCGGTAGCCAGGCAGAAACGGCCCTTTGTAATCGCTCCGCTCCACAAAGGAGTGGATCGTGTCGCCGTACGCGGCAATTGAGGCGATCCTCACCACCCCCTCCGCGTCTTTCAGCTCGAACGGTTCGCGAATGCTGCGCGCCCCGCGCTTCGTCGTTTCTTTCCAGGCCTGGCGGGCGTCGTCCACCCACAAGGCCACATCGCGCACGCCGTCTCCATGTACGCGCACATGCTCTGCGATGTCCCCATCGGGACGCAGCGGTGTGGTCAGAACGAAACGAACCTTCCCTTGTTGCAGCACGTATGAGGCGCGGTCGCGAACGCCCGTTTCCGGCCCCGCATAGGCCACGAGCTTCAGCCCAAAGGCCAGCCTGTAAAAATACGCTGACTGGCGAGCGTTACCGACCCAAAACTCGACATGGTCGGTCCCATTCAGCGGCAAAAAGTCCTTTTGTATAGGGGTTTCCGATTGCACCAATGTGGACATAGCAGAACAGCTCCTGGGGATTGCAGTGCCATGCTTCCGGAACCTGCTCCGGAGCGCACGGCGAAGATTACGATATACCCCCGCAGAGAGGATTGGCCAGTGAGTAAAATGCAAATTCACACGCAACCAATGACCCAAAAGTAGCAACGACCGGCCTCCTCACCGAAGGGAGCCGGACCCCTGCCGTAGTAACCTGAACGCGCATAGCTTCTGTCAGGAGCGTAGTTCCGCAATGAAGGACCTTTGGCATCATCTGGCGCCCCTCGCCGGCACGTTTCACTACCTCTTTGCATTTCTTATCGGCGCTGCCGCCGTCGCCATCCGAAAATACGTGCAGCGCGTCCGTGAGAATCGTGCCGCCATGTGGCCCAGCGCCGACGGCCAGGTGCAAACGGCAACCATAAAAAAGCAGCAACAGGGCTGCTGGGTCGAAGTCTCCTACCGCTACTACGCTCAGCAGGAATACCACTACGGCAAGTACCGTCGCCATTTCGCCCGTAAAGCCGCCGCCGAGGCCTTCGCTGAAGCCATCCGCGGCCGCAACGTCCAGGTGCGCTACCGTGACGACAAACCCAGCGAGTCGATTCTTCTGGAGCAGGACCTGCAAATGACCGGAGTGCTGCAAATGGGTTGAAAAGCAGCCCGGCGCACCCGAGCCGGAATCCGAATCCACTGAAGTGTAAAGAGACGATGCCCCACAAAGCCGCCAAACGCGCCAAAAAGTCTGCTTCACCGGCTGAAGAGGTCGACCAGCAACTGGCCCGCTATCGCGCCATGCGCGACTTCGCCATGACCGCGGAGCCCAGCGGCTCCTCCGGCACCAAAGCCAAAGCCGGAGAAGCCGAGCTTCCCTTCATCATTCAGAAGCACGCCGCCACGCGCCTCCACTACGACTTTCGCCTTGGCTGGCGCGGCGTGCTCAAAAGCTGGGCGGTCACTAAGGGGCCGAGCTACGTCGTCGCCGACAAGCGCCTCGCCGTCGAGGTCGAGGACCACCCTATCGAGTACGGCGGCTTCGAGGGAACCATCCCGAAAGGCCAATACGGCGGCGGTACCGTGATGGTCTGGGACCAGGGCACGTGGGAGCCGGTCACGGATGTGGATGAAGGCCTGAGCAACGGCCAGCTCAAATTCATACTCCACGGCAAGAAGCTCAAGGGCCACTGGGCACTCATCCGCATGAAGGGCGATCGCTTTGGTGCAAAGGGCAAGAATAACTGGCTGCTCATCAAGGAACACGACGAGTACGAGCGCACTGCGGACGATCCCGCCATCACCGAGGAAGCCCCGAACAGCGCGGTCACCGGCCGCAGCCTCGAGGAGATCGCTGCAGCCGGAGACCATGTCTGGAATTCCCATGTGCCCGAGAAGAAAGCTCCCGCCAATCGATCCCGCTTAACACGCAGACAGAACCCGCCGAAGGAATCACCGAAACCCGCGACCCAGCAGATTCCAGACCGCGAGAGCATACTCCACGATCTCCCCCACGAGAGAATGCCCGCCTTCCTGGCGCCCGCGCTCGCTTCGTCGATCGAGCAACCGCCTGAGGGGGAAGATTGGCTGCACGAGCTCAAGCTCGACGGCTACCGCATCCAGATCCACATCGACGAAAAGGCCGGTTCGCGACACGCACGCCTCTTCACCCGCAAGGGTCTCGACTGGACGCATCGCATGCGAGATGTCGCCGAAGCCGCCGCCGAGCTTCCCGTCCACAATGCCATCCTCGATGGCGAGGTCGTGGTCCTCAACGCCGAGGGAGGCACCAGCTTCGCCGATCTGCAGGCCGCGTTTGAGGAAGGTGCGCAGCACCCGCTGACGTATTTCGCGTTCGACCTGCTGCACCTCGACGGGCACAACCCTCGCAACCTGCCGCTCGAGCGCCGCAAGACCATCCTCGAAGGCCTGCTGCAGGAACAGGGCGACGACACGCTCCGCTACAGCAGCCACATTCGCGCCAATGGCGGCACGATGTTTCGCCGCGCCTGCGAAATGGGCGCGGAGGGTATCGTCTCCAAGCTCGCCAGCTCTCCCTACCGTTCAGGTCGCTCAAACGTCTGGCTCAAATCGAAATGCGTTCTGCAGCAGGAATTCGTCGTGGGCGGGTTCACCCCGCTCTCGACCGGTGGACACGGCGTCGGCTCCCTGCTCCTCGGCTATTACAGCCACGGCGACCTGATCTATGCCGGCCGCGCGGGAACAGGCTTCACCCGCAAGACGCATGAACTTCTGCGCAATCGCCTCGACACTCTGCGACAGGCGAAAGCACCCTTTCATAACCCGCCCGCCGACGCGAAGACGGACGCCATCTGGGTCGAGCCCACCACGGTCATCGAGGCGCGCTTCGCCACCTGGACCCACGACAATCTCGTCCGCCAAGCCGCGTTTCTCGGCCTTCGCGAAGACAAAGACCCAAAGGAAGTCGTCCGCGAAACTGCGGGGGCGGTCCCCAGATCAGCTCGGAAGCAATCACCCCTGGGGGAAAAGCCTTCTCTGAAATCGGCAAAACACGCTGCACCTGCCGCAACCGCGGCCAAAGTCGAAGCTCCGAAAGTCGAAAATGCGAAAGTCGAGAAACCCGGACCGCCCAAATCGCGTAGCGATCGCGCCGTGGTCGCCGGTGTCTCCATCAGCCATCCCGACAAGATCCTTGACGAAGAAAGCAGCCTGACCAAACTCCGACTCGCCGAATATTACGATGCGGTCGCCGAGCATCTGCTCCCGCACATCGCCGGGCGGCCGCTCAGCATCGTGCGCTGTCCAGAGGGCAGCGGCAAACCGTGCTTCTTCCAGAAGCACATCGGCATGGGTGTTCCTAAAGGCATTGACAGCGTTCCGGTCACCGCGAAGAAAGGCACGGCGCCCGAACAATATCTCACCCTCTCCACGCGCGAAGGCCTCGTCGGCCTCGCCCAGATGGGCGTGCTTGAACTTCACCCCTGGGGTTCAAGCAATAAAACCCTCGAACAACCTGACCGCCTCATCATCGACCTCGACCCCGACCCGAGCCTTCCCTGGAAGCGTCTTATCGCCAGCGCCATCGAGGTTCGCGACCTCATGAAGCACCTCGGCCTCGAGACCTTCGTCAAATCCACCGGCGGCAAGGGCATTCATGTCGTTGCGCCAATCGATCCGAAACACGAGTGGCCCGAGATAAAAAACTTCGCGCACGGATTCGTTTTGATGATGGAGCGCGCCAATCCGAAGCTCTATCTTACGAAAATGACGAAGTCCGCCCGCACCGGCCGCATCTTTCTCGACTATCTCCGCAACGAACGCGGAGCCACCGCGGTCGCGCCCTATTCACCGCGCGCACGCGCTGGAGCACGCGTCGCCATGCCACTGACCTGGGCCGAACTCGAGCGGACCGATCCGAAGCAGTTCGCCGTCGCCAATTTCGACAAGTGGAAAGCTCGCCTGAAGCACGATCCCTGGCTCAGGATGAACAAAGTCCGGCAGCAGCTGACCAACCGCGCCATCTCTGCCGTCGCTGAAATGGCAGGCAAGAAATCAGTGTAGGCGCCGCAGCGCCATGCGCGCTGCGTGATAGCCGCACATCCCGTGCACTCCCCCGCCAGGCGGCGTCGAGGACGAGCAAAGATACAGGTTCTTCGTCCCGGTGTAGTAACTCCCCAGCGCTGGACGAAAAATAAATTGCCGAATCGAGAACTCGCCGCCACTGATGTCTCCGCCTATCAGGTTCGCGTCCATCGCCTCCAGCGCCGCCGGCGAAGAGACGCGACGCTCCAAAACGCAATCCTTAAAGCCCGGCGCATACCGCTCCAGTTGCGCTTCCATGCGGCTCGTCATGTCCACGGTTGTCGCGTTCGGAACGTGGCAGTATACCCACGCCACGTGCTTTCCCTCCGGCGCTCTCGTTGAATCGAACAACGATGGCTGAGCGACCAGCATAAAGGGCCTGTCAGCGATCATGCCGTGCGCCACCGCGCGCTCCGAACGAGCGATTTCCTCCAGCGTCCCCCCAAGGTGAACCGTGATAGCCCGATTGCACTCCCGCGCCGCCCATGGAATTGGCGCCGACAGCGCATAATCGATCTTGAAGACACCCGGTCCATAGCGGAACTCCTCCATCGCGCGCCGATAGGTCTTCTGCAGCCGGCGTCCGGAAATAGAAAGTAACTGCCGCGGTGTCAAATCGCAGAGAACGGGCCCTTCGCGGGGATCCATTTCGTCCAGCGACGAAATGCGGCGGCCCGTATGCACTGCGCCTCCCAGCTTCTCCAGATAGCCAATCAGAGCATTCGTGATCGCCTGCGACCCTCCGCGCGGCACGGGCCAGCCCACCACATGCGCCGCAGCTCCCAGCACCAGGCCGATCGCTGGGCTCAACGGCGCGTCCAGACTGAGAAACGAATGCGCAGCCAGCCCCGCAAAAAGCGCGCGTGCCCGCTCACCCCGGAACGTCCGCTTTGCCAGCGCCCTTGCCGGCTGCATGGCCTTGCGCCCAAACTGCACCATCAGCAGCGGCCGCCGCGGAATGCGCGTCACCGGGCCCATAACGTCGACCGCGAAATCTGCCCAGTGCGTCGCCATGGGCTCAAATAGTTTCCGCCACGCGGGGCCGTCTTCGCCCAGTTCCCTCTCCTGATCCTGCAGGCTGTGTTCCAGCGTCACCGCTCCGCCATCGTCGAGCGGATGCGCTAGCGGCGAAGTTCCATGAATCCACTTCAACCCATGCTCAGCCAGCGGCAACGTGGAGAAGAAAGGCGACCCCGCACCCATCGGGTGTACTGCGGACCCGAAGTCATGCCGGAATCCCGGCAACGTCAGGTCCATCGTGCGCGCTCCGCCGCCCGGCTGCGTCTCCGCTTCGTACACGTCCACTTGCAAACCGGCGCGCGCCAGCACGATGGCTGCCGCCAGTCCGTTCGGCCCTGACCCGATCACGCTGGCGCGTTGCATTCTCTCCTCTCAGACCTATGCATGCTGCTTCGATCGCCGCAGGGCCGCATCAGGTCCTCCCGGCGCGCCGCAGCCGCCGCTCCTGTATCCGCAGCTTTACGTAGTAGAGCAGGTAGATGACAACCGCAAGGTTGATGACCGCCAGCGCAACTCTGATCCAGGTATCGTGGCGCAGAATTTCAAAAGCCTCCAGGGGCAGAAACGACGCCGTCAGGATCAGCGTCACGAACTCCGCCCACGCCTGCTCCAGCACCAGGCCCGTTCCTTCGATGATGTCCAGCCCCGCGATCGCGAAGATGGCCGCGCTGATCTGCCTCAGCTGGTGCGGATTGATCATCGCCACTCTCTCCAGAATCAGATTGACGAAACGTCCTTCGGGATTGAAGCGCATCGCGAGGATGAAATGCTCCGCTACCCGCATCAGGTCCTTGTGCAGCAGGCGAATCGCGCCAATCCCCAGCAGAATAAAAAGAGCCGCCTGAACCAATTTGAATATACCGATAGCGATGATCCATCGATCATGTCCTGAGCGGAGACGATTGGTTCGAAGCTGGACGGAGGAGGCGGTCATAGCGCGAGCGAACGAAGCCCTCTTCGCATCTTCCCACACCGCGTGCTATGCATGCCAGACAAGCCGCGGCGTCTACTGCGCCACCAGCTTCGGAGCGCTGCGCTTAATATAAGGTGCAAGCTTCTCGAGCGCCGCTTCCACGCTTACGCCGTGGCGGGCACGCAGCTGATCCACTTTGCCGTGTTCGATGAACCGATCCGGCCAGCCGATGCGGATCACCGGTGTATCAATCCCCAGCTCGCTCAGCGTCTCCAGCACTACGCTGCCGAAACCGCCCATCAGCACGTGATCCTCGAAGGTGACCAGCGCCGTGGCGTGCCGCGCATACCCCGCAATCAGATCCCGATCCAGCGGCTTGATGAATCGCGGATTGATCACCGCCGCCGAATAGCCCAGCTTCTCCAGCGCGCGCGCCAGTTCCTTCGCCATCGGTAGCAGCGCGCCCAGGCCAAGAATGGCGAAGTCCTCGCCTTCCTGCACCACCTCCGCCTTGCCGATTGCAAGCGCCTGGGGCTGCGACTTTACCGTCGCTCCCGGTCCGGTCCCGCGTGGATACCGAATCGCGCTCGGCCCCTCGTACACCATCGCCGTCTGCATCATGTCCGCCAGCTCGTCTTCATTCGTGGGCGCCATCTGGACGATGTTCGGTACTCCGCGCAGATAGGCAATGTCGAAGAGCCCGTGATGAGTCGGACCATCGTCGCCGCTCAATCCCGCGCGATCCATGCAGAACACCACCGGAAGATTCTGCAGACAGACATCGTGCACAACCGGATCGAAGGCCCGCTGCAGGAATGTCGAATAGATTGCGCAATACGGTTTGAATCCCTGCGTGGCCATACCCGCGGCAAAGATCACCGCGTGCTCTTCGGCAATGCCCACGTCGAAGTACTTCTTTGGATGGTGCGGCCGGAACAGATCGAGTGCCGTCCCGTTCGGCATCGCCGCTGTAATGGCGACAACTTTCTCGTTTTCGTTCGCCAGCTTCACCAGCGTCTCAGCGAAAATCTCCGAATAGGTCTTCTGTCCCGCCGTCTCGGTCTTCCCGGTTTCCGGATCGTACGGCCCCAAACCGTGAAACTTTTTCTGCTTGTCCAGCGCCGGCTGGAATCCGCGCCCCTTCTGCGTGATCGCATGCAGCAACACCGGCCGCTCCTGCTGCTTGAGGAAGCGGAACGTCTCGATCAGCTGCTCAATATTGTGCCCATCCACCGGCCCGTAATACGTCAGCCCGAATTCTTCAAACAGGAACGACGGCCACAGCATTCCTTTCGCGGCTTCTTCGGCCCGCCGCACCACGTTCAGCGCGCTCTTGCCACCGATGCGCGCCAGCAAACGCGCTGCGCTGTCGTGCAGCTGGCTCACGTGCTGATTGGTGACGATCTTGTGCAGGTACTTCGCAATCGCTCCAACGTTGCGATCGATCGACCACTCGTTATCGTTCAGCACCACGATCAGCCGCTTCGTCTGATCCGCAATGTTGTTCAGCGCCTCGAAGGAAATTCCGTTGGTAAACGCCGCGTCGCCGGCCAGCGCAATCACGTGTTCTTTCCCGCCCGCAAGGTCGCGCGCCACAGCCATGCCCAGCGCTGCCGAAAGCGCAGTACCGGCATGGCCCGCGCCGTAACAATCGTGCTCGCTTTCTGTCCGCAGCATGAAGCCGTTCAGCCCGCCCGGCTGCCGCATTGTGTCGAAGCGGTCGCAGCGGCCTGTCAGCATCTTGTGCACGTATGCCTGATGGCTCACATCGAAAACAAATTTGTCTTTGGGCGTCTCGAAGACGGTATGCAGGGCCAGCGTCAGTTCCACCACGCCGAGGTTCGGACCAAGGTGTCCGCCCGTCTTCGAAAGCGTGACAATCAACCGCTCGCGAATCTCCTGGGCCAGAGATTCCAGCTGTGCAACGGACAGTTTCCTTAAGTCGGCAGGAGAATGGATGCTATCGAGTAGATTGCCCATGGAGGTCCAGAGGAGCGTCCGCCTGCTGGAACACAGGAAAACACGGACTGTAGTTGGGGAATCAAAAAAGACCCCGATGGGGGCCTTCTCGTCCGAAACATCCTCTGAACGCCAAGTATACCTTGTTTATTGACAGCGGGTTGAAGCCCTGGAAGTCGAGCCGCGCCAGCTTACGCCGTGGCGCCGGGCGGCTGAAATCAGTTGATTTCCCGCCTCCAGCGCAGGACTGCCTCGGCCATCTCCCCTGCTCGTCGCTCCCAACCCTCCGCGCTTTCGAGCATTTCGCTGCGTAAAGCCGGATCCGGGACTTCCGCCGCAGCGTTTCTGACTCGACCCGCCAGATCCAGCAACGCCGCCGCCGTATCATCCAGCTTCCGGATCAGATCCATCGGCGTTTCCGTCATCGCGAATCCCCTGCTGGGTGCCGCGGAAACAAAAACCGCAGCATCGGCCGCACCCGCTCCGCCCACGCCGTCTCGTCGTGCGTTCCTCCGGCGACCTCTTCGAAGTGGAGGTCCTCTCCCTGGCGCCACCCATGCACCTGCAATCGCCTGGCCAGCAACTCCGCGTCCCCGAGCGTCCGCCGTCCCTCCTGGTCGCCCACGTCGAGCCAGATCTGCGGCCGTCGCGCCAATACCGGCGCCACGTCATTCAGATATCCGACGATGTACCGGTGATTCCACCAAACCGACGGCGAAAGCACCGCCAACTTTCCAAAAATCTTTGAGTAGCGCAGTCCCATCCACAACGAAACCAGCCCGCCGAGTGACGATCCCCCAACACCGGTATTGTCCGCCCCAGATCGCAGGCGATACCGCGCGTGCAGAAAAGGCAGCAACTCGCGCGTCAGCATCTCCGCATACTTGCCCGCTTCCCCGCCGCCCAGCTTCCAGTCGCGAATCGGTGTGTACTCAGCGAGCCGCCGCTCGCCCGCGTTCGCCACGCCCACGATCACCAGCGGTTCTACTTCTTCTGCGTCGATTGCCTCATCGGCGTGCTCCGCCACCCGCCACGTGCGCCCGCGAATAAAAGACGTCTCCGGATCGAACAGGTTCTGCCCATCCTGCAAGATCAGCAACTGATAATCGCGCTCGCGATCCTCCTCATACCCCGGCGGTACGTACACGGTCACATCGCGCTCGCCCGCCAAAAACCGGCTCGTAAAACCCGTATGCTTGTGTACCCGCGGGTGCGGCGGCTCACTCGGCGGAGGAACCTGCGCTTGCGCCTGAATCTGAGTCCCCAATCTCCTCTTCCCTTTTCCGCTTTCAGGCTCCTGCATCGCTCAGGCCGCTTCTCTCGCGCATTGGAGATTCGATGCTTTACGATACCTGAACAACCATGAACCGCGAATACCACAAGTGGTGGTCCTGGCGTCTCGATCGCGATATGGAACTGCTCGTCTTCGGTCATGCCGGCGTTCCTGTCGTCGTCTTTCCCAGCTCGCAGGGCCGCTTCTTTGAATTCGAAGACCGCGGCCTCATCGGCGCTGTCGCACACAAGCTCGAACGCGGCGAGATTCAGCTGTTCTGTGTCGATAGCGTCGACTCCGAGAGCTGGTACAACCGCAACGTTCCGCCGCGCTGGCGCATCGCGCGCCACGTGCAGTACGAGAACTACGTCATCGAAGAAGTTCTCCCTCTCATCCGGCTAAGGAACAATAACCCGAACCTCGTCTCTCTCGGATGCAGCTTCGGCGGCTACCACGCCGTCAACATCGCCCTCCGGCATCCGGGGCACTTTACCGGATTCCTCTCCATGAGCGGAGCCTTCGACCTCAGCAACTTCCTCCAGGGCTACTACGACCAGGACGTCTACTTCAATATGCCGCCGCACTATCTCCCCAACCTCTCCGACCCCTGGTACTTCGAACGCTATCGCAACAACACGTACATTCTCGCCACCGGCTGGGACGATCACTGCCTCTGGCAGAATCAGAACCTCGCCCGCATCATGGGCGAACGAGGCATCCCCCACCACCTCTATATCTGGGAGTCGTATAACGCGCACGACTGGCCCACCTGGGCACGGATGATGAACGAGTACTTGTAGCCAGTTGCGACATCAACGCAGCGTCCTCCCTGGCCGCTGACTGAGGTTCCTGTTGCCTGTTCCCTATTGGCGGTTGCCTGCCCTTCTCCGGGAACATTTCCCAACTTCCTGCGTCTATCCCCACAGCGCCCGTCGTTATAAGGCATAGGAGGTCCGCGTGCTCCTGCGCAGGCTCGTCTCAGTTTCGCTGCTTCCACTTTCTGCCTTGCTCGTCGCCCAAACCTCAACCGAACCGCGTGCGCAAAAAGCGGGGTCCCCGTCCGCTTCGCGTGACGGGGCGGAGCTCCCGGTGCGCCGCGTGGTCCTCTACAAAAACGGCGTAGGCTACTTCGAGCATTCCGGCCGTGTCTCCGGCAACCAGGCCGTCACCATCGACTTCACCTCCTCGCAGCTCGACGACGCCCTGCAGTCACTCACCGCCCTTGACCTCGGCGGAGGCCGCATCACCGGCGTTGGCTATAACTCCACCACGCCCCTCGATCAGCAGCTCAAGAACATTCCGCTGGGACTCGACGACCAACCCTCCACCGAAGAACTTTATGGATCCCTGCGCGGCGCGCGCGTCGAAGTCAGCGGCGCCGGCGCGGCCACGGTTTCCGGGCGCATCGTGAGCTACGAGACGCGCTCTCAGAAGACGACCGCGGGCGACACGGTCGAGCGCGCATTTCTGACGATGGTGAGCGATGCGGGCGCGGTTCGCACTTTCGAGCTGGGGGGAGCGACCAGCGTGCGCATCCTCGACGGCGGCCTGCGCCGCGACCTGGACGAATATCTTGCACTGCTCGCCTCCACGCAGAGCCAGCAGGTGCGGCACCTCACGCTCCAGGCGCAGGGCACCGGCACACGCGACATCCGCGTGAGCTACATCAGTGAAGTTCCGGTGTGGAAGAGCACCTACCGCATCGTCTTCCCGGACAGCGGCAAATCCGGCACGCCAGCATCAGGATCCGAGACGGCGATCCTGCAGGGATGGGCCGTGGTCGACAATACTGTCGGCTCCGACTGGGACAACGTGCAGCTTTCGCTGGTTGCGGGGGCGCCGCAGAGCTTCATTGAGCCTCTTTCGCGACCCATCTACACGCAGCGGCCGGAAGTGCCCGTGCCGGAAGCGGCGAACATTGCGCCCGTCGTGCATGAAGGGGCTCTCGACGCGCCTGCTGGTCCACCACCACCCGCTTCGCAAACCGTGACGGTCACTGGCGCAAATGGGCAGCTGCTAACGGAACAGTCAATCCATGGTCTCCCCCAAGCTAGGATGAAAGTCTCCCAAGGCATTGCGGCGGGCCGCGGCTATGGCTCAGGTTCAGCCGGCGGCGTGATGGGTGGAGTCCTCGGCGCTCTCGGCACCGCTCCGATGATCCAGGACGAATCCCTGAGCGCCAACTCTGCCAAGTTCGACGACTACTTCGAGTACACCGTCGCCCAGCCCGTCACCATCCACAAAAATGAGTCCGCCCTCGTCCCCGTTCTCCAGACCAACGTCCAGGCCGATCGCGTCACCCTCTACAACGCCTCAAATCCGGTTCCTCTGCGCGCCCTGTGGCTCACCAACTCCAGCAATCTCACCCTCGACCGCGGAAGCTTTTCCATCTTCGAAAACGGCGAATTTGCCGGTGAAGGCCTCACCGACCCCATCCACGCCAGCGAAAAGCGCCTGCTCTCCTACGCCGTCGATCAGGCCGTCCACGTCTCCACCGAAGGTCGTCTCAACTCCTCGCATCTCCGCCACATTACCGTCCATGATGGCTACCTCACCGAACGCAGCGAGGAAGTTCGCGAGATCACCTACGTCGTCCACAACGCCGCCTCCGACGCTCGCAACGTGATCGTTGAGCATCCCGTCCAGAGCGGCTGGAAGCTCACCTCCGAGGTCAAGCCCGTCGAAACTTCCGCCTCGTATTACCGTTTCAGCGTCGCCACCCAACCCGGAGAAACTGTCCGTCTGCACATCGGCGAAGCCCACACCCAGGGCGTGTCCTGGCAACTCACCGCTATTCAGGATGATCAGCTGCAGGTCATCGTCACCGGCAACAGCGCCGATCGTCCGGCCCTCGAGAAGGCTCTCGCGCCGGTGCTCGCCGCGCGAGCCAAGGTCCACGATCTCGATACCCAGATCGACGCAAAGCAGAGCGACATCGACCGTCTCGCGGCAGATCAAAAGCGCCTGCACGACAATCTCGAAGGATTAAAAGACAGCCCCGAAGAGCGCGCCCTGGCCCGCCGCTATGCCGGCGAAATGAACACCGACGAAGACCAACTCCAGTCGCTGCGCAAAGACCAAACCGATCTCGAACAGCAGCGCAAGACCGCCCAGCTAGCCCTCGACGAAGCCATCCGCAGCCTGAACCTCGACCAGGATGTGTAGTGGGGAAAAACGGGGCCCGACTTGGGCCCCGTCCCTATTGCCTATTCTCTGTTCCCTGCCTTTAAGGCGCTTCGATCAGCTCCATCTTGCCGTCGCGCTTGCGGTGCAGCACACATACCGTTCCTTCATTGTTGCGGAACACGAAGACGTCTCGGTCGCGAAACTCGGCCTCCTTCACCGCTTCTTCGATGGTCATGGGCCGCATCGCCACCGAGTCCGACGACCGCACGATGTGCGGCTCCTCAATAGGGCGTGTCGCCGGGAACGTATGCACCGTCACCGGCACCAT
>PMSS01000092.1 GCA_003167515.1 Acidobacterium sp. | reverse complement strand
TGGTCAGCCGCTGGACCGGCGTCCCCATCACCTCAATTAAGGAAGAAGAAACGCAGAAGCTGCTCCGCGTCGAAGAGGAGCTGCACAAGCGCGTTATCAGCCAGGACAAATCCATCTCGGCTTTGGCTCGTGCGATTCGCCGTTCGCGGGCTGGACTCAAATCACCCGCTCGCCCGATCGGTTCGTTCCTCTTCCTCGGACCCACAGGCGTCGGCAAAACCGAAATGGCGCGCACCCTGGCCCAGTTCCTCTTCGGCAGCGAAAAGTCGCTCATCCGTTTCGATATGTCGGAGTTCATGGAGAAGCACTCGGTCTCGAAGCTCATCGGCTCGCCTCCGGGATACGTCGGCTACGAGGAAGGCGGCCAGCTCACCGAACGCGTGAAGCGCTCGCCCTACTCCGTCGTCCTGCTCGACGAAATCGAGAAGGCCCACGCCGACGTCTTCAATATCCTGCTCCAGGTCTTTGAAGACGGTCAGCTCACCGACGGCCTCGGCAATACGGTCGACTTCAAGAACACGATCATCATCATGACCTCGAACATCGGCGCCCGCCATCTCCAGCGCAAGCAGGGGCTCGGCTTCCAGAGCGACCGCGAAGACCTGGTCATGGAGAAGATCGAGGACCTCGTCAAGAACGAGGTTAAGCGCACCTTCAACCCCGAGTTCCTCAACCGCATCGACGAGATCATCCTCTTCCAGTCGCTGACGGATGCCGACCTGATCCAGATTCTCGAGCTGCTCGTTCAGCAACTCAACCTGAACCTGGCGCAAAAGGCCATCACCATTTCCGTCGCCGAAGAAGCCAAGAAGTGGATCCTGGAAAAAACCCTGGTGGATCGCAGCTACGGAGCCCGTCCGCTCCGCCGCGCCCTCCAGCGCTACGTCGAAGACCCGCTTTCCGAAGCCCTCATCGCCGGCGGCATCAGCGAACGTCCCGCCTTCCTCGAGGTCTACCTCGACAACAACCAGCTCTTCTATCGCCCCGTCGTCAAAGAAGGCGAAGACAAAGTCAGCGAAGGCATTCTGCTCGTCAGCTAAGCAAGCTGGCACTCAAATACAAAGGCTGCGGATCACTTCCGCAGCCTTTATGCTTTCGACTCCTCCACACAGATCAATGTGTGATAGCCTACACACGCACAGGGAAAGGGGGCAAGCCCATGGCAACCAATCTCGCACTCGATGACAAGCTCATCGATGAAGCCCGCCGCATCGGAGGCCACGCGACCAAGAAGGAAGCCGTGACCGCGGCCCTCGATGAATACATCCGTCGCCGAAAACAGTTGGAGATCCTGAAGCATTTCGGAACAATCGACTTTGATCCGTCGTACGACCCAATAAAGCTGCGCCAGCGTGATCGCGTGCGAATGAGCAGGAAATGAATCTCGTGGTGGATGCCTGCGTTTGGTCGCTATCCCTGCGCCGTCGGCACAGAGCTGTACTGAGCATCGACCAGCAGCGTGTATTCGACGCGCTTCAGGCGGCCGTGCAGGATGGACGTGTCGCAATAATCGGTGCTATTCGTCAGGAAGTGTTGTCGGGCATTCGAGATAAGAAACAGTTTTCAAAAACCCAACAGGCCTTGTCCCCATTTCTCGACGAGGAAATTCTGCCCTCGGATTACATAGACGCGGCCAGACTTTTCAATTCCTGCCAGGATCATGGCGTCCAATGCGGCTCTGTCGATATGCTCATCTGCGCCGTCGCTGCACGACGAGTGTTCGATATCCTGACCTGTGACCAGGCGCTGCTGCGCTGCATTGAGGTCTTGCGTGCTGCCAAACTTGTTCCTCGGGGAAACTCACCACCCTACCAAATGTGAATCCGCGCCTCTGGCCTCAAATAAAGCGCCTGCCCCGCCTGCACATCGAAAGCCGGATACCATCCATCCACATTCCGCACCGTATCCGCCCGGTACTGCGCCGGCGCGTGCTCATTCGCCACCACCTGCTGCCGCAACGCCGCCTCCCGCGATTTCGACGCCCAGTTCTGTGCAAACGCCAGGAAGAATTCCTGATCCCCCGTCAGCCCATCGATCATCGGCGCCGCCTTCCCGTGCAGCGACGCGTGATACGCATCGAACGAATCGATCAGCCCCGCCACATCCGCGATATCCTCGCCCAGCGTCTGCTGCCCGTTCACGTGCAGATCCGGAAACGGCATGTAAGCGTCATACTGCGCCGCCAGCCTGCCCGTCACATCCTCAAAGTGAGCCCGATCCGCCGGCGTCCACCAGTTGCGCACCCGACCCTTCGAGTCGAACGCGGCCCCCTCGTCGTCAAAGGTGTGCGAAATCTCGTGCCCAATCACTGACCCGATCGCCCCATAATTAAACGCATCTGGCGCCTGCGGATCGTAACACGGCGGCTGCAGAATCGCCGCCGGAAAATTCAGCCCGTTGTCCAGCTGCAGATTCACCGCGTTCACGGTCTGCGGCTCCATGCACCACTCCCTGCGATCTACCGGCTTGCCGATGCGCCCCAGCTGGTAGTGGTAATCGAAAAGTCCCGCCCCCATCAGATTCCCAATCAGGTCATCGCGCCTGATTTCGAGGCCGGCATAGCTCCGCCAACTGTCCGGATAACCGATGCCCACCTGCAGCGTGTCCAGCTTCGCTATCGCTTCAGCCTTTGTTGAAGCAGCCAGCCACGTGTTCGCCTGCAGCCGCTGGCGGAATGTCGCAATCAGATTCGCCACCAGCGCCTTCACTTTGGCTTTTTGCTCCGCGGAAAAATACTGCTCGGCATAAATCTTCCCCACCGCATCGCCCAGCACCGCGTTCACGACCCGAATGCCACGCTGGTCCCGCGGACGCTGCTGCTGCGCCCCCTGCAGCGTCTTCTGAAAAAACCCGAAGTCCTCATCGGCCAACTTCGCCGGCAAATCCGCGCCGTACTTTTCAATCAGGTGATAGCGCAGATAATCCTTCCAGTTATCGATCGGCGTCGACGCCAC
Organism: Acidobacterium sp.; assembly: GCA_003167515.1. Classification (GTDB taxonomy): domain Bacteria; phylum Acidobacteriota; class Terriglobia; order Terriglobales; family Acidobacteriaceae; genus Palsa-343. Next base: position 6,144 of record PMSS01000092.1, on the reverse strand, counting down.
CAGCGCCGCCTCGCCCGCAAACGCCGTCGGCTGCCACACAATGAACGACCCCTGGTGGTCGAGCCCCGCCGCTCTGAAGTACTCCTTCCAGTCCAGCCCCGGCGCCTTCGCCGCAAAATCCGCTGCGCTCCACGGATTGTTTGCCTTCTCGATGTTCTCGTTGTCCGCCAGCGACAGGTGCACCTGCGCAATCGCCAGTTCCAGCGCAAACACCCGCGCCGCCCGTTCCTCGGCATCGTCAAAACCCGCGAGCCGGAACATCGTCGCCATATGCGCCTGATACTTTGCGCGAATCTCCTTCATATGCGCGTTGCCGCTCACGTAATACTCGCGATTCGGCAGCACCAAGCCGCCCTGCATCAGATACGCGGTGTAGTGATCCGGATCGTTAAAGCTTGCCGCGACCCACAGTCCAAACAAATTCGCGGTGTGAAAGTTCGTGGCATTCAGCGCGTCCGTATCCGCGCGCAACATCCGCCCCAGAGCTCGCGCCAGATCCTGCTGCGTCCCGATCGCCGCAATCTCATCCAGCCGCGCCTTCAGCGGCCCCAGTCCCGCCGCCTCAATCGCGTCCGTATCCATATACGAGCGGTACAGATCGGCAATCAGCCGCTGCTCGCTGCCGGGCGCGGCTTCGGCCTTCTCCGCGCCCTCAATGATTCCGGCCACCCGCTTGTCCGTCCGGTCCCCCCACAATCGCGAACCCGCCCATCGAAGCACGATCCGGCGGGATCTCCGTGCGCCTCATCCACTCGCCGTTCGCATAAAGATAAAAGTCATCGCCCGGCTTCACCGAATGATCGATATTCTCGAGCACCACGCCACGTTGATCGCCCGCCTGAGGGCTGGATTGAGCAGTAAGGTTGAGAGACACCCCGAGCACGACAGAAAGCGCAAGAATTCCCCGAAATTTCATGCGTCCGATTCTATTCGCTCGTAGCGTCTCTCGCCTCTACTCCACCCGCGTCGCCGTCAGCTCCACCTGCAGCTTCCCCTTATCGCCCAGATCGTCCGACGAGAAAACCACCGTCGGCTTCCCGATCGGAATCAGCACCGTCGAGTCCCACTTATTCTGCCGAATCACCGGATCGTTCCCCACCGTACCCGTCGTTGCATTGGCCTGCGGGGCCAGGCTGCTCACCTCCGCCGTCAACGAGAATCCAAGCTTGTCTCCAACTTCCTTCACTTGACGCACATCGACGCTCACACCCACATCGATGTACTGAAACTGCGTCGAGCCATTTTCCGTGCCGGTCGCAATCGGAATCCTCGACCCCGTTCGAATCTCCTGCGCCGCCGCGCCCGGTCACGATGGTTGCAACATAGTTTCGCGAGTTCGCCACCTTGCCGGCGTCGTTCAGTTCTTCCAGTGTGAAATTGAGCTTATAATAATGCTCTGGCTCCTTAACTTCCTGTGTTGAGCTTTGCGCCGCTGCCTGCGCGAATAAACAAGCCGGCGCCACCGCAACGGCAAGAACCGCCACCACCAACGCGAATTTCCTCATAAGTCTCCTTATCCTCTCCTTGCCTGATTCCATGTTGCCTATTCCCTGCTTTTGTCGTCCAGCGGATCAATCTTCAGCTCGGCGATGACGATCGGGTCGCCCAGATGCCTCTCAGCCTCGATCACTTCTTTCTTCGCAGCCGGCGAAGCCTGCGCCGCAAACACCAACAGCGCCTGCTCCTCTGGCGTCAACGGACGCGGAGTCGGAAACACCGCCATCTTTGGCAACCGCTGTGCGCTGCTCGGCGCCGAGGCCAAACGAATGCCGGGTGCCCTATCCTGGTGCGCGAGGCTTTTCCGCGCGCGGGATTCCGATGCGCTACCCCTGGAGCTTTTCGCATACCATCCACTGCCTGGCGAAATACCCTCAGTTCCGCTCACCACCCCCGGGGCCTTCGGCACCCACGCAATCTCCGCGACGCGCGACCCTGGTATCAACCATGCCGCTCCAACCGCGACCACCGCCAACAAACACACGATCGCCGGCACCACCACCGCCCAAACCCAAGCCTGCGTGCGAGCCTCCAACTCTCTGGCCCGTTCCATCACCCGCGCAATCGCAACCCGCGTCTCCGGAACTTCGACCCCCTCCGCATAACTCCGCAGCGCCTCATCCATCAACTCCTCAACGCGATCATCGCTCCGCATAACGCCGCTCCTCTATCGCCGCAATCTTCTCCCGCAGCATCTGCCGCGCCCGCATCAGCCGCGTCCGCACCGTGCCTTCGGCAATCCCCATGGCGGCCGCAATCTCCCGCGAATTCATCTCCACGCTCAGCACCAGCGGCTGTCGAAGCTCCTCCGGCAAGCTGTCGATCAGCCGATGCACCGCCGCCTCCCAGTCCGTAGCCATCGCGGCCTCTTCCGGATTCGGTCCAACGGACGTTAGGTCCTCGATCGCCGATTCACCAACCTCAGCCTCGTGCCTTTCGGGCGAAGCCGCGCCAGCCTGGATGGCTCGTCCGCGCAATCGATCGACAGCAGCCCGCCACGCCGCCCGCGCCACAAAGGCCGCTCGTCCCGCAATCCCCGCCACGCCTTTGCCCGAAAAATCTTCAAGAACGCCTCCTGCGCCGCATCCTCCGCGTCGTGCATATTGCGCAGCACGCCCCACGCCACCCTGAAGGCGAACATCCACTGCCGTTCCACCAGACCTGCGAACTCCGCCTCGTCATCCGCTCGCACGCCTGCAGGCTCCTTGCGTATTCACTCGCAAAGACGGACCGGCATCGCCAACTGTTCAGAAATATTTTCGCTTCAGACGCGCAGGGTCCTGACCTCGTACTGCGCGAGCCGCCGGTCCGCCGTAATCAGAGTCAGGTCTTCGTCGATCGCCTGCGCTACGATCATCCGGTCGAACGGATCGCGATGATGCATCGGCAGCTGCGCCGCCGCCTCCGCCAGCCTGGTCGTGACCGCCAGTTCCAGAAATCCCGCGCGATTCACGAAAGCCGAAATTGAGCCGCTCATCCGCAACTTTCCCAGGCTCTGCTTGATCGCCAACTCCCACGCCGAAGCCGCGCTGAAATACACAGCATCCGCTCCGTCCACCTTCGCAATCACTTCGGCCGGAATCCGCTTCAGCTCGGAGTTCAGCCAGAACAGGACGTTCGAATCCAACAGATATTGGTCCCTCACTCCGTTGGCTCGCCGCCTATGAGAAGGTCGACAGGAATGTCATCCTCAAAATCCGGCGCAACAAAAGTCACGCCCATCAGATTCCGCCCGAACGCGGCAGAGCGCCGCCTTTTGCCGTGGGGCAAAGAAACCAACCGGGCCCTCGGCTTGCCCGCCTTGGCGATCACGATCTCCTCTCCCTCCGCAGCCCGCTCCACAAGCTCCGAGAGGTGCGTCTTCGCATCGTATAAGTTGATCGGCTTCGCCATCCTTACAGTCTGCAGGGTCTTATCGCTTTGGTCAAGTTGGTCAAGCCTCCGCCGCGCCCTCGCGCCCTCGCATTTCCGCGCGAGAAGTAAACTGACCCCATGTCCGCACTCTCCGAATCCCCAGCCTCCACGGCTCCCCGCGCGCCGCTCCCCGACTCGGCCCTCGATCAGCTTTTCCGCGAAGCGCGCACCTACACAGCGTGGCTCCCCGTTCCCGTCTCCGCCGAGCTCCTCCGCCAGGCCTACGATCTCGCCCGTCTTGGACCCACCAGCGCCAATGCTTCGCCCGCACGATACGTCTTCGTCGCCACGCCCGAAGCCAAAGCCCGCCTCAGGCCGGCTCTCGCTCCTCTCAATGTCGACAAGACCATGGCCGCTCCTGTCACCGTCATCGTCGCGTCGGACACCGCGTTCCACGACCAGCTCCCGCGCCTTTTCCCTCACGCGGACATGCGTCAGCACTTCGTCGGCAACCAGAAACTCGCCGAAGAGACCGCGTTCCGCAACAGCTCGCTCCAGGGCGCTTACTTCATGCTCGCCGCCCGCGCCCTGGGGCTCGATTGCGGACCGATGTCCGGCTTCAACGCCGAGCAGGTCAACGCGGAGTTTTTCCCTGACGGCACGTGGAAAGTGAACCTCCTGTGCAATCTCGGCTACGGAGACAAAACGAAGCTCCATCCCCGCCTGCCACGACTTGAATTTGAGGAAGCAGCCCGGATTCTCTGAATCGGCTCTCGAAACGCGATTCTCTGACCGCGCCGCTTTCCCCTTGCCTCCGCCCGCGCTCTCCGTTAAGCTGGCGCGAAACGACCATCTTTCACTGCCCGAGGTGATCCATGGACCCACACACCATGCATATGTTCGCCGCGATGATGGCGATCTTCCCGATCTTTATTCTCGTCTTCGTTGTCGTCATGCTCCTCCCTTTCTGGATGATCTGGAAAAAGGCCGGCTTCTCGCCCTGGCTCAGCCTTCTCATGGTCGTTCCACTGGTGGGCTTCATCATGCTCTACGTGCTTGCGTTCATCGACTGGAAAGTCGTTCCCGTGAACCGGACCACATACATTCCGCCGCAGGTCTGACCCGAAACGGCCGCTTCGGCTACTCGCCTCTCGACGCCGCACTCCGACAGAGATCCGATGCGAACTTGCGCGCGGATACTCATCGCTTGATCTATGATGGGTCCCGTCATTCCAGCCATCAGTGTCCCGCATCAAGGAGCCATCCGTTGAGAATCCCTCTCGCTTCTCTGCTCGTATCTGCGTTCGCGATCTCCTGCCTCGGTCAGTCTCCCCAGGCTCCAGCAGACTCCCTGCCGTCGTTGCAGCACATCGACGTCGCGAACGTCGACTCCTCCATCGGCCCGTGCGTCAATTTCCACCAGTACGTCTGCGCCCGCGTATTCGCCGCCAACCCCATTCCGCCCGACCAGATCGCGTGGGGCTCGGGCAGCATCCTCCAGGAGTGGAACCGAGCCGTCCTCCGCCGGATCCTTGAGAAAAACGAAGCACCCAGCTCCTCCCGCACCCCCGCTGAACAGAAGATCGGCGACTTCTACGCCACCTGCACAACCCAGGCAAGCTCCAAAGTCAACGACCTCCCTGCCATTCGGCCGCTTCTCGCGCGCATCCGCGATATGCGGGATAAACATGAGATTCCGGTCGTCCTCGCAGCCATCCACAGCTCTTTCGGCCGTGCCTGGGAGGGTTCTGAAAACCAGACAAATGTCGCTCTCTTCGGCTTCGGTCCCCAGCCCGATTACAACGACGTCAGTCAGGTCGTCGCAGGCGTCGATCAGGGAGGCCTCGGCATGCCCAGTCGCGATTTCTATCTCAGCGACGACGCGCAAATGAAGGCCCAGCGCGACAAATATCAAACCCTCCTCAACACATTCTTCAAAATGGAGGGATCGAGTAACCCTGCCGCCGCCGCCACCGTCCTGCGCCTCGAAACCGTCATGGCCCGCGCCCAGATGGATAACATCACGCGCCGCGATCCTAATAAGACCAATAACCGTTACACTCCCGCTCAGTTACACGAACTTACCCCGGCCTTTGATTGGGACAGCTATTTCCACGCCCTTGGCGCGCCGTCCGTTCCCTTATATGAAGTCTCCGCGCCTGACTTCTTCCATGCCATAGACAATCTGCTCATCAACGAAGACCTCGCCACCTGGAAGATCTATCTCCGCGCGCATCTTCTCCTCAGTGCAGCCGCATCGCTCGGTAACGAATGGCGCGACGCCTACTTCGACTATTCCAGGGCGCTCACCGGACAACAGCAACAGCCACCTGACTGGCGTCGTTGCACCTCTGCCACCGACGCGTATCTCGGCGAGGCACTCGGCAGGGTCTATGTCGATCAGGTCTTTCCCCCCGACAGCAAGGCGCGCGCCAAAAAAATGGTTCACGACATCGAAGCGGCCATGAGCCGCGATATCGATGCCGTCACCTGGATGCAGCCCGCCACCAAACATGAGGCCCAACTGAAGCTGGCCGCCGTCATGGACAAAATCGGCTACCCCGATAAGTGGATCGACTATTCCTCCCTGACTATAACTCGATCCAGTTATCCCTAAAATGTCGAGCGCGCCACCGGCTTCGAACTCAAGCGCCAGCTCGCCTTCATCGGCAAGCCGCTCGATCGCAGCCAGTGGGACATGACTCCGCCCACCGTCAACGCATATGAGGATCCGCAAACCAACACCATCAATTTCCCCGCCGGCATTCTGCAGCCGCCCTTCTTCGATCCCAC
>PMSS01000113.1 GCA_003167515.1 Acidobacterium sp. | reverse complement strand
CCTCGCCGCCGATCAGGATGTCTTCGGTCAGCATCAGATCGCAGACATACTTGAACCCGATGCCGTGCTCGTACAGCTTGCGTCCATAGCGCGCGGCGATGCGGTCCAGCATCGATGTTGTGTTGAACGCGCGCGTCACGCCGCCGGGCCACCCTTTCCGCTCCAGAATCCATTGCAGGATGACCGAGTAAATCTTGTGCGGATCGACGAAGTTCCCATTCTCATCCGCGGCTCCGATGCGGTCCGCATCACCGTCGGTGATCAGTCCCGCATCGCACTTCTGCGCGACCACCACGTCCTGGCAGGCGCGAATATGCGGTTCGATGGGCTCTGGATTGATTCCCGGAAACAGAGGATCGGGGTTCGCACGAATCTCGACGTATTGGACGCCGATCCTGGAGAAGATGCCGGCAAGAATGCCAGCTCCGGCGCCGTACATGCAGTCAATCGCGAACCGGAAGCCTGAGCTGGCAATCAGATCGAGATCGACGAAACGCTGGATAGCGTCGACGTACGGCGGGACGAAATTCACACGCTCGATTTTCGCGGGCGAGCTGGAGGGAAGCGGCTTGCCGAGAAGGCTTGCGATCTCCGCCATGACCGACGGGCTGCCTGAGCCGCCATAGGACGCCTTGTATTTCACGCCATTCCATTGCGCTGGATTGTGGCTGGAGGTGATCATGACGCCGCCGGCCGCTCCCAGCTGTTTTGCCGCAAACGACAGCGCGGGAGTCGGCGTGATGCGGTCAGCCAGCTTCACCGGGATGCCCGCACCGGCGAGCACTTCCGCAACAGCAGCCGCAAAGGCGGGCGAGCCGAAGCGCGTGTCGTAGCCGACACACACGCCCTTTGCGGGATTTTCCCTGGTCAGGACGTAGGTGGCGATGGCGGCGGCGGCAGCGCGCACGTTCTCAAACGTGAAGTCGTCGGCGATGACGCCTCGCCATCCATCGGTGCCAAATTTAACTGGGGATTCTTGAGCCATTCGTTTGAGGCTGAGCTTAGAAGAACCAGGTCAGATGAGCTTATCGTGTCCGCGCGCCGCCAGCTCTTTTACCACTTTGCCCACATCCTGCGAGTGATGCAGTGTTGTAATCAGCAGCGCGTCTTCGGTTTCCACTACAACCAGGTCCTGAACGCCGACGAGGGCGACAAACTTATTCGGGGCGAAAACATAATTGCTGTGCGCGTTGAGCACGACGCTGCCGCTGGCATCCACGACGTTGTTCTGCTCATCGCCGGCGTTGCGCTCGAGCCGATATTCGTGCAGCGCGGTCCAGGATCCCAGATCGCTCCAGCCAAATCTCGCCGGAATGCAGTAAAGGTGAGAATGATGCTCGCCCTTGGCGGAACGCGGTTCGAGGATCGCATAATCGACGCTGATGTTTTCACATTGCGGATACATCTCGCCGAAGACCCGGTCGAACTCCGGCGTGCCCCAGGCTGCAGCGATCTCTTCGAGCAGGGGAGCCGTCTCCGGCAGGTACTCGCGCGTGGCATTGGCCAGGGTGCGCGCGCTCCACACAAACATGCCGCTGTTCCAGAAATAATTGCCGGCGGCTACAAATTCCTCAGCTTTCTCCTGGTTCGGCTTCTCCGTAAAGCGCCGCACTCGCATTACGCCGTCTGCGGAAGGCTCGCCGGTTTCGATGTAGCCGTAACCGGTTTCCGGACGCGTCGGCTCGATGCCCAGCACCACCATGTTGTCGCCGGCGGCGGCCAGTTCAATTGCGCGCCGGATCGTTTCCGCAAATGCCTCTTCGTCGGCAATCACGTGGTCGGCGGGAAAAATCCCGATCACCGCGTCGGGGTAAAGGCGTTCGATGAGAAACGCCGCCAGGCCGCAGGCTGGAGCAGTATTGCGCGCCGCAGGCTCGCAGACTACCTGCTGTTCCGGCACACAATCCAGCTGCGTGCAGATCGCCCCGGATAGGTGGGAGTTGGTGATGACCCAGACATCAGTCGGCTTGGCCAGCGGCTCCAGCGGGCCCGAGGCGCGCAGCGGATCCGGAGCCGTCAGCCGAACAGGCACAGTAAGGCGATCCAGCGTCCGCCGGATCATGGTCCTCTCGCCGTCCAGAGCCAGAACCTGCTTGGCGCGGGCGCGCCGGCTGCGTGGCCAGAAGCGCGTGCCGCTGCCCCCGGCAAGAATGATGGGTCGAAAGTCGATCGCTGCGGCCTCCATCTCTCCTGAGATGCGAACCTAAATCCTAAATTAATTAGCGGCAGGCAGGATTCGGATGATCTCGGTGGGCTCGTCGCTGTCCAGGTCCCAGCACGGGGTAGAGGAGGGAATAACCGCGAGCTGGTTGCGCTCCACGCTGAACGACTCGAACCCGTCGCCGGAGATGCGAATGCGTCCCTGGACGACAAACAGCATCTGGACCACCTGAGCGGGAGCGGTGAGAGCCTGTGCGGTGCTCGCCCCGGCTGGCCAGCGTTCGATCCGGAAGTAGCGCTTGTCAATCAGCAGAGTGTGACCCTCTACGGCCTGCGGCAGCACTTTGCCAGCCTGCGTCGTCAGCCGCATCGCCGCAAACGATTTTTCGAGATGCAGCTCGCGCGAGCTGCCGTAGTCGTACATGCGGTAGGTCAGGTCGCTGGTTTGCTGGGTCTCCAGCATCACCACGCCCGGTCCCAATGCGTGCACCGTACCCGCATCGACAAAGATCATGTCGCCCCTCTGGACCGGGAGCATCTCGAGCAACGACTCGAGCGATGCGTCGTGTACCGAGGCTTCGACCTGCTCCTTCGTCACGCCCGCGCGGATGCCGAGAGCAACCTGAGCCCCCTCGCGGGCGTCGAGCGCGTACCAGCATTCCGTCTTGCCGCGCGGCTCGCCATAGCGCTGCGCCAGAGCATCGTCGGGATGCACCTGCACACTGAGCTTTTCCTTCGGAAACAGAATCTTGATCAGCAGAGGGAAGTCCCTGCTGGCTATATTGGGCGCCTGCGGCGCGGGTCCCAAGAGCGCTGATTCGTGCTGCTTCGTGATCTCGGCGAGGCTCACTCCCCGCAGCGGACCGGTATCCGCCGGGCACATCTCGCCGGTCAGCCAGACCTCGCCGATGGGCTCGCCGTCGGTCCTGTAGTCGTACCAGGGGGCGAGGTTTTGGAACCCCCAGGGGCGCGTTCGAAAATATGGTGCCAGACGAAAAGGTGGGAGGGTTTGCATGTTTGTTTAGTATCCCTGGCTGTGCGGTCCCTCAGCTAATTCGACAGCTTCGGTCCCGCCGCATTGCCCCGCGTGACCAGCTTCTCAAACTCGTCTTCGAAAGCGCGGAGAGCCCGCAAAACCTGAGCACTTCGGTCGCGCATTTCAAGATCGTCCCCGATGCCCTTTAGCTCAGGCAGCGGCTTATAAAGAGCATCATGTTCCACTTCCCAGAAGAGCCCGATCACTATGGGGACGACCTGAAATTCAGCCACGACCACCTTGCTCGCTTCAGAATGGCCATGGTATTTGTATGCTCGAAAATCGCCCGTCGCCTCGTACGGGAAAGGATCGGGAATCCATTCACGAAAATGGGCCGTCAACAGATCGTGAACCTTATCCAGGCGGCTTTGGGGAAAGACTGAGACCCGAACACCAGCCAGATCGTGCAGGTCCAGGAGGCTGTATTTCTCGGGAACTTCCTCCGCGAAGGTGCGAAATTCCATGTCTCTCCGAAGGCGATCGATTGCGCTGATACATCCCTTCACACGCGCGGAGATCAGAATGCGCTCGTAGCGAACCAACTCCTGGGTGATGGGCAAGAGGTGATACCGGATCTCAGCCTCAAGGCGCTCGCGGACCCGAACCAGCTCCGGCAGGAGGCTAAAGTATTCTGCCCGAAGCCGATCCTCAATGGTCTGAGTGGCCATCAGGCGAGAGCACTTTCGAGCTTCCTCCGCACCGATTCCGGCACGGCCGGATTGTTGAAATAGAACTGCCAGCCTGTGGCGTCCGACGGCTCCTGAACCCTCTTCTCCAGTTCTTCCGGATCATGGTCGTCGACAAACTCCACGCTAAAGGCTTTCCTCGCATCACGGTTGAAATAGAGCATGTGGTAAAAATCGTAGGCGTATCCCGCATTGTCGAGGATGGCCTTTTTCGTCGCCACAGCTGTCGTCATACTTCAACCTCTGCTTTCATTATATCGCCGGTCGAATGACCTCAGGAGCGAGCTTGTAGGATTGAAACCAATGCCTTCCTACCTGGTGACTGGCTGCGCCGGTTTTATTGGTTCGTGGATTACGCAAACCCTGGTCGAACGCGGAGCGACAGTCCGGGGCCTCGATAATTTCGAGACGGGTAAACGCGAGAACTTTGCGCATCTTTCCGGGCGCTTCGAGTTTGTCGAGTGCGATTTGCGCGACGCTGACGCGACCGCGCGAGCCTGCGAGGGCATCGACTTCATCCTGCATCAGGCGGCCCGGCCCTCGGTGCCGCGTTCCATCAAAGACCCGCGCACCAGCCACACGGCCAATCTTGACGGTACCTTCAATCTGCTGGAAGGAGCCCGCGCCGCCGGCGTGAAGCGAATCGTCTACGCGGCATCCTCATCGGCCTACGGCAATCAGCCGGGGTTTCCGCGCAGAGAAACCATGGTCCCAATGCCCATTGCGCCTTACCCGGTGCAGAAGCTTGCCGGGGAGTTTTATATGAAGAGCTACTGGCAGGTCTACGGCATTGAGACAGTTTGCCTGCGCTACTTCAACATCTTTGGCCCACGCCAGGTCCCTGACTCGCCCTACAGCGGCGTCATGGCGAGGTTCACGCTGCAGATGATGCGCGGCGAGCGGCCTACCATCTTTGGCGATGGCGAGCAGGGACGCGACTTTACCTACGTCGAGAACGCCGTTTCCGCGAACCTGCTGGCGCTCGAAGCCCCTGCTGACAAGGTCGCTGGGCGCGTCTTTAATGTCGCGTGCGGCGAGCGTCACAGCCTGAACAAGACCTTCCGCGTCCTCGCGGACCTGCTCGACTTCAAAGAGCCGCCAATCTACGGGCCGCCGCGCGCGGGCGATATCCAGGACTCGCTTGCCGATATCTCTGCCGCGCGCGAAGCCATCGGTTACGAGCCGAAAATCGGTTTCGAGGAGGGGTTGCGGCGGACTGTCGCCTGGTATCGCGAAGAATACGCTTCGGCCCGGGTATAGCTCGAATAACCTGGAATGCGTGCGTGAAATCTGCGTAAACTGGGTAGATTCTCAGGCAGGGGGACTTTCAGCCGTAGCCTCCGCTTAAGAGAGAGCCGACCGAAAATGGGGTTTGCCGAAGCAATCCGCGTGGCCCTCCAGTCGCTTGTGGCGAACAAGCTGCGGACCGTGCTTACGCTGATCGGCGTAGTCATCGGTGTGGCTTCCGTCATCGCCATTATCACGCTGGTGAATGGCGCCAACCGCTTCGTCGCAACCAAGATTTCCGGCTACGGTTCCGATGTTCTGACCGTGACGAAAATGCCGTCCGTCATCCAAACCGCCGAGGAATATCTCCAGGACCAGAAGCGAAAGGACATCGAGTTTTCCGACTACGAATACATCACGCAGAACTGTGGCCGCTGCTTGTCGGTCGGCGCGCAGCTTTCATCCTCCGGAAAAGTAGTTAACGGAAAACAGTCCGCCGACAACACTACGATTAACGGCTGGACGTCGGCCATGGCCGAGATGAGCAACATCAACGTCGCCGAGGGCCGCGAGCTGACTCCGATGGACGACCAGCAGGGCACCCACGACGTGGTGGTGGGGGCGGACATCGTCGACAACCTGCTGCCGAATGGGGATCCCATCGGTCAGGAGATTCGCGTCGATGGCGAGGTCTACACCGTCGTCGGGGTGGCGGAACGCCAGGGCACGACGCTCGGACGCAGTCGCGATAACTTCGTGAACATGCCGCTCAGCACTTTCATGCACACGCATGGAGAGCATCAGAGCATCACCATCTTTGCCAAGGCGGGCACGGCTCCAGGCGCTCTGGACGGCACCGTGGACGAAGTCTCCGCGCTGATGCGCGTCCGCCGTCACGACCGCGTGGGTGAGGAAGACACTTTCGCGGTCCAGACCAACGAGACTTTCGCCAGCCTCTGGAAACAGCTCACCGAGACCTTCGCCATCGTTGTTATCGGCATTGCTTCTATCTCACTGGTGGTCGGCGGCGTGGTCATCATGAACATCATGCTGGTCTCGGTCACCGAGCGTACCCGCGAAATTGGGATCCGCAAAGCACTGGGTGCAAAGCGCCAGGACGTTTTGCTGCAGTTCCTCATCGAATCGGCGACCATGGCGCTGGCCGGGGGGATCTGTGGCGTCATTCTCGGAGTTGGGGTCGCTGAAATCGTAACCACGATTATCGGCTGGCCCTCATCGGTGGCATTATGGTCAGTGGTGCTGGGTTTGACGGTGGCTACCAGCGTCGGCATTTTCTTTGGTGTTTATCCGGCTCACAAGGCCTCAATGCTGGACCCTATAGTTGCTCTGCGCTCGGAGTTATAACTTATGGCTTTCACCGACACTCGCGAATCCGTCCGCATGGCGATGGATACCCTGCGCTCGAATAAGCTGCGCTCCGGCCTGACCATCCTCGGCATCGTGATCGGCGTGGCCACCGTGATCACTATCTCCTCGCTGATCAATGGCGTAAATAACCGCGTCGAATCCTTTGTGAGCTCGCTCGGCACAAATGTTCTCTGGGTCTTCCATATGCCGGTTATCAACGTGCGTCCCACAGCGGAAATGCTGGCCCGCAGACGACTCACGGTCGACGATCTTGATGCTCTCTCGAAGCTGCCCCACGTCGTCGCGGTCAGCGGCGGTATTCAGTATGCGAACTGGCAACTCGGCGTGGGCAGCGTTGCCATGAGTTACAACGGCAAGAAGATTCAGAACACGATTCTTGAGGGCGATACGCCGGACGTCGTGAAGACCTACGACATGAACATTACTCAAGGCCGAATGTTCAACGCGTCCGACCAGTTTCGCAGCGCCAACGTCGTCGATCTCGGCTACGACGCGGCCGACGATCTGTTCCAGGGGCAGGACCCCATCGGCAAACAAGTCGTGATCAACGGAGACGTCTTTACCGTGATTGGCGTTCTCGATAAGCAGAAGCAGCCTTTTGGCACCGGCAAGAACGCCAACGACAACGCCGCTTTTATGCCGCTGAGCACCTTCCACAAGATCCATCCCGAAATGAAGGACCTGTGGATCAGCGTGAAGTATGACGACGCGAAGAACGCCTCCATGGTCGAAGAGGAAATGCGGACGCTGTTGCGCGAGCGCCGCCGTGTGCGTGTTGAGAAGGATGACGACTTCTCCATCTTCAGCCCCGATTCGCTCACCCGGCTGTGGGACCAGATCACCGCGGGCCTGGTCATCTTCATGTTTGCGGTTTCCAGCGTCGGCCTGCTGGTCGGCGGCGTGGGCGTCATGAACATCATGCTGGTCTCGGTCACCGAGCGCACCCGCGAAATCGGAGTGCGAAAAGCCATCGGCGCAACCAAGCGCAATGTCCTGATCCAGTTCACTTTCGAGGCCATGGCCCTGTGCGCTCTGGGCGGCGTGATTGGCATTGCTCTGGGCGCGCTCATCACGCTCGCCATCCGCTACGGCATCACTTTTCCCGCCACTATGTCCACCATGTGGACCGTCATCGCCTTTGTAGTCTCCTGCGGCATTGGCCTGGTCTTCGGTATTTATCCGGCCTGGAAAGCAGCCACCCTCGATCCCATCGAGGCTCTCCGCTACGAATAGCTGCCGGCCGTTCCGACGCGAACGATAGTCGTATTCTTCAAACCTGCAAACGGTTTGAGAATGCAGCGAGGATCCCCGGTGCTGAATCCAGCGCGCCGCTATAGGGAACTCCCTGGCCTGAACTTGCGTAAACTAAGGAAAGAGACGCCGGAAAAGCTTTCGCGCTGAGACCTTCCGCGCAAAGGGAAGACTGCACAGAATGGGATTTGCCGAAGCAATCCGAGTCGCTCTCCAGTCGCTGTGGGCGAACAAGCTGCGCACCATACTCACGGTGGTCGGAGTTGTCATCGGTGTCGCCTCGGTGATCGCCGTCATTACCCTGGCGAACGGCGCCAAGATGTTTGTGGTCCAGAAGATCGCGACTCACGGCTCGGACACACTGACCGTCACCCGGATGAACCCCGTCATTTTCACCGGCGAGGAATTTCTGCGTGAGAACAAGCGCAAAGACATCACGTTCGACGACTACGAATATCTGCAGCGCACGTGCACCCGTTGCCTGATGCTGGCCGCCGAACTTTCCTCGTCGGGCAAGGTCGTCAACGGCAAGCAATCCACGACTAACACCACCATCAACGGCTGGACGGCCAACATGGCCGAAATCGCCGACCTCAACATTGTTCAGGGGCGCGCTCTCACTCCCATGGACGACGATATGGGCACCCACGGTGTCGTAGTCGGATACGACATCGTCGACAACCTGCTGCCCAACGTCGATCCGATCGGCCAGGACATCCGCGTGGATGGCGAGGTTTATTCGGTGGTCGGCGTCGGAGAGCGCAAAGGTGAGGTCTTCGGACAGAGCGAGGACAACTACGTCGATATGCCGCTCAGCACCTACCTGCACACCCATGGCGAGCACCAGAGCGTCGATATTTCCGCCAAGGCGGGGATGGCTCCGGGAGCCCTCGACAATGCCATCGACGAAGTGCGGGCTCTGATGCGCAGCCGCCGCCACGATCTCCCGGGCGCCGAAGACAGCTTTGGCATCCTGACCAACGACACCTTCATCAGCCTTTTCAACCAGCTCACCGGGATCTTTGCCACGGTGATCATCGGCATCGCCTCCATCTCGCTGGTCGTCGGCGGCGTGGTCATCATGAACATCATGCTGGTATCGGTCACCGAGCGCACCCGCGAGATTGGCATCCGCAAGGCGCTGGGCGCCAAGCGGCAGGACGTGATGGTGCAATTCCTGATCGAGGCGGCCGCGATGGCGCTGCTGGGGGGCTTGTTCGGTGTGCTGGGCGGCATCACGGTCGCCGAGATCGTGACTCATGTGGTGGGATTTCCATCGTCGGTGGCGTTGTGGTCTGTGTTACTGGGCCTGTTTGTGGCCACCAGCGTCGGCATTTTCTTCGGGGTCTATCCGGCGCGCAGAGCCGCGATGCTCGATCCCATCGTGGCCCTGCGGGCGGAGTTATAGATTATGGCTCTCAGCGATTCCCGCGAATCGGTGCGCATGGCGCTCGATACGCTGCGCTCCAATAAGCTGCGCTCCGGCCTCACGGTGCTCGGCATCGTGATCGGAGTAGCGACGGTGATCTGCATATCCTCGCTCATCAACGGGGTCAACAACCGCGTCGTGGACATCGCCAGCCAGTTTGGAAGCAACGTCCTGTGGGTCTTCCGCTGGAACTTCATCGGGATTCGCCCCACGGCTGAAATGCTGGCGCGCAAGCAGTTCACTCTCGACGATGCGATCGCGATGCAGAGCCTGCCGCACGTGGTTGCCGTCAACGCCGCCCGTCGATTCGCCAATTGGAATCTCGGCGTCGGCTATGTCGCGGTTCAGTACAGGGACAAAAAGGTTCAGAACTCCATTCTTATCGGTTGTTTGCCCGCCTTTGCGACCGTGGACGATGTCAAGTTCGTGGAAGGCCGTCCTTTTACCGAGGCCGAGGAATTTCGCCGCGCCGACGTCACCGTGCTGGGCTACGACACGGCGGAGAAGCTCTTTGGCACGGAAGATCCCATCGGCAAAGATGTTGTGATTGGCGGGGACGTCTTCACCGTCATTGGAGTCCTCGACAAGTACAAAGAGCTATTCGGCGGAGGCAGCAATCCCGAGGACAACAAAGCTGTCTTTCCCATGAGCACCTTCCGCAAGATTCACCCGGAGATTGAGGACACCATCATCGCCATCAAGTACGACGATGCGAAGAATAAGGCGATGGTGACGGAGGAAGTGCGGACGATCATGCGGGAGCGGCGGCGTGTCCGGGTCGAGCACGACGACGATTTCGCGATCTTCGGTCCCGACAACATTCTCGATTTCTGGGCGCAGATCACCGCCGGCCTCGTCATCTTCATGTTTGCCGTGTCGAGCGTCGGCCTGCTGGTGGGCGGCGTGGGCGTGATGAACATCATGCTGGTATCGGTCACCGAGCGCACTCGCGAAATCGGCGTACGCAAAGCTATCGGCGCCACCAAACGCAATGTCCTCATCCAGTTCACCTTTGAGGCGATGACGTTGTGCGCCTTGGGCGGGGTGGCGGGGATTGCTCTGGGGGCGCTCATCACCCTCATCATCCGTTACGGCATCACCTTCCCGGCGAGCATGTCGACGCTCTGGACCGTTATTGCCTTCGTGGTTTCCTGTGGCATTGGTCTGGTTTTCGGCATTTATCCCGCGTGGAAAGCCGCGACCCTTGATCCCATCGAAGCCTTGCGTTACGAATAGCCTGCCGAGCGGCTCGACAGGTGCGGTATGATTGATGGTAGGTGGTATTTCCCCGACCCAACCCCTATGTCCAGAAGCTTCAATCGCACCATCCTCGCTATCTCCATTGTCCTGATTCTTGTTGCGCTCTTTGGCGGCTTCGGCCCCGCGGGCGTGAGTGCCAGCCAAAGCGACGGCGCCTATCGCCAGATGGGCGTCTACGAGGAAGTGCTGCACAAGATTCAGACCGACTACGTCACCGATCCGAACATCCAGAACGTGACGACCGGCGCGCTGCACGGCTTGCTCGAGTCGCTCGACCCGGATTCCAGCTACCTGACCCAGTCTGAGTACGCCAGTTACCTTGAGCATCAGCATGAGGGCGTGGCCCAGGTCGGCATGGATGTCTCCAAGCGCTACGGGTACGGCAGCGTAATCTCGGTCATTCCCGGCAGCCCGGCGGAGAAGGCGCATGTCGAGGATGGCGACCTGATCGAGTCGATCGGCGGCCACTCCACTCGCGAAATGTCGGTGGCGATGATCCGCCTGCTGCTCGAAGGCAAGCCGGGTACCACCGTCAACTTCGAGTTGGTGCGGCCTCGCAAGTCGGAGCCGGATCAACTAACGCTGACCCGCACATCGGTTACGCCGCCATCGCTCTACCAGCAGCAGTACGAGAATTCCAGCATTCTCTACCTCAAGCCCGTGGTCCTCACTCGGGACCGGGTCGACGAAACGATCGCTCGCCTCCGCGATATGCAGAAGAACGGCAACAAGAAGGTGCTGCTCGATCTCCGCGACGTTGCCGAGGGGGATTCGCAGCAGGGTGTTCGTTTGGCAAACGCCTTCCTGCAATCGGGAACCATTGCGTCGCTGCAGGGGCAGACCGTCCCCACCCAAACCTTCAGCGCGGAAAGCTCGAAGTTTGTGACAGCGGCTCCGCTGGTTGTGCTTGTGAACCATGGAACCGCGGGTGCGGCCGAGCTGGTTGCGGCCGCCATCCTCGAAGATAAGCGTGGCGACCTGGTTGGCGATCGAACCTTCGGCGAGGGCGCGGAGCAGAAGACTTTCACGCTGCCCGATGGCTCCGCTCTCATGCTGACCATTGCGAAGTACCAGTCGCCTTCCGGCAAGAAAATCGAAGACGAGGCCGTTACTCCCAATATCGCGATCAGCCAGAGCCTCGGAATCTCGGCAGAGGATGAGAGCACTCCAACTCCACAGGAGCCGCGTACCGACGATCAGCTCAACAAGGCGCTGGAAATTCTGAAGCAGAAGAACGCTTAGCTGGGCCGCGCGCCGGGGATAAATCTTTGAGAGAGGCAAAGCTCTGAGCCTGCCCTTAGCGGAGTCGAAGGGTTGAACCTCATTACTCCATCGGACTGGGACAACGATCCGGATCCGCTGCCTCGCCGGTCCCGCCGCGGCGACTCGGGTTTTCAGCCCGGCTCGGGAAGAAGCAAAATCGCCGGCGGCCTGGCTCTGGCGTTTCTCGTGCTTGTGGCTGCCATCGCCGGCAGTCTCACCGGACTCCTCCTCGTCTATTCCGTCGATTGTCCTCAGATCGATGAGCTCGAGCATTATCGCCCCGCGACCACTACAGAACTCTACGACGTTCACGGCCGCAGCTTTGGGTCCTTCGCGCTGGAGCGCCGCGTTGTCATCGGCTACAACGACTTTGCGCCCGTCCTGCGGCAGGCAGTCATTTCAACAGAAGATCGCGACTTCGAGAGCCACGGGGGTGTGAATCTCCTTCGCTTCGCGGCCGCCGCATGGCACGACCTGTTTTCGAAGGGCCGCGCCCAGGGTGCGTCGACACTGACCATGCAACTCGCGCGCAATCTCTTCCTTTCTAACCAACGCACCGCCTCGCGCAAGCTGCAGGAGATATTTCTCTCACTGCAGATTGAGCACTCCTTCACAAAAGAGCAGATTTTCACCCTTTATGGAAACCAGATCTACCTCGGCAGCGGTGTCTACGGCTTTGAGGCTGGCGCCGAGTACTACTTCTCCAAACACGCCAACGAACTGACTCTGCCCGAGGCCGCACTACTGGCCGGTCTTCCCAAAGGACCCGTGGAGTTTTCTCCCCTCCTGAGCCCCGACCGCGCCTTCCGCCGCCGCAACATCGTCATCGACTCCATGCTGGAAGACGGCAAGATCACCGCCGCCCAGGCGGAGACGGCGCGCTCCTCGCCGCTCGGCCTGCATCTGGAGGATCCGCCCAACTCCGTCGCCCCGTGGTTTGTTGAAGAAGTCCGGCGCGAGCTCGAGCGCCGCTTTGGTACTGAAGAAGTCCACGGCGCGGGGCTCAAGGTTTACACGACGCTCGATCTTGACCTCCAGAATGCGGCCAATCAGGCCGTCCTCGACGGCCTCGCTGCCTATGAACGCCGCCGCGGCTGGAAAGGTCACCTGCTCAATGTCCTTGCCGGCGGTTTGAACGTCGACACTTTCAAACACCCGGACTGGACCGTCCCACCCGGTCCCGGAGCTTATGTGCACGCTCTCGTCACCGGCATTCTGCCCTACCAGGTCACGGGGCGCATTGGCGACCGCCAATTCCTTCTCAGCGCCGACGACTGGGCGTGGACCGGCCTTCACACCGCCGATCAATTCCTCAAACCCGGAGACCTCATCTACATGAAGATCACCGGCGAAGATGGCGGCATGCTGCACGGCACCCTCGAAGAAGACACCGGCGTCGAGGGCTCGCTGCTGGCCATGGACAACGCGACGGGCGATGTGCTGGCCCTGGTCGGCGGTCGCGATTTCAACCTGTCCCAGTTCGACCGCGCTACTCAGGCCGAGCGGCAGACCGGCTCGTCCTTTAAGCCCTACGTCTACACTACCGCCGTAGAAGAGGGCGCGACGCCGCAGGAGATCATCGTCGATCAGCCCGTCTCTTTCGGTAACTACGTCCCGCACAATTACGACGGCAAATTCAAAGGCCGTATCTCGTTACTCGAAGCTTTCGCCGATTCTCGCAACATCCCCGCACTCGAGCTGGCCAGTCGCGTCGGGATTCGCAAGGTCATCGCCACGGCCCACCGCTTCGGCATCACCACGAACATTCCGGCCTATCTGCCTGTCGCTCTCGGCTCGGCGGAGATCACCCTCGAGCAGCAGGTCGACGCGTACTCGGTCTTTCCCAACGACGGTATCCGCGTCGCGCCGCGGCTGGTGAAACGCGTGGTCAGTGCCGACGGCGTTCCGTTCAACGAAGACACTCCTGACGTCAGGGAGGTGATCAGCCAGAAGACCGCGCGGACCATGATGGTTTTCTTCCGCGGCGTCACCAGCGAGGGAACCGCTGCCAGGCTCAACGTGCTCCATCACCCGCTCGGCGGCAAAACCGGAACCACGAATGACTTCACCGACGCCTGGTTCATCGGTTTCTCGCCATCGATTTCCTGCGGCGTCTGGGTCGGCTACGACGACCGTCAGTCTCTGGGGGATAAACAAACAGGCGCCGCGGTCGCGCTGCCTCTCTGGACGACTTTCATGCAGACAGCCATCGCCGCTACGCCCAACGAAAGCTTCCCCGGCGATGCGCTGTCGCCAGCCCGTCCGCAGCTCCAGCAGACAGCGTCTCTTGCCACTCACCGCTGACTACCAAATAGTCTGGATGCTGGATGAACGTATCCGGCGGTCGCGACTGAGTACAGGTACATTGTAAAAAAGAGCCGTGGCGGCAATGATGCGATCGGGGAGGTCGGGAAGGTCCCTACGGGCGATTCTCGTCATCTCGACGGCGATGTTCTCATCGAGTGGAACGTGTCGGAGAACCGCCCTCTGATCAGCGGTTGCGCGATGAAGGTCGTTGAGGGCATTGCCCGGAATCCGTCCCTTCTCGATGAGGTAGACCATCTCGGCGATGCTGATCGCAGAAATGCCAATGTGGTGGCCTCTGGCAACCGCGTCGTCGATGAAGTCGGACGCCCCTTTCCCCAGTCGGGCATCGGAGAAGAGATACCAGATCGTCGTGTGAGTGTCGGCTACGGCGACAATCATCAGAAATCGCTGCGGGGAAAATTGGCGAACATTTCTTCCCGGTTCCGATCAATCTCCTCGGCCGAAGGTGCGGCACCGTACTTGGCGAGCAGGCCGCGTAACGAAAGCGTGGGCTCCTTTGGTGTGATCGCCTCTGCCGATCCAGCAATGATCCGGCCGATCACTTCGCGGACAAGTTCGTCCGCCGATTGACCTTTTGCTTGCGCGACCGCAATGAGCTTAGCCTGCTCTTCCGGTTTCAACTGCAAGGTAATCGTCATGCGGACGCCTCTCCATAATTATGCCCTGACAGAGGAGGCAAAAGCGAAGCGTCGAGAGAAACCGCCGCGGTTCTCCTGGAAAAACGGGCCGGCTCCCCGACCCGTTCTAATGGCAAGCCTGCTACCGGGTCACGGTGGCCGGTGATTTCGAGGACTGGATACCCGCCCGCCGAAAATAACGCTGCGCCCGTCCCACATCGCGCAGGATATGCTCCTTCAGCGCCTCGGGAGAAGGGAAGCGCCGCTCCCCGCGCAGCCGCGCCAGGAAGCACACCTCGATCGGCGTATCTACGGTCACCTCAACCGGCGGCGGTCCGTCGAGCAGATGCGATTCAATCGCAAATCCGGCGCCGTCGAAGGTCGGCCGCGACCCGGCATTTGTCACCGCATTGAAAATCGGAGCGTCGTCCCCTCCGCCCATCCGCACACGCGTGACATAAACGCCGTCCGGAGGCAGCAGGTCGTGGTAGGAAGCAAGATTGATCGTCGGGGTGGTCAGCTGTTTCCCCACGCCTCGCCCGTGAACCGGAGTGGAAAGGATCGAAAACGGCCTTCCCAGCAGCGCTCGTGCCATGGATAACTGGCCCGCAGCAATACGCCGCCTGACTTCGCTGCTGGAAACGGCAACGCCACGCACGGTGAGCGCGGCGTGTGAAACCACGCCAAAGCCGAGTTCCTTGCCCAGCGTCTGCAACTCGGCAATGCCTGCCGCGGCATCGTGGCCGAAACGAAAAGTATCGCCCTCGTGTACCTCGACGACGTGCAGCGCGCCCGAGAGAACGCCTTCGGCAAACTGCCGCGCAGACTGCAGGGAAAACTCGCGCGTGAAGGGAAGGACGACGGTTGCGTCGATGCCGGTTTGCTCCAGCAGCCGCAACCGTTGCGGGATGGGCGTGATCAGCTTAGGCGCCATCTCCGGCCGCAGCAGCGCCAGCGGGTGAGGATCGAAGGTGACCGCGATAGCCTGCGCTCCCAGCGTTCGCGCCCGCTCCCGCACGCGCCCGATGATCTCCTGGTGGCCGCGATGCACACCATCGAAATTCCCAATAGCGGCGACGGTCGACGCGATCGTGGCGGGTAATTCGGAGATCGACCTAAAGGTTTGCATCGCTCTATAGCTCGAACGGAATGCGCAGCCCGTCATAAGTCAGTCGCACGTTGTGGGGAAACGTCTTCTCCATGGCCTCATGATCCACTTCGTGCGACATGTGCGTAAACCAGGCATGGCGAGGCGCCAGGCGCTCCACCCAGCGCAGCGACTCGGGAATCGCGGCATGGCTGGGATGCGGCTGTGGCCGCAACGCATCGACGATCATGACATCGAGGTCCTTCAGCAGCGGCAGACTGGAATCCGGAATGCTGCTCATGTCTGTCAGGTAAGCTGCGGACCCAAAGCGGAAGCCGGCCACGTCGAG
>PMSS01000003.1 GCA_003167515.1 Acidobacterium sp. | reverse complement strand
GCACCTTCAGCTCGCACGTCGGTGCGGAGACAGCTTTTCCATTCACCCACGCCACCGCGCTCCAGCTGTGGTGGTTGGTGTTGTCCACCTCGCGCAGAGTGGTCGCAACAATCTTGATGTTGGGAAACTTTGCAACGACATCATTAATCATGCCGGAGAAGACGCTGGTGTCCAGCTTGGAACTGGCGCCCACTTCAGGCCCGGAAAAACCGAGCCCCTTCTGCAGGTCCTCTTCATTGCCAATCAGAACATCCACGTTCTCCACCACCGCGCCCAGCACCTCATGCGCGCGTTTCATTCCGCCGACAGGCTTCCACAGCTTTTCGCGATAGTTCAGGTCGAGTGAGGTGATGACGCCTGCGGCCTTGGCGGCCTTCATCGCTTCAATCACCAGCGCGGCCGTGGTGTCTGACAGCGATGCGAAGATACCGCCGCTATGGAACCAGCGCACCCCACGCGCGAAAATGGCCTTCCAATCGAAATCGCCGGGCTTCAGTTGGGCGGCGGCTTCGTTGGCGCGGTTGTAGAAGACCACCGGCGGACGCACGCCTTGGCCGCGGTCGCTATAGACGGTCGCCATGTTCGGCCCCGTGACGCCATCGTGCTTGAAGCGCTTGTAGAACGGCGTGACGCCCATGGCGCGGACCCGCTCGGCGATCAGATCGCCTATGGGGTAATCGACCATCGCGGAGGCGACGCCGGTCTTCAGTCCGAAACAATCGGAGAGATTGGCGGCGACGTTGAACTCGCCGCCGCTCACGTGAATCGCGCACTCCGCCGCCTTGCGAAACGGAATGATCCCCGGATCCAGCCGGTGCACCAGCGCCCCCAGCGACAAGAAATCCAGCTCTCCCTCTTTGCGAATCGTCAGCCCACTCATCGTTTCGTTCGCCCTTTCCTCGTTTTCAGAATTTCACCGCCGTGGTTTTCAGAATTTCAGCACCGTGTGATGGAACCCAGCGTCGTCTTTGTTCTCAGCCCACTCATCGTTTTGTTCGCCTTTCCTTGCTTTCAGACGTTCGGAACGGTGTGACGGAACGCCGCCAGCTTCTCCTTGCATAGCTTCAATCGCGCCGCTTCCTCTGAAGGGGCACGACTTCACAGGTTTGCGAAAAACAACCCAACCCTGCCCACCCCCAACCCAGCGAACGCCAGGTTCACCCCATGGCAAGAAGCAAACTCCCCAGCCACTCGAACAGTCAACGCAACCCTATTCCGGATTCGCCCCTAAGTACTGCCGTGCACCATTTTGAAAAAGGCACGGTCTCAACTTCGTCCATGCCTATTTTTCCGCAAGTTGTTAGGTCGTTCCGTGAATGCTCAGACGGAAAGCCGTTTTATAGCCGCTGAGGGATGGGGTTTCCATTCCCGCTCCGCCTTCTATGCGATCCGCCATTGAACCAATCCACAAGAAAGCCGCCAGAGTAGAATGTGGTCAGACCACTCCACCTATCATACCCAAATCGCTAACCCGCCAGCTTCCGCACATCTCCCATCACCTGGTCCACCGTCCACTCGTTCCCCGGATACCACTTCACAACCTTCCCATCCGGCCCTATCACCACCGTCGACAACGAATGCGTAATCGTCCGGTCCTTCTCTGGCGTCGCCCCCACATCGAAAAACTCCAGCACCTTTGGCAACTCCTGCTCCGTGGGGGCAGCAAAGTCCCAGTGCGCAAACGTCTCCTTCATGAAATTCCCCGTGTACGCCCCACCGTAACTCCGCAGCACCGCCGGCGTGTCGTACTTCGGATCGAAACTCACGCTCAGCAGGTGCGTCTTCGCATACAGCTTTGGATCCTTCTCCAACTCCTTATCAATCTCCGCAAAATTCCGGCTCATCCGCACGCAGAAATTCGGCAGCGGACACCGCGTATAGATAAACGTCAGCAGCACCACCTTCCCCCGCCACTGTCCCAGCCGCACCACCCGCCCACTCTGATTCCGAAACGCGAAATCCGGAACCACCTCGCCCGGCTCCAGATCGTTGTACGTCACCGCCGGTTTGTAATCGGGCCTCGCCTGCGCCACCACCACAATCTCGTCCAGCACATCCGCGTCCACGCTCGCCGTCAGCGTCGCCGTAATCGTGTCCCCAGGATGCAGCTCGCTCGCGATATTCGGTTGCGCCAGCGTGTACGGCATCGTCATCGCATCCATATATCCACGGATCGCGTCCGTATCCACCGTCACCGCACCTGTCTTCGCATCGCTCGAAACCACAATCCCGCGGATGTGATATTTCTTCACCCCCGCCTGCTGCTGCCCCACATCAGGTTTCTCCGCTCGGCGACACCCCCCAAAAAACACAACCACCGCCAAAACCGCAGCGGTGAAAATAGCAGCACGTAGTCGCTTCACCCGCCAGTTTACACTTGGGGTATCCCCCCGTGCCGCTGGCCCGCCCTATCGCCGATGCGCTCCGGCGCGGCGCCACCATCGTCGCCGCCAGCCCCCGCGCCGCTCGTGTCCTCGAACTCCGATTTGCCGAAGACCAGCGCACCGCCGGCCACACCATCTGGCCTTCGCCCGCCATCCGCGACTGGGATTCCTGGCTGCGCGATCTCTGGCGCGACCATGCCTTCTCCACTCCCAACGCGCCCATTCTCCTCACACTGCTCCAGGAACGTACCCTCTGGACCCGCATCCAGCGCAACGACAACGCACCCGTCGTCTCGCCTGAATCCATGGCCGCGCTCGCCGCTGAAGCCTGGTCCCTCCTCTCCGCATACAACGCCCACTCCGCCCGTCGCACGACCTGGCAGGAAACCGACGCCGAGCATTTCCGCCAGTGGGCCGACAATTTCGAACGCATCTGCACCCGCCACAACTGGTTAAGCGCCAGCCAGCTCGAATCAACCCTCGTCCCGGCCATCGAGAGTCTGACCCTCCCGCCCGAAATCGTCCTCACCGGCTTCGACCGCATCACCCCCGCTCAGGAAGCCTTCCTCGCCGCTCTCCAATCCCGAGCCACAATCAACACCTTCGCGCCGGATAGCCACGAACCCAGCCGTACCCCAATCCCAGCATGGATCGCGGCGTCCGATCAGCGTGAAGAAATCGCCGCCGCCGCCAACTGGGCCCGCGACCTTCTCCTCGAGAATCCCACCGCCCGCATCGCCATCATCGTCCCCGCCATTGCGAGCGCCCGCGGCGAGATCGACCGCGCCTTCCGCCGCATCCTCATGCCCGCGACCGAAGACATCCGCCAGCCCTCATCCCTCCTGCCGTGGGAATTCTCACTGGGCCTGCCACTCGCCGACGTCCCCGCCATCCGCGCCGCGCTCCTGCTCCTGCGCTGGATCGCCGAGCCCCTTCACGAAGAAGAAATCTCATGGCTCATGCTCTCAGGATTCGTCGCAGACACCGTTACAAATCACCTCGCCCTCGCCAATCACGACGGCCGCCAGCGCCGCTACGGCCTGCTTTCTCCCGAGCGCTCTCTCGCCGCCTTCCGCGAGTCGCTCCTCAAATTCCCCGCCCTCCGCTCCCTCCAGAATCACATCTACGAGTACGCACGCGCCGTCGAAGCCCATCAAATCCCCACTACCGATCGCCAACCCTCCGCGTGGACCGAGCTCGTGCAACTTCTCCTCGACCGCATCGCCTGGCCCGGCCAACGTCCCGCCGACTCCTTGCAATTCCAGGCCCTGCAGCGTTGGCAACGCCTCCTCGACGATATCGCCCTCCTCGACTTCGACGGCGCGCTGCCCAGCTACCCCGACTTTCTGAAAATCCTCGAGCGCCACGCACTTGAAACCATCTTCGCCCCCGAATCCCAGGACGCCCCCATCCAGATCATGGGCCCGCTCGCATCCTCCGGCCAGCAATTCGACGCCATTTGGTTCATGAACACCGACGACGCCACATGGCCCGCGCGCGGCCGCTTCCATCCGCTGCTTCCCGCCTCCACGCAGCGCAAATTCCAAATGCCCCACGCCACTCCTGAGGACGACTGGAACCTCGCCCACAAAGTCACCGCGCGACTGCTCAACTCCGCACCCCAAGTCGTCTTCAGCTACGCCCAGCGCGATAAAGACGCCGAGCTCCGCCCCTCGCCCCTCATCGCCAGCCTCTTTCCCGCAGAAACTAAGCCGCAGCCCGCATCCACGCCGTGGCCCGCATCCGCACAACCCAACCTCGAAGAAATCCCCGAAGACTCCGGCATCCTGCCCTGGCCTCACGAACGAAACGCCGGCGGCTCCCATGTCCTCAAGTACCAGGCCGCCTGTCCCTTTCAGGCCTTCGCCGCCATTCGCCTCCGCGCCCAGCCTCTCGACGAAACCGAGTGGGGCATCAGCCCCTCGGAAAAAGGCAAGCTCCTCCATAACGTCATGCAGCGCCTCTTTTCCCCCACTCAACCCGCGCCCTTCCACACCCGCGACGATATCGTAACCGCCATTGCTACAAAGCAACTCACTACCATCCTCCACGCCCACATCGACGCCGCCATCGCCGCGCAATTCGGCTCAACTCCCCACGATTCGTGGCAACTAGCCTGCCTCGCCGCCGAAAAACGCCGCCTCAAAACCCGCATCGAAGCCTGGCTCACCCTTGAGGCCGAACGCCAGCCCTTCTCCGTCGAAGCCTGCGAACAGCGCCTCGAAAACGTCCAGGTCGGCGACCTCCGCCTCAACCTCCGCGCCGACCGCACCGACCTCCTCGCAGACAACACCCGCCTCCTCCTCGACTACAAAACCGGCCTCATCTCCACCACCAGCTGGCAAGGCGACCGCCCCGATGACCCCCAGCTCCCTCTCTACGCCGCCTTCGGCAACGTCGAAAACGTGAGCGGTATCCTTTTCGCTCGCATTCGCGCCGGCAAAATCGCCTTCGAAGGCAGCATCCGAGACGCGCAAGCGCAGCTTTCTGCAACCATCGGCGCCAAAAAAGCTCTCGTCACTGATCCTTATTCCGACGCCAAACGCGACCAGTGGGCCCAGGCCCTCGAAAAACTCGCCGAAGAATTCCTGAACGGCGAAGCCGCCGTCGCTCCTCAGCCCCACGCGTGCGACAACTGCCATTTCCACTCACTCTGCCGCATCGCCGAGCTCAACCTTGTGACCACCGTCGAAGACGAGGAGACCGCCGATGACTGAGCTCCTCATCGACGCCCCCGCCGACGCCGAAGCCCGCGAAGTCGCCCTCGACATCCGCCGCAACGTCATCGTTCAGGCCCCCGCCGGCTCCGGCAAAACCGATCTCCTCACCCTCCGCTATCTCCGCCTCCTCGCCGCCGTCGACGAGCCCGAAGAAATCCTCGCCATCACCTTCACCCGCGCCGCCACTGCGGAGATGCGCTCCCGCATCCTGCGCGACCTCGAAACCGCAGCCAACCGCCGCACCTTCGCCCCCGAAGATCTCCCTCGCACCGCCGCCGCGCGCGCCGCCCTCGCCCACGCCGACCGTCGCGGATGGAAAATCCTCGAGCAGCCGCAGCGCCTCGCCATCGAAACCATCGACTCCCTCTGCCTCCGCATCGCCCATGACCGCCCGCTCCTTGCCCGCCTCGGCGGTCACTTCCAGCCCGTCGACGACGCAGCCTCGCTCTATGCCCGCGCAGCCCGCCGCACCCTTGAGCGCCTCGGTGGCCCCGACGCCGCTCTCGATCAGGCCCTCGCCCAGCTTCTCGATCTCCGCGACAACCGCCTCTCCGATTGCGGATCCCTCATCGCCAGGATGCTCGAAACCCGCGACCAATGGCAGCAAACCTTCCCGCTCTCCAAAGCAATGACCGAAGACGATTGGGGCCTGGCCCGCAGCCGCCTCCAGGAGCCATTTCGTCGTGAAAACCACCGCGCCCTCGCAGAAGCTCACCGTCTCCTCAGCGCCCAGCCGGCCATCGTCCGCCAACTTCTCGAACTCGCCAACTACGCCTGTTCTCACGGCAATGAAAACGTCGCTCTCCTGGCCGGCCTCGAAGCCCTCTCCCCGGAAATGCCCCTCGAGCACTGGAACTGCGTCTGCGATTTCCTTCTCACCGGCAATAATGAATGGCGCAAATCCGTCGACAAACGCCAGGGTTTCCCCCCAACCGGCCGCGAAGCGAAGCAGCGCAAGTCCGCTATGGCGGATCTCCTGCAGTGGCTTCAGCACACCCCCGAGCTCCTCCCCGCCCTCTGCGCCATCCGCGATCTGCCCCCGCCCTCCTACACCGAGGCCCAGTGGACCACCCTCCGCAACGTCTTCACAGTTCTCCGCCAGGCCGTCGCTGAACTCAGCGTCGTCTTCGCCGAACACAATCAGGTCGACTTCACCGAGCTCACCCTCGCCGCCCTCCAGGTCTTCCACGCCGACGAAGAACGCATCGCCGACATCACCGGCAACATCCGCCATCTCCTCATCGACGAGTTCCAGGACACCTCTCGCCGCCAGCACGACCTCGTCTCCGCGCTCCTCGCCGCCTGGAACGAGAGCTCGGGTGAAAGTTTCGCCGACACCTTAGACCCAACTGCCGAAGCCACCCACCATCGCACCGTCTTCCTCGTAGGCGACCCCATGCAGTCCATCTATATGTTTCGCCAGGCTGAGGTCGAGCTCTTCACCCAGGTCCGCGATCACGGCATCGCCCCACTCAGCCTCGCCTCCGCACCCGAACACCGCGCCAACCGCATCCACTGCCACCCCGTGCAACTCTCCGTCAACTTCCGTTCGCACCGCGGCCTCACCGATCCTCTCAACAAAATGTTCCGCGCCATCTGTGCCGGAGAGGCGCCTCCGGGCGCTGCCGCCGTCTGCTTCGCCGAAGCAACATCCTCATCGCCCGCGCCGCCCGAAACCTCCCTCCACATCCATCCGCAAATCATCGGCATCGCAGATCGCTCACCCACGCAGGCCGATATCAAAAGCGCTCAGCGCCAGGAAGCCGAAGATGTTCTACGGATTCTTGAACGCCAGCTCCCCCTCATCGAGCAAGCCCGCGCCGCCGGCGCCGAATATCGCGTCGCCGTTCTCGTCCGCGCCCGCCATCATCTCGCGCAGCTCATCCCGCTCCTCCGCGACAAAAAAATCCCCTTCCGCGCTGTCGAAATCGAATACCTCTCCGAGCGCCAGGAGCTTCTCGACCTCCTCGCCCTCACCCACGCCCTCCTTCATCCCATGGATCGCATCGCGTGGCTCTCTGTCCTGCGCGCCCCATGGTGCGGCCTCACCCTCTCCGACCTCCATCGCCTCACCGGCTCCGACGACCCCGCGTTCAAAGACCTCTCCGTCCTCGAATTAATCGACCGCCACCAGCCACTTCTCTCCGCCGATGGCCAACATCGCCTCGCCCGCACCGCCGCCATCCTCCGCCGCGCCCTCGAACTCCGCTGGCGCCAGTCCGAATCCCCCTCGTTCTCCTCGTGGATCGAGCGCACCTGGCGCACCCTCGGTGGTCCCGCCACCATTGATGCCGCTGCTTACGAGAACACCCAGGTCTTCTTCTCGCTCCTCGACGCCGTCGCGCCCACCGGCCTCGCCCCATCCACCAGCACCTTCGACGCGGAGTTCAATCGGCTCTTCGCGCAACCCGACCCATCCGTCAGCGAGCGCTGCGGTATTCAGCTCATGACCATCCACAAAGCCAAAGGCCTCGGCTTCGAAGTCGTCATCGTTCCTGGCCTCGACCGCCAGTCATCCGGGGACGCGAACCCCCTCGTCTGCTCCCTCGAGCGCATCGATCCCTGGACTTCAAATGCGACTTCCGCATCGGTCACCGAACCGCAGGCCCCCGGCGAAACCGAATTCCTCGTCGCCCCCCTCGGCCTTCAGGGAGAAGACACTGAGCCCCTTTACCGCTGGGTCCGCAAACAACGCCAGATGCGCTTCGACGAGGAACGCAAACGTCTCCTCTACGTCGCCTGCACCCGAGCCCGCCGCGAACTCCATCTCCTCGGCACCGCCGTCGCCTCCGCTTCCGGTGTCCGCGTCCAGCGCTCCGACAGCCTGCTCCACACCGCATGGCCCGCCCTTGAAGCCGAATTCGCACAGAGTGCCACCGCAACCCCGTCCCGCGTCCTCACCTTCCCGGCGCCCGGCGTCCTCAGAGAAGTCGCCGCAGTCGCGGAGTCGCGCCTCACCCTCCGCCGTCTTCCTCTCGACGCCGAAACCGTCGCCTCGGGACAAAATGTAACCGTCACCGGATCAATTTCCCTCACCCAGCCCGACGCCCCCGAATTCGAGCGCCGTGAAGGCTCCCGCCACGCCCGCCTCGTAGGCTCCGCCGTCCACACGCTCCTCGAACGCCTGGGCCCCGAACTCGCCCGCACCAGCCAATCCCGCATAGATAATGCCCAAATCCGCGCCCGGGCCGCATCCCTCCTCCGCGCCGCCGCCCTCACCGGCGATTCCCTCAAATCAGCAACCGACACTGTGACAAATCTGTTGCTCGCCTGCGCCGGCGACCCCGTCTGCCGCTGGATCCTCTCTCCCCACCCCGAAGCGCAGTCCGAAGCCTCCTGGTCTGGCTTTACGTCCGGCTTTACGCCAGGCGACCACCGCCTCCGCACCCTGCGCGCAGACCGCGTCTTCCGCGCCGGCCCAGCCCCGCTCCAGGAAGGCTCGGATTATCTGTGGGTCATCGACTACAAGACCGGCGCAGCCCCATCCGGCGCCCTCTTCCTTCAAGCTGAACGCGCCCTTTACGCCCAGCAGCTCGTCGCCTACGCAAACGCATTGCGAGCCCTGCACGGCCCCGAAACTCCGCTCCGTCTCGGTCTGTATTATCCGGCGATCGCCGCCTTCGATTACTGGGACCCAGGCCGCGAATAGCTCTTGCCGGTCTCCAGGTGGGTGGAGATGGGTTTCCGCTCAGGCAAATCCAAAATGAAAAACAAATCTGTCATCCTGAGCG
>PMSS01000363.1 GCA_003167515.1 Acidobacterium sp. | reverse complement strand
TTGAACCACTGCTCGATCTGCTGCGTGTTCACGTCGCCAAAATACCGGTCGAACACCTTCCCGATCGCCGCGCGCACAATGTCCCGCACCACCGTGTCCGCGCCCTTCATCTCGCCTTCGTACTCCAGCTCCAGCTTGCCCGTGATCCCCGGCAGCGCGGTATACAAATCGCCCACCCGCGGCACTACGCGCGTCTCTCCATGAATCAGCGCCCGCCGCTCCGCATTGCTCACCGCCAGCTCCAGCGTCGCAATCGGCAGCCGCTGGCTCACGCCACTGCGCTTGTCCACCTTCTTGTCCTCGCGCGCCGAGAAGGCCACCTGCTCAATCACCTCACGCAAATAATGCGGAACCTGCGCATCCGCCGACTCGCGCTCCGTCCACGCCTCCTGCGCCGTGATCGCTATCCCCTCCTCCAGCGTCTCCGGATAATGCGTCCGAATCTCCGACCCAATCCGATCCTTCAGCGGCGTCACNNCGCCTTCCTGCATGATGTTGAACAGCGCCACCTGAATCTTCCCCGCCAGATCCGGAAGCTCGTTCACCGCAAAAATCCCCCGATTCGCACGCGGCAGCAGCCCATAATGCATCGTCATCTCGCTCGCCAGATCGTGCCCACCTCTCGCCGCCTTAATCGGATCGAGATCGCCAATCAGATCCGCCACCGTCACATCCGGCGTCGCCAGCTTCTCTACATAGCGCTCATCGCGCGACAGCCACCCCAGCTGCGTCGCATCGCCGCACTCCACGATCAGATCCCTGCAACGCCGGCACAGCGGCACATAAGGATTGTCCCGAATCTCGCAACCCGCCACATATGGCATGTGCTCGTCCAGCAGCGCCGTCAGCCCGCGCAGAATGCGGCTCTTCGCCTGCCCGCGCAGTCCCAGCAAAATAAAATTCTGCCGCGACAGCACCGCATTCACGATCTGCGGCACCACCGTGTCCTCATATCCAATGATCCCCGGAAACACTGGCTCCTTCGACTTCAGCCGCGCGATCAGGTTTTCCCGCATCTCGTCTTTCACCGACCGCGTACGCAGCCGCGTCTCGCTGTATTCCCGGTTCCCGCGCAGTTCGCCCAGCGTCTGCGGCAGGTGCGCAGCGCGTGCGTGCTCCGTTCGTCCGGGAGTGGTCTGCCGAGTGGCCATGAATACTCCTGTCCCTTTTAGAGTGCCTGAATGACTGTGTCTGTGTTGCGCCTGTTGCTTGGACGCCCAGCGCGCCCCGCCGTCTCACACTTGAAATTAGTGTATGGGGAAGCCGCCGCCATGTCCCGCTCGTGGCGCTCGTCCGGCTCGTGCTGCGTCGTCTTTCCCGAGCTGCAAGCGCGGCAGAACCTCGTTATAGAACTCCCGCAGACGCGTCGTCCGCTCCGCATCCGACCGCGTCGCCAGCAGCTGCTGCTTGAACGCCAGGTCCGACGGCAGCGCGTCCGCCAGCTGGAACGCCACTGGCGCGTTCAGATCCAGATGCATCGGCGGCAATTCGATCCCCGCCATCTGCAGCGTCGCGAAATGCAGCGCCGCGCAATCCTCCCGATCCGGCCGCGTCGATCCCGCTCCCTCATCCTCGAAAAACTCCACATCCGCCTGCAGAAACTTTCGCGACTCGTCCAGTCCCTCAATCTCGAACCGCCGCATCCCCTCGCAGAGAATATCCAGCCGCCCGTCGCTGTAACGCTCCACCACCCGCACGATCTTCGCTGTGCAACCCACAATCGCCATCTTTTCCCCGTCAGCCCTCACCACGCCGAACGGCTTGTCTTCCTTCAGACACTCGCCCACCATCTCGCGGTACCGCTCTTCGAAGATGTGCAACGGCAGCGCCGTTCCAGGAAAAAGCACCACGTCCAGCGGAAACAGCGGAATTCTCATGATGGTGTCATTATGCCCGCACTCCGGTTTCGCCGCATCGTTTCTTTCTAAACTTGTCCATGACCGGGTACCCTCTCTTCACATCTCATCCAGCATCGCCTGCATCTCCCCCAGCGCATGCTGGTTCCCGGTCCGTCGCGCGGACTCCATGCCCTCCACCAGCCGCTGCTTCGCCTCAGCCCCGCGTCCCGCCTTCGCCAGCGTCTGCGCCGCCATAAAATATCCCGCCGTGTAATCCGGATGATCGCCGAGCAGCCTGGCAAAATTCTCCAGCGCCGCCTCCGTCTCGCCCCTCGCGGCCATTTCCATTGCCAGCCCATACCGCGCGAACGCATTCTTCGGATCCTGCTCCAGAATCTCCTTCAGGCTTGCCAGTTTGTCCATCGCCGCTCGGCCTCTCTTCTCTCTCTGAATTCTCCACGCCAGGAGGCACTGCGCAAACCGGGGCGCTGCGCAAACCGCGGCGCTGCGCAACCGGGCGTTGCGGCCAACCCGGCTCGCCAGTTGACGCCGGTTTCCAAATTACTCCTTGTTTGCCACCCATTCCCGCTGTATTGTGATGTTGCCAGCGGAGGCGCTCTGCTGCGACGCCTTTCTGTGTCCGCGGGCCGCCTCCGCCAGCGAGGGATCTTTGATGTACGCATTGCCGACTTGCGTCGCCCGGATTCGTGGTCCGGTTCTGCTCGGCGGATCTTTTCTTTGCTCTCTGCCGCTTATCCTCGCTCAGTCCGGTCCGCCGTCCGGTCCGCCGTCCGGCCCGCCGTCCGGCCCGCCGTCCGGACAGCTTGCAGCCGCAGCTGCGCCGCCGTTCGCTCAGGCCGCACAGTCTTCCCCGCTGCCGCTGGCCCCGTCCATTCCCAGGCTCGCCGATGAGGTTTCTTTTGACCTGATCGTGCGGGGCAAACACAATAAACCGGTTCTCGACCTGCAGCCCTCCGACCTGACCGTCAGCGACAACGACGCTCCGGTTCATCTCTCCGCACTGCATCTGGTCACCGGTGCTGCGCAGTCGGAGCACCTCGTCACGCTTGTTTTTGACCGCCTCGATCCGGGGGGCGCCAAATACGCCCGCTCGCTGGCACTGAAAATGCTCAGCGTGATTCCCGCGAAGGGTTATACCGTTGCCGTTCTCCAGATCAATGGTCGCCTGCGGGCTGTGCAGGCCTATACGGCCGACCGCCAGCTCGTCGAATCCGCCATCGCCGCCGCCACGCCGCAATATCCCGCGCCCCCGCCGGAAGGCCTGAATTCGGCAGAAAAAGCTCTGATTGCTGCTGCCCACAGCGACGCGCTCTCGCCCGGCTCCGGCGGCCGCGCCAATGCTGCTCTGCTGCTCTCTGGCCTCGAACAGTTCCAGCGCATCGAATCCGACCGCCCGATCATTCCGTCCCTGGCCGCGCTGCAGGCGCTCGTGGTCAGCGAGCGGGAGAGATCCGGCCGCAAGCTGATCCTCTATTTCTCCGAGGGCCTCAACGCGAACTCCGATGCCCGCGACACCGTCCGCTCCATCGTCGCCCTCGCCAACCGCGCCGGAGTCACCCTCTGCGCCGTGGATACCAATTCTCTAAACCAGCAGGCGGGCAGGCGCATGGAGACGGCCCAGGCCATCTCCGCGCTCGGCAGCGGCGGCGCCATCGGGGGGAGCAGCGCAATCGGTCTGTCGCCCAGCACCCCTGCTCCTACCGCAGGCGGGTTTACGCCGGGAACAGGCGCAGGAAACGGGCCTGCGGCGGCCCACTACACCACCGGCTACGAATTCGGAGACCCCGGAGCCGATCAGAGCCCGCTTGTTCCGCTCGCTGCCGGCACTGGCGGAATCTACGTAAGCGCCTCCAACCGGTTCGGGCGCCAGCTTCAGCAGCTCCACGATGACCTGACCAGCTACTACGAGGCCTCCTGGGTACCGGCGATTCGGGACTACAACGGCCAATTTCGCCCCGTGACCATCCATCCCCTGCGCAAGGGACTCGTCATTCACGCCCGCGCCGGCTACTTTGCCCTGCCGCCCAGCGACGCCTCCAGCATTCGCCCCTTCGAGGTTCCTCTGCTCAACCTGCTCGCCGGCCCGCAACTCCCGACCGCGATCCCCTTCCATGCCGAAGTCTTCCATCTCGGCGAGCTGCCTGACGGCAACGGCGCTGAGCTCACCATCGAAGTGCCTGTCTCGCAGCTCGAAGTGCGCGAGGACGCCAACACCCATATCTCCTCGGTCCATGCTTCTATCCTGGCCGTCATCAGGAACGAGAAAGGCGAAGTCCTCCAGACCTTCGGGGACGACGTCCCCCTCCACGAATCGCCCGAAAGGCTGCGCCTCGATCCGGACCAGGCCATTACGCTGCAGCACCACTTCACTGCCGAACCCGGCGTTTACACCCTCGAAACCGCCGTTCTTGATCGCCTCGGCAACAAAGCCGGTGCGCGGCGCTCCACCTTTACCGTCGCGCCGGTGCCGCAGGGTCCTTCCCTCAGCGACATTGCGCTGGTGCGCACCGTCGATCCTGTCGCGGACGAGACCGAGGACTTTGAGCCGATGCGCTACCTCAACGGCCGCGTCGTCCCCGATCTGGCCGGCGAACTGCCGGAAGACACCCATTCGCTGTCTCTGTTCTTCCTCATTCATCCGCTGGCGAGCAGTACGTCGCAGCCATCCGTGGCCCTGGAAATCGATCGCAACCATCAGTTGCTCACCCGCATGCCGATCGAGCTTCACCCGGTCTCCGACAACGGCGGCGCGATCCCCTGGTTCGGCACCCTCAGCTCCTCGGCGTTTCCGCCCGGCGAGTATCGCATGCGCGCGGTCCTCACTCAGGACGGCCAAACCGCCTCCAGCGTCGTGTCTTTCCGCATCGAGGGCACCATCGCCGCCTCCAGTGCGCCGAATCCGACCCTAAGCGCCGAGAACGGATCCCTGGACCCGACCATTGATCCGCGCCTCATTGCAGACGCGGCCAAAGCGAACAGCCGCTTTGTGATCGCCACCCCCGCCGATCCCGTGTCGCCCACCCCCGCCGCAAACCACGACATGCTGGAAGCTGCCCGCACCCGCGCCCTCGCCTGGTCGGATTCTCTCGAGAACTTTTTCTGTATCGAGGTCACCGATCATTCCGTCGACGCCACCGGCCGCGGCGACTGGAGACACAAGGACAGGCTCGTCGAGCTCATGCGCTATCTCGACCACACTGAATCCCGCACCACCCTGCTGCTCAACGGCACCCCCAGCACTCTCCAACCCGACCATTTCCAGTTCGCGCACTCCAGCGGTGAATTCGGAGCCATGTTCCACATCGTTTTCGATCCCACCGCGCATGCCGACTTTGCCTGGAAGCAATCCGCGCTGCTCGACGGCCAACCGGTCCAGGTTTTCGCCTTCAAAGTGGCGCGCGCCAACTCCACCTTCCAGCTTTCCGACAGGGACAACCTCCAGTTGCCCGTCGGCTTCCACGGCTTGCTCTACCTCGACCCGGCTACGCGCAGCGTTCGCCGCATCAGCGTCGACGCCGACGATATTCCACCCAGCCTGCGCGTCCGCGCCTCCAGCATTTCCGTCGATTACTCCTGGATTTCCATGAACAACCATGACTTTCTCCTGCCCGTCCGCGGCGCCGTGAGCCTGCATGAAACCAGAAGCCGGCCTGTTCTGAACAATTTTGAGCTTCTTGACTATCGCCGCTTCGGCTCGCAAATCCGAATCCTCACCCCTGAAGAAGCGAAATCGTTGTCGCAGAAGTGAAGATCCGCTGTCGCTTCTCCGCTTCGCTTCCTGGACTGCCCTTCCATTTACTCTAGTCATCAGGGGGAGCAACTCATGGAAATGTCCGGCCCCGCGCTTCCCGCGCGCACCGTGGCCCAATCGCAGTCCGAAATGACCGAGCTGGTCCTGCCCAACGACACCAACACCCTGGGCAACCTGCTCGGTGGCCGCCTCATGAACTTCATCGACCTCGTCGGCGCCATGGCCGCCTACCGCCATGCCCGCAGCCACGTCGTCACCGCCTCCATGGAGCACATCGACTTCATCGCCCCCGTCCACGTCGGCGACCTCATCATCCTCAAATCCTCCGTCAACCGCGCCTTCCGCACCTCCATGGAAGTCGGCGTCAAAGCCTGGGTCGAGAACACCATCGTCGGCATCCATCACCACGTCGCGTCCGCTTACCTCACCTTCGTCGCCATCGACACGCAAGGCCGCCGCGTCCCCGTCGCACCCCTGCTCACCGAAACCGACGCGGAGAAGCGCCGGTACGAAGAAGCCGGCCAGCGCCGCGAAGTCCGCGAAGTCGAAGCCCGCCGCCGCCACATCCCCAAATTCGAACCCGCCAAAATTTGAAGCAGAGAAGAACCCGGCTGGCCCGGGTCTCGATTTTGAGACCCGGGAATCGCGCAAAGCGCGACCACTCCTTGCTGTTCACCCACAGCTACCGGCGTCCTGGCTGACCGCCTCTCTAGCTAACCGCTTCTTAGCTGACCGCTATCCGCTATCCGCTGTACCCTAAAAACATGGCTCATTCCGCAACTCCGCCGCCCCCCACCGCGCTCCCCGGAGTCAAATCCATCGTCGCCATCGGTTCCGGCAAAGGCGGCGTCGGCAAAACCACCCTCGCCGTCAACCTCGCCATCGCGCTCGCCCAGCTCGGCCATCGCACCGGCCTCATCGACGCCGACATCTACGGCCCCAACGTCCCGCTCATGATGGGCACCTCCCAGCAACCCCGCATCCTCGCCAATAATCAGATCGAGCCCAACCTCGCGCACGGAGTCAAAGTCATCTCCATCGGCTTCATCTCTCCCGGCGACAAGCCGCTCGTCATGCGTGGCCCCATGCTCCACCAGATCATCCGCCAGTTCCTTCAACAAGTAGAGTGGGGCGACCTCGACATCCTTCTCATCGACCTGCCCCCCGGCACCGGCGACGTCGTCATCTCCCTCGTGCAGACCGTGCCTCTCACCGGCGCCATCGTCGTCTCCACTCCCTCCGACGTAGCCCTCCAGGACGCGCGCAAGGCCCTCGAAATGTTTCACCAGGTCAATGTCGAAGTCCTCGGCATCGTCGAGAACATGTCCCACTTCACCTGCCCCCACTGCCATCACGAGATCGACATCTTCTCCCGAGGCGGAGCCGAGCGCACCGCAAAGCAGTTCAACATCCCCTTCCTCGGCTCAGTCGAATTGCTCCCGGAGATTCGCCAGGGCGGCGATACCGGCCTGCCCGTAGCCCTCGCCGGACCCGACTCACCCCACGCCGCGCAGTTTTACGCCATAGCCAGCCACCTCGCCGAACGAGCCCGGCAACAATCCGCCAAAACAGAAACCATCTTCGAAATCAGTTAACCCAAAACAAAAATGGGTGCCTCACATCTGCCTTTTTTGGGCAGATGTGGGATCGAGCCGATCTCACTCAACTGCGACCCGCCCCGAAGAATAATCTATTCAAATGAAGCGCACACACCTCATGGTGGACACGCAGTTGCTTAATGAAGTCACGAGCGTTCTGCGGGCAAAGACCCGATCCGCAGCGGTGAATATGGCGCTAGCCGAGGTTCTGCGTGTGCGACGCATTCAGAGTATACGGCGCTTCTTCGGCCGGGGTCTGTGGGCCGGGAATCTGGCGGAGATGCGTGAGGATCGTCGAGGCCGGGCAGCCAACTCGATACGACGGAGCACCTCATGATTCTCGTTGACACTTCCCAGTGGATCGAGTTCCCCTCGAAGCGCTTTTCGCTAATAGCCTCTCGCTAACAGTCTTGCGCTAATCGATTTTCGCGAGACGCTTCTCGCTCGACTCCCTGTTGCCTGTTGCCTGTTCCCTGCCAACCCGTGCTACTCTGACGAAATCGGAGGCATCTCCAATGTCCCGCTACTCCCGTCGCGATTTCCTCAAAGCCAGCGCCGCCGCCGGCGCAGCCGCCACCCTCGCTACCGTCCCGCTCTCCGCCGAAACCCGCCGCGCCACCGACCTCGTCACGCTTGGCAAATCCAACGTCAAGGTCACGCGTCTGGCCTTCGGCACCGGCTCCAACGGCGGAGCCGTCCAGCGCAACCTCGGCCAGGAAAGCTTTAATCGCCTCGTCCGCTACGCCTATGACCACGGCATCCGCTTCTTTGAAACCTCCGACTCCTACTACGACATGCACCGCATGCTCGGCATCGCGCTCAAAGGCATCCCCCGCGACACCTACCAGCTCATGACCAAGGTGACCACCGAAGATCCCGTCGATCCTCAGGTCCGCATCGACGATCTCCGCAAACAAATCAACACAGACTACTTCGACATCGCGCTCCTCCACTGGCAGCACATCGGCGACTGGCCCGACGTGACCACCCGCTGGCAGGACGGCATCGTCAAAGCTCAGGAGCGCAAAGCCGTCATCGCCCGCGGCGCTTCCGTCCACGGACTCCCCGCTCTGCGCCGCGTCCCCGATTTCCATTGGCTCGAAGTCGCGATGATCCGCGTAAACCACAACGGCACCCGCATGGACGCCGAGATTCCCGACGGGCCCGACCGCGGCAACGTCCCCGAGGTCGTTGAGCACATCCACGAAACCCGCGCCGCGGGCATGGGCGTCATCAGCATGAAATTAGCCGGCGAAGGCAGCTTCGGCCACGAAGACCGCCAGAAAGCCATGCGCTTCGCCTTCCAAACCGCCAAAGTCGACGCAGTGACGGTCGGCTACAAAAGCACCCAGGAAATCGACGAAGCCATCGACAACCTGAATCTCGCACTGACATAGAACCAGACAATGGCCGCTCCAGCATCAGAGTCCTCACGATGTATAAACACATCGTGAGGACGTTGCACGAATGATGACCATCGAGCTATCGAAGCAGGCGCGCGCAGAAGCCGTCGCGTCGATCCAACGCTATTTTCGAGAAGAAATGCCGGAGCCCATTGGCGAACTGCCCGCGGGCCTGTTGCTGAATTTCATCCTCGAAGAGATTGGGCCAGCCATTTACAACAAAGCCATCGCCGACGCGCAGGCACGCCTGCTGGGGCGTGTCTCCGACCTGAACGCTGAGCTCTACGCCGACGAATTTCAATACTGGATTCGGCTCGAGAACAAACGCAAGAATCGGCGGTGATTGATGGCAATCCTAACCCGGTTCCCGACCCTCTGCTTGACTCCTCGCGCCTCCCGGTTTATTTTGAGGCTACACGGGAAAGGAGGATGATCCAGCCTATGCAAAAAGATTGTTCCAGTAGTTGGTTACGTGAGGTGACTGAGGCCTAGGGCATCGCGCCCNNTCGCGGCAGCGCGATGGCCTTAGTCCAATCCCAACAGTTCACCGGCAACGGCCTGAGATTCATTCTCAGGCCGTTGTTGTTTTTGAGGGCAGGGTACAGGGAAACAGCGAAACAGTGAATCAGTGGGCAGGGATCAGCGACTGCTACGTGGCTGAAGCCGTGCGCTCCCTCCGAAGGAGGAGCACAGAGTGGGGAAATTCTCTGCAAATTTGCTGTGGAAAAGATAAATATTGGGGGGGAGGGGGGTGGTACGGGGGTACGGACCGGTCACATGCCTGAC
>PMSS01000269.1:502-5750 GCA_003167515.1 Acidobacterium sp. | reverse complement strand
GATCGACGTCGACCACTTCAAGAATTTCAACGATTCACTCGGTCACGCTGCCGGAGATAAGTGCCTGCAGCGCATCGCCCATGCCCTGCAGTTCAGCGTGCGCGTTGAGGTCGATACCGCCGCCCGCTACGGTGGCGAAGAATTTGTCGCCATCCTTCCCGGCGCTTCTCTCGACGAAGCTCTCGGCATCGGCGAGCGAGTCCGCGCCGCCATTGCCGCCCTTGAGATGCCCCATCCCTCGCGGCCCGGCGGAAATCTCGTCACCGTAAGCGTCGGTGTCGCCACCTGCGTTTCCGCACGGGCCATCACCGCTCCCGATCTGCTCCACGCGGCCGACGACGCCCTCTACTCCGCCAAGTCTCAGGGTCGTGACTGCGTCGTCGCCAAGCCAATCCTCGCTCCAGCCCCGCCCAACTCCATCACCCCAGACCTCGCCACCGGCTCCCTCGGCTGATCCCTGCGCAATCCTGTTGCCTGTTGCCTATTGCCTGTTGCCTGCTTTACCGCAGCCGCACCCGCACCTCAGGCCGCACCAGATACAAAAAGAACACCAGGTTCAGCCCAACCATCACGAGCTCCGCGATCTGGTGAACCTTCACCACCACCCACATTCCATAAAGCGCCGATAAAAATACCGCCGCCAGTGTCAGCGCCCATCCCCATCGCCGCAATCGCAGCAATCCCTGCCCCGCGGCAGCAAAAGCCGCGCACAAAACCACTACCACCAGCGGCAGCTTGTGCGTCGTCACGCCCACCAGCCCGATCAGGCACAGCACAAACATCCACACCGCAATAGCGGCTATCCCAGGCAGCAGCCGTGCCGAGCCCGGCGCATTTTCATCACTCATAATGTGTGTAAATACGCCAGCAGATCCTGGAGCTGCTGATCGTTCAGATCGTTCCCGTACGCCGGCATCATATTCCGTCCGCGCAGGATCACCGGCGTCACCCGCTCTTCATTCGCAGGCGCCCCGCTCGGCAGATACTTCTTCCGATAAATCCCAAACAAACTCGGCCCATGCAGATCGCCCGTCTGATTCGCATAGTGGCAGCTCGCGCAGTACTGTTGATACACCCCGCGCCCCCGCGCCTCCTGCGCCGTCAATTCGCTCACCGGCTTCGAAGGCCCCAGCGAAGGACCACACCCCACAGCAACGAACCCTACCACCGCACCGGCGACACCACTCAGAATCTTCAATCGCAACTTGGCTCCCCGAATGTTCCCCTGAACTCTAAACTCTAATCTCCGCATTGAAGCCACCAGCTAAAAGCTAATAGCTAAAAGCTAGTAGCTAGCAGCTATCGCTTCCACAATCTTATCCACCGCCACCCGCGCAGCATCTCCCGCCGGCTGCCGATCGTTGCACAACACAGAAACAACCAGCGTCTTCCCGCTGGCCGTCGTCACATACCCGCTCAGCGCGTTCACCTCCGACAGCGTCCCGGTCTTCGCAAATACCTTTCCCTTCAGTTCGCCCGCAAACCGTCCCGCCAGCGATCCATCCACGCCCCCAATAGGTAACGATGACCGATACAAT
This sequence comes from Acidobacterium sp., assembly GCA_003167515.1. Taxonomy (GTDB): domain Bacteria; phylum Acidobacteriota; class Terriglobia; order Terriglobales; family Acidobacteriaceae; genus Palsa-343. The sequence continues at coordinate 4,212 of PMSS01000269.1, read as the reverse complement.
TCCCCCCACGGTTGCCGCGCCGCAAACGCAAGCAAAGTCGTGGCCGCCCGCGGCGTAATCAAATCGGCCGGCGACAATCCCGACCCGTCATAAAACAGAAAATCCCCAGGATCGACCCCCGCGCTCACCAGAAACTGCCGCACCACCCGCGCCCCCTGCGCAATCGACCCATCCTGCCCCTCCAGCCGACCCAGCACCCGCTCCAGCAACTCGGCATGCAGATTCTGGCTTACCTTGTTTGTCACCGTCACATCTTCGGCCAGCGTCGGCGACACATGCGTTGCCAGCACCGTCAGTCCCGTCACCGGCGGCTCGATGGTCGTCAGCGTCAGCGGCCGCAGCACTACTGCCTGATCCACCTCCGCCCGATAATCCTCCGTATCCACCGGCAGCCGATGCCATGCCTTGGCCGTCCCCGCGACGGTCACGCCCCGCGCCAGCAGCATTTGCCGCAACGCTGTCGCCGCAAACTCCGCCGGATCCTCGACCGCCAGCGCCTCATGCATCCCGTTCGCGCTCACCGATCCGTACAGCCGGATCGCCAAACTCCCCGGCACGCGATCGATCCCCGAATGCGCCGCCACGCCCGGCCCAGCCAGCGTCAGCGAGTTCTCCAGCTTGTAGTACGGCACATCGGGATTCCACGCCACCACCGTCGGCGTCGTACCCTGCGCGGTATCGCCTTCACTTCCCGCCGCCGGAGCCGCGTTCGCGGCCTGCACCGGGCCCGCAGTCACGTTCAGATACACAACGTTGTCGTTCACCGTCAGGGCCGAAACCGGCGCGCCATACTCCCACTGCAAATCGTCCCATGCCCAGCTCCCGCCGTAGCGCTCCCACACAAACCACGTATCGTCCCCGATCACATCGCCCGCAATCGTCTTCACGCCGCTCGCGACAATCTGATCCGCCATGTTTTCGAGCGCCCCGAGCGGCGGATTCGGCCGATCCGTCTTCCCACTCCACGGATACGTTCGCCCCGACATCGTCGGATCGCCCGCGCCCAGCAGCCGCACATCGCCGGTCAGCGTCCCATTCGCGTCGATCGCCCCCGAAGTCACCACCGTCGTTGTCCACCTCGCATTCGCAGGCAGCAGCGCCAGTGCCGCTGCTGTGGTAAATAACTTCGCATTCGAAGCAGGCTCGAAAAACTGTCCGTCATTCAGCGCGTACACCGGCTTGCCCTCAGGCGTCACCACAGAAATGCCCCAGTGCGCGCGAGCCACTGCCGGATCACCCAGGATTTGCCGGACCTCCACATCGAGTGGCACAGCCTTGTGAACTGCCTTCGCAGGCTTGTGCTTCGTCGCCGCGGGTGCCGTCATCGTCAGAAGCAACACTGCGACCGCGCACGCACAGCCAAATCTCGCTGACCGTCTCATCGCTAACCGCATCTTAGCTGACCGCTTCACCGCTGACTGCTGACCGCCGAGTGTAGCATCGTTTTCTCTATGGTTTTCGTGCAACGTCCTCGCTTCACCTGGCAACTCCGCACCCGCTCCATCGCCCTCGGCGAGCGCACCCTCGTCATGGGAATTCTCAACGTCACCCCAGACTCTTTTGCAGAAGACGGCGCTTATCTTCAGGCCACCGCTGCCGTTGAACACGGCGTTTCCATGCTGGACCAAGGGGGGGACCTGATCGATATAGGCGGAGAATCGACTCGGCCAGGGGCCTCACCCATCAGCACCCAGGAAGAACAATCCCGCGTCCTCCCCGTCATCGAAGCCATTCTCCGCGAGCGCCCCGCATCTGTGCTTTCCATTGATACGTATCACGCCGAGACTGCCCGCGCGGCCATCGCCGCCGGAGCTGAAATTGTCAACGACGTCTCCGGCTTCAAATGGGATCCCGACCTGCCCCGCGCCTGCGCCGATCTCCGCTGCGGCCTCATCCTCATGCACACCCGCGGCCGCCCCAACGAATGGCGCACCCAACCGCCTTTCGCTCAAAATGAAGTTGTCCCGCTGGTGAAGTCCGGCCTCGCGCAATCTCTGGAACGCGCCCTCGCCGCCGGCATCGATCGCAGCCGCGTCGTCCTCGACCCCGGCTACGGCTTCGGCAAAGCATACGACAACAACTACCCGCTCCTCGCCCACCAGGACGAGTTGCTCGAACTAGGACAACCCCTGTTAGCCGGCGTCTCGCGCAAGTCTTTCCTCGGCAGAACCCTCGCCCGCGCTCCCGAGCGAAACCTCTCGCCCGCCAGCGCCGCCTCAACTAACTCGCCTGAAATCCCGCCCGACATCCCACCGCAAGCCCGCGGCAACGCTACCCTCGCCGCCACCACCGCAGCCATCCTCGCAGGAGCCAGCATCGTCCGCGTCCACGAAGTCCGCCCCGCCCTCGAAGCAGCCAGCATAGCCGACGCAATCCTGAGCGCGCGCTAGCGAGCGAAGGATCCCGACGATTCGTCGACCTCTCCTGCCGCTTCAGGTTTCTTGAACTTTATTGCTTCAGGTTTCCGCGCGCTGGCGAGCGAAGAGCCCGGTAAATCTCCGCCTTCAGGGCACTCACGCGATCACATCCAAAGCCCCGTCGTGCCCCTCATCCAATTCGACCGCCTCAGCCGCCTCTTCCTGCTCCGCGTCACTCTCCAGCGGCTCTACCTCTTCCACGAACCTGTGCCGGCGCATCTTCTCACGCGTCCACGACGGACTCGCATCGTGCCCCACACCGCCCATTAGCGAAATTCGATCGATTTCCATCGCCTGCCGCCGTGCGCTCGCCGCACTCCCTGGGCTGTCGCACACTCTCCTATCGGCCTCACCCCGCCCAGAGTTCAGGGCAGACCGCGCAATCTCCATGCCACTCCCCATCCTTGCCTGAATCTGAACCACTTCTCCACATCGCCAAACCGCATATCCTTGAACTCAGCATGGGCCGTATCCGCGTTCTCTCCGACCAGGTTGCCAACCAGATCGCCGCCGGCGAGGTCGTCGACCGCCCCGCCTCCGTCGTCAAGGAGCTCCTGGAGAACGCCCTCGATGCCGGCGCCACACGCATCCGCATCGAAATCGAAGCCGGCGGCCGCCGCCTCATCCGCATCGCCGACGACGGCTGCGGCATGGTCTGCGACGACGCTCTGCTCGCCTTCGAACGCCATGCCACCTCTAAAATCCGGTCCTCCGACGATCTCCTCTCCATCGCCACCCTCGGCTTCCGCGGCGAAGCCCTGCCCTCAATCGCTTCTATCTCACGCCTCGAACTCACCACTCGCCCCACCGAACCAGACGCCCCAGGTACCCGCCTCGAAATCGCCGGCGGCAAAATCCTCGCCGTTGAAGACTACGGCGGCCCGCCCGGCACCACCATCGCCGTCCGCGACCTCTTCTTCAACACCCCCGCCCGCCGCAAATTTCTCCGCGCCGAAACCACCGAGCTCTCTCATGTAACAGCGTTAGTTACGCATTACGCGCTCGCCCATCCTGAAATCCACTTCGAGCTCCACTCCGCTACCCACGCCCTGCTTACCGCGCCGCCGGTCCGCGAACCTTCCGAGCGCATCTATCAGATCTTCGGCGGCGACACCCTCGACCAGCTCCTGCCCATAGCCGCCGAACGCCGCTTCGACCATGCGGGCATCCCCGAGCCCCCGCCCTGGCGCCGCGATCAGGACTACACTCCCCCCGACCCCGGCTTCCTCCGCATCTCGGGCTTTGTCTCTCGCCCCGCGCTCCAGAAACTTAACCGCAATTCCATCTACGTCT
>PMSS01000269.1:0-488 GCA_003167515.1 Acidobacterium sp. | reverse complement strand
CGTCAACGTCCATCCCGCAAAAACCGAAGTCCGTTTCCGCCAGCAGTCCCTCATCCACGACTTCGTACGCGAAAGCACCCGCATCACGCTGATGAAATCCCGCCCCGCTGCGAGCTTCCTCGCGGCCCTCACCGACTCTCCGCGCGCCTCCTCCGCGCTCGTCCCCGATTCCGCGCTCGAACCGGTCTCCGAAATTCCCGACTCTGACGCTCCTCCCACATCCGAAGACGCCGCACCCTTCACCCTCGCCCCACAAGTGCCTCGCCCCGAAGAAGTCCATCTGCCATTCGCTCCGGGCACTTCGATCGAGGAGCCCCCCGTCGTCCTGAGGAGCGAAGCCACGAAGGACCTCGCGTTTCTCGCCCCCACCACCAACGGCCACGCCTGCGCCGCCCCCACCCTCCCTGAAGGCGGCGAACCCGCCCCCACCCTCCATTCCCTCGCCTCGCTCAAGCCTCTCGGCCAGCTCCGCGAATCCTTCATTCTCG
>PMSS01000255.1 GCA_003167515.1 Acidobacterium sp. | reverse complement strand
GCCACGCCCATGCACATGATCGCCCCGGTCAGCGCGGGCACGCTGAGCCGCGTGTGGGTGAGGAACAGGAACCACACGATGCCGGAGAGGGCGGCCGGAAGCGCGCAGACGATGATGAAGGGATCGAGCCACGACTGGAAATTGACGACGATAAGCAGATAGACGAGCAAGATCGAAAAAATGAGGCCGCCCAGCAGTCCCTCAAATGAGGTGCGCATGGTCTGCACCTGCCCGCGGACGACGAGGCTGGAACCCCGTGGCAGATGAGCCTTTTGCTGATCGACGATTTTCTGGATACCTTTGCTGACGCTGGCCAGATCGGTGCCAACGACGTTGCCGTAAATATCGATGACGGGCGTGATGTTGTAATGCGTAACGGTGGCGGCTTCCTGGCCGGGATCGACGGCGGCGACGTTGCCGAGGATCTGAATGGGTTGGCCGCCGACGGGACCGGGCACGGTTGGTGGCAGGCCCGCTCCATAGGAGGCGCTGTTGGGCGGAGCAGCACCCGAACCGCCAGAAGCCCCCGCGCCACTGCCCGGAGTAACCGACACGTTACGCAGATCCTGCATGGTGTCCAGACCATATTGCGGCGATTGGACCGCAATGCTGTACTCCACGCCATTGGAGGGATCGAGATAGAAGGTTGGGGAAGTTTGAAAGCTACCGCTGCTGGCGACGAGCAGGCTCTGCGCGACATCGCGCTGGGCGAGGCCGGTGCTTTGTGCCATGGTGCGGTTCACATTCACCTGCAACGTCGGGTTGTTGTAGGGCTGCTGAATGCGCATGTCGGCGGTGCCCGGGACGTACTTGATCTGGTTGAGCAGATTCTGGGCAAACGCGAGGTTACCCGGCTGGTTTGGACCGACGACCTGAATGTCGATGGGAGCAGGCAAGCCGAAGTTGAGGATCTGCGTCACCATGTCGACGGGCAGCGTGTAGAACTGGGTGCCGGGGAAGCGCTGCGGCAGGATTTCCCGGAGGCGCGCGACGTAGCCCTCGGTGGGATGATGGTCTTCGCTCAGAGAGACCTGGATATCGGCGTCGCCCGGGCCGACCGGGGCGGAGTTCGAATACGAGAGATTGATGCTGGAATAGGGCAGACCGATGTTGTCGATAATGGTGACGAGTTCTTTCTGCGGGATCACCTGGCGGATGGTGTTATCGATGCGATCGCAGAGCTCAGCGGTGTCTTCAATACGGGTGCCGGTTCTGGCACGGACGTGGAGTTTGAACTGGCCGCTGTCGACGGTGGGGAAGAAATCCTCGCCGAGGAAAGGATAGAGCAGAGCCGCGGAACCCATGCTGAGCACGAAAAAGAGAACGATAAAGATGCCGGCATGGTGGATGCACAGCTCGAGAATGCGGTGATATCCGCGGCGCATCTTCTCGAAGCCGCTTTCGAAGGCCAGCTGGAAGCGGATGAACGGGTTGCGGCTCTGCAGCTTTTGTTCGCCTTCCTGTGCGTTGTGCTCGCGCAGCAGGTATTTCGCCATGGTGGGCACTACGGTTCGCGAAAGTAGATAGGACGCGAGCATGGCGAAGCAGACAGCTTCCGCCAGCGGGACGAACAGATATTTCGCCACGCCGCTGAGGAAGAACATGGGCACAAAAACGATGCAGATGGAAATGGTGGCGACCAGCGCGGGAACCGCAATCTGTGCCGCGCCGTCGAGGATGGCCTGCTCGATGGCCTTGCCCTGCTCCAGATTCCGGTTGATGTTCTCGATTTCGACAGTGGCGTCGTCAACGAGGATGCCGACGGCCAGCGCCAGACCGCCGAGGGTCATGATGTTGATGCTCTCGCCCAGCGCGCTCAGCGTGAGCAGCGAGGTGAGAATCGACAGCGGAATGGAAACAGCGACGATGAGGGTGCTGCGCCAGCTGCCGAGAAAGATGAGGATCATGATGGCAGTGAGGCAGGCAGCGATGATGCCTTCGTGCACAACGCCGTCGATGGAGTTGCGGACGAAGATGGATTGATCGGCGAGCGGAGTGATCTTGAACTGGGGGGGGAGCTGAGACTTGAGGCTGTCCGATTTGGCAAGAATGCCTTTGACGATGTTGAGCGTCGAGGCGTCGCCGGTCTTGATGACGGAGAGCAGCGCGGCGCGCTGTCCGTCTACCCGCACGACGTTGGTCTGCGGAGGAAATCCGTTGCGCACGTGGGCAACGTCGTGGATATACACCATGGCGCCGTTGACCTGACGAATGGGCAGGTCATTGAGGCCCTCGATGCTGGCGGGAGCGCTGTTGGTTTCGAGCTGATATTCCAACTGGCCGATCTTCATCGTTCCCGAGGGAAGGATGAGATTCTGCGCGCCGATGGTGTTGACCACATCGGCGGGCGAAAGGCCTTTGGACTGCAGGGCGGGCATGTTGAGATCGACCTGTACCTGGCGTTGTTTGCCGCCATACGGATAGGGAATACCCGCGCCGGGAACGGTGACCAGCTGCGTACGAATGAAGTTGAGACCGTAGTCGTTAAGCTGCATTTCCGACAGGCCCTCTCCGGAAAGGCCCAGCTGGATGATGGGAACGCTCGATGCGTTGTATTGAATAACCAACGGCGGCGTGGTTCCGGGCGGCAGCTGGCGGAGCTGGGCCTGGGCGATGGCTGTTACCTGAGCCACTGCATTGCCGATGTTCACGCCGGGCTGAAAGAAGATCTTGGTGACGGCGATGCCGTTGAGCGACTGCGACTC
>PMSS01000369.1 GCA_003167515.1 Acidobacterium sp. | reverse complement strand
AACGACCGCACCATCGCCCCCTCAAAATCCGTGGTTCCCAGACTGCGCCGCAGGTCCTCCACCACATCGGCCGGCATATACGGCATCATCTGCTTCATGTGCGGCAGCAGGCCGTCCAGCATCTCCCGTTTCACGGTGTCCGTCCCGGTCAGCGTCAGAATCTGGTACACCTGCGCCGCAGTCACCGGATGCGCAGGCGGAAGATTTTCGCTCGACGCTGTCGCCCCGTTCGTCCCACTCCCCGGCTTTGCCGTTGTGGTTGCCGCCAAAACCGGCAACGTAACCACCAGAACCAGCCACGCAATGTTTCGCATTTGAGCCTCCCTGGACATCCCACCAACCCCGCAACTTAGCGGCATCGGATCAAACGTCTCGACATGGAGACACTGCTTCTGAGTTTCAGCCCCCCACACTCCGGCAATCGGAATGCGCAGATGACAGCCTGCCGATTAAACCTCTCTAATCCCCGTAATTCACTGCTTCGAGGCCCAGGAACTCCGCCGCCTGCCCCAGCTCTTCTTCGATCCGCAGTAGCTGGTTATATTTCGCAATGCGGTCCGTGCGCGACGCCGATCCGGTCTTGATCTGCCCCACGCCCGTCGCCACCGCCAGGTCGGCGATGAACGTGTCTTCCGTTTCACCGCTGCGGTGCGAAATCACCGAAGTGTACCCGTAACGCCGCCCCAGCTCGATGCATTCCAGCGTCTCACTCACCGTGCCGATCTGGTTCAGCTTAATCAGAATCGAATTGGCGACGCCCTCTTCAATGCCCTTTTGGAACAGCTCTGTATTGGTAACAAAAATATCGTCGCCCACCAGCTGGACCTTGTTGCCCAGCTCGGTCGTCAGAACCTTCCAGCCGGCCCAGTCGTTTTCCGCCAGCCCATCTTCGAGTGAGACGATCGGATACTGGCGGACCCAGTCCGCATAGAATGCGACCATTTCCTCAGCCGTCTTCTCGCTCTTGTCGGATTTCTTGAAAACGTACTTGCCCTTCTCCGCGTCGAAAAACTCGCTCGACGCCGGATCGAGCGCAATGGCCACTTCATCGCCCGGCTTATATCCGGCCAGGGAGATCGCCTCGAGGATCACCTCAATCGCTTCGGTGTTCGATTTCAGCGACGGCGCAAATCCGCCCTCGTCGCCTACCGCCGTGTTGTAGCCTTTTTTCTTCAGCACGCCTTTCAGCGTGTGGAAGATCTCCACGCCCCATCGCAGCGCATCGGAAAACCGCTCCGCGCCCACCGGCATGACCATAAATTCCTGGAAGTCCACGTTGTTGTCCGCGTGCGCTCCGCCGTTCAGGATGTTCATCATCGGCGTGGGCAGCACCGACGCATTCACCCCGCCCAGATACCGATACAGGGGAATCCTGAACTCGTTTGCCGAAGCCCGCGCCGCCGCCATGGAGACGGCCAGGATGGCATTCGCCCCCAATCGGCCCTTGTTGTTGGTGCCATCGAGCGAAATCATCGTCGCGTCGAGAAGCCGCTGGTTCGTCGCGTCCATTCCGGTCAGCTCGGGGGCCAGAATGCTCTCGACATTCTCGACCGCCTTGAGCACGCCCTTGCCTCCGAAATGGCTCTTGTCGCCGTCCCGCAGCTCCACGGCCTCATGCTCGCCGGTCGATGCGCCGCTGGGCACGATCGCCCGCCCCATCGCACCACTCTCCAGAACCACATCGGCCTCGACCGTCGGGTTTCCACGTGAATCCAATACTTCCCGCGCGCGAATCGCAGCAATTTCCGTCATTTTGCTCCTCGTAATGTGGTGATTGAGGCGGTCTTTGAGTTTAGGCCGTCGATCCACGCGAATCGCTTCGCCGCTGGTCGCGCCGATGGTTTCCAGAAAGGTCATCGAAGGCCTTCCGCCTTCGTTCGAATGCCAGGGTCCACCGCAAATTCTAGCAAAGCAGGATCACAGGGAACGGTGATGGAGATCACTGCGATTGCGTCTGAGCGCACCGGAAGCCGCCGATCTCCGCCCCTTGCGCCGCGAGCCCGACGGCATCCAATATGGTTGGTACCCGCAGAGGTTGCCCAATGCCACGCCGGATCGCCTGTTTCCTCCTCCTTCTGCTCGCCGCCGGATTCGCCTGTCGACTGCACGCCCAGGAGGATCCGAACGACCCTCTCACCGAGGACGAAATCCAGCAGATTCGCGACAACAAGACCAATCCCAACGAGCGCGTTAAGCTCTACATCAAGTTCATCGACGAGCGTCTCGATGCAATCAAGGGTCTCTCCGGTAAAGGAAAAAGCGAGACTGAGAAGGCGGAGGTTCGCGCCAAGCTGGAGGAGTTCACCCGCCTCTGCGACGAACTGCAGGACAACCTCGACACGTACGATTCGGCCCACGCCGACATTCGCAAAGCACTCAAAGATCTCGTCGCCGAAACCGCGAAATGGCCTCAGGCGCTGAATGCCGCCGGCACCGACCCGAGCTTCGACTTCTCCCACAAGACCGCGCTCGAAGCCGCGCGCAGCGCCACCGACGAGGCGCGGCAGATGTCGATCTCGCAGGATGTCTACTTCGACGTCCACAAGAAGCAGCGCAACGGCAACGGCAACGGTCCCAGCTAGTTCGGCGGCATCGCGGAATGCGGCGCCTCGCTTACACTGAAAAGGCAAATGTTCTATCGCACCGACGACCTTCGCATCCGGTCCACAAAAGTCGTTCTGCCTCCGGTCTTCCTGGAAGAGGAGCTGCCGGTCACCGAAGCGGCCTCCGCCACTGTCTTCCACGCCCGGAAGGAGATCGTGGACATATTGAACCAGCGCGACCATCGTCTGCTGGTGGTCGCGGGACCATGCTCGATCCACGACCCCACGGCCGCCCGTGAGTATGCGCGCCGCCTAAAAGAAGCAATGACCGAGTTCGCCGCCGACCTGCGCATCGTGATGCNNATCAACGACGGCCTGCGCCTCGCGCGCCGGCTGCTGCTCGACCTCGCTGAGATGGGCGTGCCTGCAGGCACAGAATTTCTGGACATGATCTCGCCCCAGTACGTCGCCGAGCTGGTCAGCTGGGGCGCGATCGGCGCGCGCACCACGGAGAGCCAGGGCCATCGGCAGCTGGCGTCAGGCTTGTCGTGCCCCGTGGGCTTCAAGAACGGCACTTCCGGCAATGTGCAGATCGCGATCGAGGCGATTCTTTCCGCTGGCCATCCGCACACTTTTCTCGGCCACTCGAAATATGGCCAGTCGGCGATTCTCTTTACCGCCGGAAACGCCGACTGCCACATCATCCTGCGCGGTGGACGTCAAACCGTGAATTACGACGCCGCTTCTGTCGACCAGACCTGCGCGTTGCTGGAAAATGCCGGCCTGGCGCCGCGCGTGATGATCGACTGCAGCCATGCCAACAGCGGCAAAGACCACACACGCCAACCCGCCGTTTGCCGCGATGTCGCCGGCCAGGTCGCCGCCGGCGATCGCCGCATCATCGGCGCCATGCTCGAGAGCAACCTTGTCGCCGGTGCGCAGAAGCTGGTCCCCGGCCGCGAACTCGTCTACGGGCAAAGCATCACGGACGCATGCATCGGCTGGGATGAGACCCGCGGCCTGCTGGCCGAGCTCGCACAGGCTGTGCGGGCCGGGCGCTCCGTACCGGCCGCAACCACCACCGCCCCGGCGCATCCCGTCACCCTCGCCGACTAGAAAGGGCCCCTTGTCACAATTACGGGAGTCACGATTCGCCGAGTCCAGATTCGCTGAACCCATGGCGCGGCTGATCGAAGAATTGCGCAAGCTGCCCGGCGTCGGCAACAAATCTGCACAGCGGCTGGCCTTTCACATCTTGCGCTCCGGCGACGAGGACGCCCAGGCACTGTCAACTGCAATCCGCGAAGTGAAGGAGCGGCTGCGCCTCTGTTCCATCTGCAACAACATCACCGACGTCGACCGCTGCCTTTACTGCGCCAGTCCCACCCGCAACCAGCGCCTTGTATGCGTCGTGGAAGAGCCTACCAACATCGCGACCATCGAGAAGACGCGCTCCTGGAACGGCGTCTTCCACGTGCTGCACGGCACACTCTCACCGCTGCACGGCGTGGGGCCCGAGCATCTGCGCACCGTCAATCTCATCGGCCGCGCGAACCGCGGCGAGCTCGACGAAGTGATTCTCGCCACCTCGCCAACGGTAGAAGGAGAAGCGACCGCGAGCTGGCTGGCCGACCTGCTCCGCTCTTCGGGAGTGCGGATTACGCGCATCGCCACCGGAGTGCCCGCGGGCAGCGACATCGAGTATGCGGACGAGGTGACCATGACGCGCGCCCTCGAAGGCCGCCACGAAGTCTAGTTCAGGCGCTGCGCTTTTTTGCGGGCAAGGTTCTTTTGGCGGGCCTGGCCCGGTCTTTGCTTTGCAGGGACTTTGGCGCCCTGTTTTGCCACGCAGCGGCAAGCGCCTCCCGCACCCGCTCTTCACTCGCCGCCTTCAGCAGAACATTGGTGCCGCCCTGCTTGCCCCATCCGCCCTTCACCGGCACGAATATCTGCGGACAGGCCGCGACGAACTCCGCCTGCTGGTCGGGGAACAACTTCACCATGGCCCAGCTCTTGTCCGGATAGCCGAGCGTCGCGAAGATCTTTCCTCCGACACGAAAGTCCGGGTGATTCATGTGGGCGCGCTCTTCCGTTTCCGGCAGGCTGAGCGCGAGGCGGCGAAATTCCGCGGCCGTCATGCCGGTTGCTGCGCCGCCATCGCTGCCTTCATCTCTTCCGGCGACACGTCTTTGATGTGAGTGGCGATGTACCACTGGAACCCGAACGGATCCTCGATACCGGCCATGCGGTCGCCGTAAAACTGATCGGTGGGTTCGCGCACGCTCTTCGCACCGGCGGCGATCGCCGTCCGGTAAGTTGCGTCACAGTCCTCTGTGTAGAACATGAGGACCATGGGTGCGCCGCCGTAGTGCGCCGGGCCGTGGATGCCGCGCTCGGGGTACTCGTCGGCGAGCATCACGACCGAGTCGCCGAACCGCAGCTCGGCATGACCCAGACGGCCATCGGGCTGCGGCATGCGCATGATCTCAACAGCGCCGAAGGCCTGCTTGTAGAACTCAATGGCCTTTGCCGCCCCACGGATGTGCAGATACGGCTGAACGCTGTGGTAGCCGTCAGGAATTCCTTTCACTTGAGACATTGGTCCCTCCCTGGACTGCGAACCATTGTCGCTCTCCGGGCGTCGGGAGGGATTGTAAAAATTTGACCCGCGAATCGGTTCAAGCCATCGGCACGTGATTCAAGTGCTCCGTCGCCCGAGCCAGATACGCCGCCGGCGTGAGCCCCGAAAAGCCCTGAAAGTCGTGGATGAAATGCGCCTGGTCGTAATAGCCGCCGTCCAGCGCCACCTGCACCCATTCCACGGATTTCTTTCGATGAACCGCCTCGAGAACGCGCTGGAAACGCCGCACCCGGCAAAAGGCCTTTGGAGTTAGTCCTACCTGGTCGCGGAACAATTCAATCAAGCGCCGCTGGCTCAGCCCGATGTGCTCCATTACGCCGGAGACAGTCGCGATGTGAGGAGCACGGCAGATATGGTCGCGAGCAAATTCGATCGCTGGATGGAGTTCAAGCGGACGGACCAGATGCGCCAGCAGGCCGCACTCAAGGATCGCAAACATCGCGTCGACAGAGGGCGCCGCCAGCAACTGCTCGCGAATCTCGCCAGGCGCGCCACGCCAAAGATCTTCAAGAGCGACCGAGCGATTGGCCACCTCACCTGCGGGAACGCGAAAAAAGGGGAAAGCCCCGCCCGGTCTGAACTGGACACCGAGGACTCGATCTTCGGTGACGGTATCGATCGCACAGCAACTCGTCCGCGCGCCGGACAGCCCCACCAGCCCGCACGACGCAAATCGGGAAGGATCGTCCGCATCGTAGACACGGATCCCATCGTCGCGCAGGTTGAAGACGATGGAGGCCTCGCCATTCGGCATGAGCCGCTCGCGCGTGTGGGGCTGCGGCGTCGGGGTCCCCGGCACGTCCGGTGTTGGCGAGCCGGGGTGATGTGGCGCCCCATCCCAATACCAGAAGCATCGGATTAACGGCGCCAGCGGCGGTAAGGGGACATAGAGACGATGCATGGTCGGGGCCGTCACCAGATTGCAGGAAAACAACAACCGTGTGCAAGCAGAGACCAGGCTTCGCGGAACTATGTTCCCTTTGTCCCCTGGAAAGCCGGCATCAGAACGCGCGCATTGAGGCAGCGACGGGGGCGACTTCCCCGGGCTCAAGGATCCTGGCCAGTTTCGGAATGACCCGGATCACCGCCCGATCGTCCTGCTCCATCGTCATGGTTTCCGAGCAGCCGCCGCAGAGCCAATAGTGCTCCAGGTGGCGCAAACGCTTTGCGCCCGGTTCGCTCGGGCCGGCGGAGACGTCAAAAATGAAGATGCGGCCTTCCCGCAGATAATGCAGGGGCTTGCCGCATCTTGAGTTTGCACAATTATTCACCATCGGGGGAGTCTCCCTTCAGCGGTTACCAACATTGGGGGGCCCGGAACCGCACGCCGCTTTCAGGACAGGAAAAGCCAGGAGGGAAGTGCGGCCGGCCAAGTACCTCCGCACCCTTTACCTTGTTCTCCCGCTGAACCTTCAGCGCGTTTCCAACAACTGTTCAGTGCCGCCTGAGGCGGCGTGCGGTTCCTAAAACTACACATGCGGGGAAAGGTGAAGACGAACGGCCTGGCAGACATTTCGTCAGGCTTCTATTGATGGAGTATCGGCGTGATACCACACTGCTGTCAAGGGCTCAAGCGTCAAACTATGCCGAAGAATTGTCGGTTGGCCCCACGGAACCATTGGGGGAATAAATCATTTATCCATAAGGTTTATGGATGACCTATCAATGTGATCGGTAACTTATTGGTTAGCGCAATAACTCCAAGCATTTCAAATAAGCAACGATCTTTTCTGTGGAAAAATTCGATTCCCCCGTCGGGGGCAAGCGCTATCGATTTCGTGGGCTGAAGACGAGCATTGATCCGTCATTCGGAGCACACTCCCCCAAGGGCGGAGACACGCCTTCGGAGAAACTGTGCTCGCTGTCTTGGCTTAGAACGCCAACATCGAGGCGATGGGGACGATTTGCTGCGCTCTCCGAACGACAGGTGGCTTCGGCAGAACCGTGGCCGTCCCCTGTGAGTTCTGGACGATCATCATGGTTGCAGCACAGGCGCCGCACAGCCAGTAATGATCGAGGCGGCGTAAACGCTTTGCGCCTGGCTCACTCGGCCCGTCGGAGGTATCAAAGATGAATATTCGGCCTTCACGCAGATAGAGCAGGGGCTTGCCGCATCCTGAGTTCGCGCAGTTGTTCACCATCGGGGGAGTCTCCAGTCAGCATCTGCCTGCATTGGGGTATGGAACCGCACGCCGCTTTCAGGACAGGAAAAGCGAGGAGGGAAAGTGTGCGGTCAGCCAGGAAGCGCCGCATCCTTTGCCTTTTCTCCCGCTGAACGTCAGCGTGTTTCGAACCAATTGTTCAGTGCCGCCAGAAGGCGGCGTGCGGCTCCAGAGATTTGCGCGTGCGGGGAAAGGTGAGGGGCGAACAGCCCGACTAAGACCCTGCGGTACTCAGTGATGTAAGAGTGAAGGAAGTTCGAGAAGTTGTCAAGGTCTTCCGCGCAAACTAACGCCATGAAAGCGGCGTCAGGGGCCCCTGAATTCCATTTTGGGAATAGGGTACTTAGGTAGACGGTTAGATGATCTATTTAGTAATGGTTGTAAACGGGCAACCCAGCCTTATAACTTAAGTTGATGAATGGATACTTTAGTTCCTGGTTGGCGTCAGCGCCATCGGCTCCGTGAGGCTGAAGACCAGCATCGATCCCTGCGGCAGTTCAGCGGCCGCGGGACGCGTCATCAGCATGTGTGCCGTGACAACGCCGGCGCCCACCAGCGATCCAACGCCCGCACCCACCGGACCGGCAATCTCGGCTCCGGCGACTGCGCCCACGCCCGTGCCCGCTCCGTACTCAATCGCATCCTTCTTGTAATGGCTGCTGGTTTCGATCCCGCCCTCGTCATTGGTGCGGGTTCCCGGCGCCTTCGACTGCACCGCTTCCGCATAGAGGTGGTAGGCGGTGCCATCCGGCAGCATCACTGTCTCCGGGCGAAGACGAATCGTGGCGTGCGGTCCCAGGTGATGTCCCTGACTCACCGCGACAACGCGGCCACGCATCTCCGCACCTGCGGGAATGATGACGCGCCCTTCCTTATAGACATCCTTGTCCACAACAGCGCGAAACGACGACCCTGAGCGCGTTTCGGTAGTCGAAAGGCCGTCGGCCAGGCGCACACGGATATTCGTCCCCGCCGCCAGTTCGTTGGGATTCGAGGGCACGTAGCTGACGATGTCGTCATCCGGATTCCAGGAGCGCTTCTGTAGCGGGGCACCACTTGCGGGAGCCGAAGAGATCATGCCGTAGTCATTAATCGCAGGCTGTGTCGAAACTGCCGGGCTGGCCGGCTGCGTGGGAATCGCCGGGGACGGCTTGGCAACAGGAACCGGAGCGTCCTCGTCGGCCTTGATCGTGTCGTCGGCGGGTGGATTCGCAACTCCGCTGTATTGGTCCTGATTCTGGTTTGCGCTCTGGCTCTGATCCGGCTGGCTCGGCGCAGACTGCGCACGCGCCGTTGCGAAAAGCAGGCACCCGGCAAGCGCGGCGAACATAACGATTCGGCCTGTGGTTTTCATAAGCAGTCTCTCCTTTGCTGGGCAATCCCGCCGGACGTAACCTAGCCCTCGGGGTATGAAATATAAACCCGCCTCGCCCGCGATAGTCGCGCTTGAGGTTCAATCGAGCCCGCTTTCGGCTCGATGATGAGATACATCCTGTTAACGAGCGTATCCTGGCCGCGTGCGCGCGCGCCAGCGCGACTGAATTATTGCGAACCAGCGCGGTTACCCGTAATCGGAGCGATTCATTCCGGCCTGCTCCTGCGCAGTCGCCGGTTGCGCAGCCATTTCGCTGCGCCCAGCCCAAACAGCATCAATCCGAAGGGAAGGCAGGCCATGGCCACCATCAGAGAAAGCCACCCGGAGTTAGTGTGAGGACCCTGGCGGCCGATTCCGCCGAAGACCGTCGCGGTGAGAAGCGCGGCTGCGATGCCTGCAATCAGGATCCAGCTGCCGCTGCGGAGCAGCGCTCGCGTACCATCGTCGGCCGAATCGGGNNCGCTCTGCGGGCTGTCCCATCACGCTAACGAAGAGCCGCAACGAGCATCACGCGCACGACCACGCCCGTCACCGACACATAGAGCCAGAGCGGGAATGTAAAGCGCGCCACCTTGCGATGGATCGCAAACCGCCGCGAGAGCGCCAGGTAGAACGTGATCAGTACGACGGGGAGCGCGACAATCGCCAGAACGATGTGAGTGATCAGGATCGGCAAGTACGCGTAGTAGTAAACGTGGTTGTGCACCGGATAAAGCGT
>PMSS01000498.1 GCA_003167515.1 Acidobacterium sp. | reverse complement strand
AAACGAGCTAAGCTTCTGTGATGGGTGGAGTTAACCGGTATTTTCGTTATTCGAAGATCAGTGAGGCACGATTTCGTCATCTGGTGAGATGTTTTGCACTGGACTTGACGGCGACTCAGACGGCAGCGGTGATCGGCATTTCAGTGCGCTCGGTCAACGCCATCTTTCTCCGCATCCGATTGGATTTCAGTCCCGGTCGAAGAATGCACCGCAAATTCTGTCACGCTGGCCGTGCTCAGGGACGCTGGAAAGCCGATGCCCTCCCGCGAGGTAAAGGATCGCGTGAAGAGCTTGCTTGAGAGCGCATCGGATGGAGTAGTGGCGAACGTTGCCACTCGGCTAAAAGGAAGCTTGATTGGAATGCAGGATGATGGGTGGATATTGCTGGAACCAGAGATTGCTCCACTGCTGGCTGCTGGGTATTTGTGGGGACATTCATCCGTTTTTCAAAAGCAGGAAGTAGCTGCGCATCGGCGTGAAGCGATAATTCTCATCCTTGAGGCGTATCCGAGCGGATTGCAGGTGTGCAGATCGTCGATGAACTGAAACGCCTGGGCTGGGTGAAGGCTTCGATCAACAAGGACCTAGTGAAAGACGATGTTCAGATTCTCGCGGAAGAAGGAAAGCTCAGGCGGCGTGGATCGTCAATGATGCGCGAATTTAACGTCCATTACAGCCCCTGTGGAAATCACCTGGCCCACTACCCAACTTCACACCTACTCCCTATTTCCTGTCGCCTGCCGTATACTTGAAGTTCGCGGCGGATGCGCAGTGTCTGTCTCCTCTGCCCGCATCACTTCCGAAAGAGAGATCCGATCCACTCATGGCGAACCATGTTTCTTCGCTCAAACGAGCCCGTCAGACCACCAAACGAACAGCAGTGAACCGCTCCAACCGAAGCTCCTTCCGCTCCAGCCTCCGCGCTCTCCGCGAGGCTCTCCAGAAGGGCGACGCCAAAGAAGCCGCCGCGCAGTTCCGCACCACTGTCTCCGCTATCGATAAGAGCGTGCAGAAGGGCGTCATCCACGGCAACACCGCGTCCCGCTACAAGAGCCGCCTCAACGCCCGCGTGAAGGCAATCTCCGCCACCAAGCCAGCCTCATCGAAAAAGGCCGCCGCGCGCTAACGAAGTCCAGTTTGTTTTTCTCGAAGATCACGAACCAAAGGGGAGGCTTTTTGCTGAGAGCCTTTCGCTAAGCGCCTTTTGCTATGCGTTATACGCTGGCTCTCCTAAACCTGGCCTTTAAGCAATACTCACAAACCCCGTCGGCACGTAGCTCGTCGTGACGCTCCCGTTGTCCACCGTCACAAACGTCACACCCTCGCGATCCCCAAACTGCGCCCCTCGCCACCAGTTGCCGCACACCGCGCCCCCGGTCAGGTACTGGATTTCGTGATGCCGCACATCCTCCACGATGTGCGTGTGCCCCTGCAGCAGCGCCATCACGTTGTACTTTTCCAGCATCGGAATGATCGCATTTCCGTTGGATACCGGTTCGTAGACCTTGCTGTTCGACCCCGGCCCATAACTCGCCATGCTTGTCGCCAGAGGCACGTGACTGATCACAATCGATGGAGTCCCCGCGTTTGCCGCGAGCACCCGTTCGAGCCACGCCATTTGTCTCAGATCGATTTCCGGATACCAGTCTCGTCCCTTCACCAGGATCGAATCCAGAACGATAAAATCCACGCCCTTGTGCTGGAACGAATAGTAGGTCGGCGTGTTAAACACCTTCTCAAACATCGCCTTGCCAAAAATCGCGTCGTGCGAACTCATGTCCGTCTCGAGTCCAGCTACGTCATGATTTCCCAGCACGTGCCAAACCGGCATGCGCAGCGTTTTCTCCGCCTCCGCATACAGCTGGTACTGATCGATAATCCGTTCCTTGTGTACTTTCAGCGCATCGTATACGTGATCCCCACCGCAAATCGCAAACTCCGCATCCGACGCGTTGATGATGTCCATCGCCAGCTGTGTCCCCTGCGGCGCATCTATCTCCGGCTCGATGTGCACGTCGGCGAAAAACGCAAACGTGAAGCTGCCCGATGCCGCCTTCACTGGCCGCTCGATCTCCTGCGCGCGCGCCTGAACACCGCCCAGAGCACACGCCGCCGCGGCCAACCCCGAACCTCTTAGAAACTTTCTGCGATTCATACTGCCCACCCTGACTGGAATCCTGCCTGCAACGCTACGGCCAGGCATGACTCCGCACCATTACAAAGAAGTAATTTGGCCCCAGTACTGTCGAAAGTACCCTCGCACCGCGCGCCCCACTGTGAGATCCATCACACCAGCGCTGCAGCACACATTCCATCCCGGCCGGGCGCAAAGTTCTCCTAGTCTCCTCCGCGCTCATCCTGGGTTTCGATCTGGCTTTCGATCACGGCTCTCCTCCCGGAACCGGCCGTTTGCGGATATTGTCATCCGTCCTGGTCACCCTCCGCAGAGTCCCCTCCGCCATTACCAAGTTGTTATCGCGAAACACCAACGGGGAAGTGACGGGGTCGACTGTGTCCCGAAAGATAGAGATGGCTGGAGAAAATACTCGATGGCGGATGTGTCGTACTATCGCTATCCATTCGACAAGGATGGACAACCGGTCCTCAACTTCGGGGAAGCAGTCGCCGCCGCGCGGATCCTCGAAGCGCAGCTCAGCAAACTGATGGACCGCTGGACCTGGCCGGAGCTTTGGCTCAGGATCGTCGAGCGGCGCCCCGGTTGCGTCCGGTACGAGGTTCACCGTAACGGACGGTTCGTGGGATTTGCGACTGTCATGCCCAACTCGGTCGCGCCCCCGCAACATGATCTCCAATCGGTTGTCGAGGAGAAAACGACGACGGACGAAGCGCGGCGCGACAAGGCTAAGCGAGCCTGAGAACGGCCAAAGCTGGGCCTGGAATCTCCCTCTATGGCTGAGCGGGAGCGGGGATTTCGAGCGGGCGCGTGTCGGCCTCGGCGGCGTTCTTGTGCAGCTGATGATGCAGGCAGTAGAGAGCCAGCTCGAGCCGGTCCGACACACCCAGTTTATCGTAAATCTTGCGCAGGTAATTCTTGACCACCTGCTCGGTGGTGCCAAGCTGGTAGGCGATCTCCTTGTTGCGCTTGCCCTGCGTGATGCCCGCAATGATGAGCATTTCCTTTTGATTAAGGCGGGGCTGATTGCGCGGATTCGACAGGTTGCCGGCTTGCGAGCGATACGCCTCGATCACCCACGTGACCGATTGATTGTCGATCCAGGTTTCCCCGGCCGCAATTTTACGCACACACTTGATCAGCAGATCAGGAGAGATGGAACGGGGAATGATGCCACGGACTCCGCGACGATATAAGTCGACTGTATGCGACTCCTCGTTGGACGCCGACTGCACGATGATTTTCAGATCCGGAGCCAGCCGCACAACGGCCGGAACGGCATTCGCAGTGCCGGTGATCATGGCGCCTTCGAGCAGCAAGACGTCGGCAGGCGTCCGTTGCACAGTGTCCTGGAGTGACTGCAGGTTATCCGCCTCGGCGACGACCGACACGCCGGAGTCCGGTCCGAAGACCTTGCGCATACCTACCCGATAGATCGCCTGCGAGTCAGCGAGTATCACTCGAACCTCAGGGCTGGGTTGTGCTGCCTGAGGAGCTACACTGGTGCCGTTTCCGTTGATGTGCGTCATAAGAATTCTGTGTCCGAACTACTGGAACCTGTATTCGTCAATTACAGCAGCGGCGTATGGCTGACCTTCATTCCAATAAGAACGGACAATTCTTCCAGAGCAATGCACCGCCGCAGTCACAGAGAACTCCAGCGTTCCCGCTGGAATCTCCACAAGAAACTCAATCTGCTGCCCTTCCCGAAGTGGTTGCCGCAGGCGCAATAGAACTCCGCTGGCGGAAAAGCTTTCGGTGAGCGCTTCATAAGCCTGGCCTTCGGCGAGTACAGTCACCCGCAACTGCAACGGATAGCGGACTGCGCCACGGTAAGGGCGCCAGTTACGGGTTCCAGGAGAAGAACAAACCGCAGTCTCCATGATGGACTCTCCTGTGATTCATCCCTACAGTACCCGCAAACCCCGGCGCTGGCCAATTACCAAAGTTTACATCTTCGATTCCATTTGTAAACGAGGAAATTATCCCCTGCAATGACCAAAATGGGGCAGGATCGGTCTCTTCTGTGGGAACCGCAGGATTTGTGGTAGATTTCCCCCGCTGAACCCAAAAAACCATCAAACGCCAAAAAACGCCGCCGAAGCCCCTACCCACGACTGTTCCCGATTGTGGTCGACCCCCATCATGAGCCCCCGCCCAAGGCGCACCAGCGAGATCAGCGGGGTCAGTTTGCCCCCCACCGGCCCTGTCTCATCCGGCCATACATATAGGATGCGGACCTCTGCCTGGGTGGGACCAACGGGGGTATCGATGACGGGTACGAAGGTGACCCGCTCCTGCAGGAGGTAATCGGCCCGACGGTCCAAAGGTATGGCCGCCAGCTGTTCGTCCGTCGGTGCAAAAACGATTCCCTGCCCCGCAAACGAGTATAGCGGCTTGAGGATCAGCCGGTTACGATCCTCCGGCAGACGATCCCGGAGGTTCGGCAGGTTCTCCCCGGCCGGGGGACGGAACCAGTCGTCCAGGAAGACAGCAGGCGGGACGGCCGGATGATGCAGCCAGGGCAGTGAAAATTTGCTGACGTGGAAGTACCAGTTGGGGTGGCCGGCCCACTCGACGTCGAACGCCTCGCGGTAATCGAAACGGAGGCGAATTTGCTTCCCCACCAGCTCGTCGACGATGGCGCGGTTGTAAATGCGACGAATCGGGTACAGCCTGCCGGCCTTGCGATAGGCGAGACTACGAAGCCGCCGGCCACGCGACGTGGCTGTCGCGGAAACCGGTTGGACGTCAGCGATGTCGACGATCTTGATACCGAGCCGATCAGCCGTGATATGGAAGTCGGGCAGGGTTTTTTGGCCGGCAGGATCGACGTCGATAAGGACGACGGTCTCGGGATCGTGTCCGGCGACGATGGTACTGCCGAGGAGCTTCCAGAAGCCAGCCTCGTCGAGCCCGCCCAGAAGATACCGAAGTGAACCATCCAGCGAAAAGGCGGACCGGTACGCCTCGCTGAGCGCCCACTGGAACCCGAAGACGGAGGGGAAAGCCTGCATCTCGACCAGCCGTGGCGCGAGCCGGCCATCCTCTTCCCTCACCAGCCCGAAGTCAGCGGTCAGGAAGTGGGGATGATCGGTCTGCGACGCTGCGCGCCAGGGTTCAGGAATTGCCGCAAGCGAGCGGGCAAGGTATTTGGGGTCGCAGACCAACTGGAGGGTAAGGTCGATGCCGATGCGGGCCATCTCATCGAGCAGCGACTGCGGGAAAAAGCAAGGCGTTTCGGCGACGGGAAACCCAACGTGGGTGCGCGCAACCGCGTCGAGCCCATCCAGCATCGACCGAAACACTTCGGGGCGAAAGCGGTGGTTGAAATCATGGCGCAGCTCGGGGATCACAAAGCTGAGAGTAACGCGGGACCGCGATGGGAGCAATCGTCACAGCAAGCTCGACCGCCTCCGCAATGCGCTCAAACGCCCTTCTTTTGCGGCTCCCACACGTATTTGTGAATCTGCAGGCTCAGCCGCGCGGGAACTCCATCGGCCAGCATCCAATCCACCAGCTCCCGAGGATCGAGCAGACAATTCTCTGTGCTGCGGTGCACCGAAGGCGTTTTGGAGAATGCCGGAGAAAGCAGAACCTGCCCCGCCCGCGTCTCCAGCTTGTTCTCCCGAATGAAATCGCGCGCAAATACGTAATCGTCGCGGTTCGTAATCACAAACTTCACCTCGTCGCGTTCCGTCAGGCAGTCGAGATTCGCGATCCGGAAGCTGCCCGCCTCGCCCGAGGCAGGGCATTTAACATCCACAATCTTGTGTACGCCGCGGGGCACCGCCTCGAGCAACCGCTCTCCGCTGGTTTCGATCATCAGCTCGTACCCGGCGCGCAGCAGCCGCTCCATCAGCGGAACCAGCTCCCGCTCCTGCAACATCGGTTCCCCACCCGTGAACTCAATCAGCTTCACTGGCGCCAGCTTCTCGATCTCCGCTGTCACCTGATCTTCGCTTAATTTGTAACCGCCGGTGAACGTATATTCCGAATCGCACCACGCGCAGCGCAGATTACACCCCGCGAGCCGCACAAAGATGCAAGGCAGCCCGGCGAAACTGGACTCGCCCTGTATGGACTTGTAAATTTCGATCAGATACAAGCGTCGCTACTCGTAATACGTCGCAGTCGTGGTGTCCGTCTCGAAGATCGTGCAGTCTTTCACCCGCACGCGTCCGCTTGTCATCTGGCTCAACTGGCGATTGGTCTCATCGTAGAAATATCGAGCAAGGTTTTCGGCCGAAGGATTGATCTTCGTAAAAGGCTCGATATCGTTCAGCATCTGATGGTCTATTCGCTCGATCACCGGCCGCATCACCTGTTTCAGATCCCGAAAGTCGAGTAATAAGCCCGCCGCGTCCAGTGCGTCGCCGCACAGCGTGATCCGCACCTTGTAGTTATGCCCATGCGGGTTCTCGCACTTCCCCTTGTAGTTGCGGAGATAATGTCCCGACGAAAATCCGCGCTCTACTGTCACTTCATACATAGTTTCTGATAGCTTTCCGAATACGGAATGCTGCTCTCGTTTCTATTTTATCTGTCGCCCGTTCCCGACCCGTCCCGTCCCCGCCGCCTCATCCTCTGCTCCTCGTTGCGCCGGTCGACCTGCTCGAACATCGCGGTCATCACCCCCAGCAGCGCGACAATCAGCCCGCCCACAGTCAGGAACAGCGCCGTCGTCTTCCACAGCGTACCGTTTGCAGGCAGCGCAGGCTGCATCCGCCCCGACGTCATCGCCATCACGAACGAAACCGCCGCAAACAGCAGCAGCACTCCCGCCAAAATGTAGAGGTTCCGCGCCACCGGTCAGTCTACCGGCTTTCACTGCCCGTTTCCTCGCTGACCGCACTTTAGCTGCCCGGCCCCGAGCTGACCGCACCTTAGCTGACCGGGCCTGAGCTGACCGTTTCCTGGCTGATCCGCTCCTGTACTCTGTAGCCTGAACGCTGCACCTTGCGTATGGATATCTCCATCGTCATTCTCGACGACAATGCCGGCAGTCTCGACCTGCTCTCGACCGCCCTGGCTCAGGAAGGAGTCGTAATCCATACTGCCTCGCGTCCCAGTGAGGCTCTGGAGCTGGTGCGCCGCCACCATCCCCAGCTGGTGCTGACCGACCTGGTCATGCCGGAGATGACCGGCCTCGACGTCCTCAACCGCATCATGGAATTCGCCCCCACCACCGATGTCGTGCTGATGACCGCGCACTATACAACCGAAACCGCCGTCCAGGCGATTCGCAACGGAGCGGCCGATTACCTCGAGAAGCCCATCCGCCTGCCCATCCTCCGCGAACGGGTCGGCCGGCTCATTGAAGACACCCGCCGTCGCCAGCAACTCGGCTCAGACGCCGAATTCGAAGGCCTGATCGGCGCCAGCCTAAAAATGGCGGAGATGTTCGCGCGCATCCGCCGCATTGCCCCGCATTACCGGTCAGCCCTCATCCAGGGAGCCACCGGCACCGGCAAGGACCTGGTCGCCCGCGCCCTGCACGCGCGCAGTGGCGTAAAAGGCCAATACGTCGTCCTCAATTGCTCCGCAGTCGTCGAGACGCTATTCGAAAGCGAACTCTTCGGCCACGTGCGCGGCGCCTTCACGGGCGCAGATCGCGACAAGCCCGGTCTCTTCGAAGCCGCCACCGACGGCACGCTGTTTCTCGATGAAATCGGCGACATGCCCATCGCCACCCAGGCCAAGTTGCTGCGCGCGCTGCAGAACCAGGAAATCCAACGCGTCGGCTCGCTCCAGACGCGCAAGGTGAACGTGCGCGTTATCGCCGCGACCCACCGCAACCTGCGCCAGGCAGTCGCCGACCGCCTCTTTCGCGAGGACCTCTACTACCGCCTCGCCATGGTCGAGATCCCTGTTCCTTCTCTCGCCGAACGCAGAGAGGACCTACCCCTCCTCATTCGTCACTTCGTCGAGCGCTTTGGGCAACAGTACGGCAAGACCATTCGCGGCGTCTCACCCCGCACACGTCTCGTGCTCGAGCGTCACAACTGGCCAGGCAACGTACGTGAGCTGGAAAATGCCATCGGCCACGCCTCGATGATGGCGGAGAGTGACGAAATCGACGTCGCCGACTTGCCGGCCGCGCTGCTGGCAGAGCCGTCGACCCTCTCCAGCGATGCGATCCCCAGATCGCCTGATCAGCCTTCCACACTCCAGGAAGACGCCTCCCTGGCCGAGCACGAACGCCAGCTGGTGGTCAGCGCGCTCGAAAAGGCGCAGGGCAACCAGTCCCATGCAGCACGGGCTCTGGGCATCGGCCGTGACGCCCTCCGCTACAAAATGAAGAAGTATGGCTTGCTGTAGCTATCGGACCGATCAGCTCACGCCGTCTCTTCCCGCTCCAAAGATTGCGCCGCCGATTCACGCAACATCCGCGCCACGGTCTCGCGCAAAACCTCGGGCCCCGCGGGTTTGGCCAGGTAATCGGTGAACCCCGCGTCCATAATTCTCTCGCGATCCCCGCGCATGGCGCTGGCCGTCAGCGCGAGCACCGGTAGATTCCGAAAGCGCGCCTCGCCCCGCAACGCAGCCAGTACTCCGTAGCCGTCGAGACCCGGCATCTGCAGATCGAGCAGGATCAAATCCGGATTCCCGTCGCGCGCCCGATCCAGAGCTTCTTCGCCATCCTCGGCTTCTATCACAGCGTATCCGGCGTGCTCCAGCACCAGGCGCAGCAGTTCGCGGCTGCTCGGCCGGTCATCCGCAATCAGGATCAGAGGTTTCTCTGGAGATGTCGACATCGTACCCACTCAGCTCCGTCGGCCTCGAACACAGGTGCTTTTCTTCAAATTTCGATGGATCTCCGGGGAAATGATGCAGCCATCCTACAACCCCGGCGCAGCGATGGGAAGCGTGAAGGTAAAGCGGCTGCCCTCGCCCGGCGTGCTCTCCACCTCCATCCACCCGCCGTGCATCTGCACCAGCTCCTTCGTAATCGATAATCCCAGCCCTGTGCCTTCGCGA
>PMSS01000149.1 GCA_003167515.1 Acidobacterium sp. | reverse complement strand
CATATTCATCCGCACCACGTTCAGCCCCGCGGCCAGAGCGCGCGCCGCGTTGCCCACGATGTATTGCGAACTTGACGACCCCTCCAGCCCATGCACCAGAACGACCGTGAGCCGCCGGCTCCGCACCTCGCGCGGCTGCCAGTGACAGTGGCACAGCACCTGGCTCGGCCCATAGCCGCTCACCGGCCCTTCCACTTCCACAAGAAGCGGCTCCGGCTCCGGCAGCGTCAGCCGCCGCGGCAGAAAATTGCCCGCCAGCGTCTGCAGATGGCCATTGCGCAACCATCGCCTCGGAACAAATTCCGTCAGCCACTCCACCTTCTCAGTAACAGTCGCCGGCACAAATGCCGTCACGAAGCACCGCCGCGGCCCGGAACTGTAACAGCCGCCAGCACAGAAGCCGCCCACAACGCTCCCGTCGGCTCCTCTTCATGCTTGAAGTAAGCGAACACATCGCCGCGCCCGGCGCGCTCCTTCAATCCCCCAGTGATCTCCGCCAGCTGCGCCTCGGAATACTCCGTCTTCCGCCGCCGATAACAGGAGAAAGGCGCCGTCGCCACGTCAGGGGTCTCCAGCTCATCGCTCTCGGCCACACACAGCGCGGCCTCATGCCGCTCCAGCAGCCGATAAATCGCAGCATCGAACCACGACTCATGCCGAAACTCAAACGCCGTCCGAAACCGGCACGCCTTCGCATCGGCCAGAAACTGCGCCAGCCGTCCTTCATCAGCCTTGAAATTCGGTGGGAGCTGAAACAGAACCAGCCCCAGCCGTCCAGCATCGCCCACCGGCTGCAGAGCCCCGGCAAACGCCTCCAGCGTCGGCCCGCAATCCTGCAGCCGCTGAAAATGCGTAATCCTCTGCGGTGCCTTAAATGAAAATCGAAAATCCGGACCTGTCTGCGCCAGCCACGCGTCAATCGCCGTTCGCCGCGGAAAACTCCGGAAGGTGTAGTTCACTTCAACCGAATTCAGCCGCGTCGCGTAGTACTCCAGAAACTTCTTCGACGCCAGCTTCTCCGGATAAAACGCCGGCTTCCACGTCGGATAAGCCCACCCCGAACAGCCGACATACACCCGGCTGTTTGCACCTTGCTCTGGCTGGTTTGTCATGGGAGTAACGCCGCGCGAAGCGCCCGAAAGGCCAACAGCTGGGGCGGCTAGTGGGGATCGAACCCACGACATCCTGAGCCACAGTCAGGCGTTCTGCCGCTGAACTATAGCCGCCATGCCAACCCTGATTGTAGCATTGGCCCCACAGCCCAATCGCGCCGCAACGCAGCGCCAAACCTCATGCCCGACCCCACAAAACAGCCCGCAACGCCCGAGATTTTGCCGCCCGCAACAGCGCCTGCGCCCACCTCAGCGCTCACCCTCCGCCAGCGCGCCGAGCGCCTCTTCTCCGACGAAAATCTCGACCTCTACGCCCACCTGCTCGATGACTGGTTCCACATCCCCTTCACGCCGATCCGCATCGGCCTCGACGGCCTCATCGGACTCATCCCCGGCCTCGGCGACATTCTCGCCGGCATCGCCTCGTTCGTCCTCGTCTTCGCTGCGTGGATTCGCGGCGTCCCCTACATCACCCTCGTCCGCATGATGGTCAACCTCGGTCTCGAAGTCCTCATCGGTTCCATCCCCCTCTTCGGCGACATCTTCGACATTGCCTGGAAAGCCAACCGCCGCAACTATAAGCTGATGACGCGCCACCTCCGCCAACCCCACCGTCACACCTGGCGGGACTACGCCTTCCTCCTCAGCCTTCTCGCCACAGTACTCGCGATCCTCGCCGCGCCGCTCGTCGTTCTCCTGATCATCGTCCTCTGGATCGCCCACCGATTCTGAACTCGCGCTCAGCCAGACAAAGCGAGGCAAGAGACCTCGCGTTTCCACCTGCCGCTGGCGCCCGATCGCTTGTTTGAACGTTGGACGCTGAGCGCTGAACGCTGTCGGAATCGCGCTCCCCCTACGCTACAATTTGATCAGTCGGGGCGTAGCGCAGTCTGGTAGCGCATCTGCTTTGGGAGCAGAGGGTCGGGGGTTCGAATCCCTCCGCCCCGACCATCGTAAAGTATAGATATTTCGAGCGATATGGCCGGTTCCGGTCACGCATCTGCTTTTCATCGCTAGACTGGTGTCGATGATTTTGTAGCGGTTCATTCCGTAAAACTTCTCCCTGCAAGAGTCGAAAGCACCTTTTCAAGCGGATTTCATCCCGTCCTGATCTGGGGTATCCTTTGCGACGGGTGCTTTAACCTCAGTCGTGGATCGCCTAACACTTCATCCATTCCCAGGTGGAAAGCAATGAGACGCCCCGGAAACAATCGGAGTGTAGAGGACACAAAATGACCCGTCGCCGCCCCGTCTCTTCTCTGTTGCTTGCACCTACATTCCTGGCCGCGGTTTCAGTCGCGGCGTCTGCTAATGCCCAGCCCACCCCTCCGAAGTCCATCAAGAGCTTCGATCTCTCCGCGATCGACAAGACAGCCGACCCCTGTGTGGACTTGTACCAGTACGCATGCGGCAACTGGGTCAAAGAAAACCCCCTCCCTGCGGACCAGGCACTCTGGGATCGGTCTTTTACACAAGTCGAAGAGCGCAACCGCTACCTGCTTTGGCAGGAACTTGACGCGGCGGCCAGAGATCCGAAGACGCCGCTGGAGCGGCAGTACGGGGACTACTTTGCAGCCTGCATGAATACCGACCTTGTCGATAAGAAGGGCCTCCAACCGCTTGACCCCGCTTTCAGGCAGATCGCGGATCTCAAGGATGCGCACCAGCTCTCCGCGCTGGTTGGCAGGCTTGCCGCGGAGGGCAGCCCCGCACCGCTTTACCGATTCAGCGTTGTGCAGGATGCGAAGGATTCCTCGAAGCAGATTGCAGAAATCGGCCAGAGCGGCCTCTCCTTGCCGGATCGCGATTACTACATCAAGGACACAATGCGCTTCACGGAGATTCGCAAACAGTATGTGGAGCACATGACGAAGATGTTCGCGCTTGCAGGCGATTCGATCGACGAGGCCGCCAAAGAGGCCGCTGCGGTGATGGAGATTGAGACTGCACTGGCGGCGGCGTCTACCGATCACACCGACCTGCGCAATCCCGAGAAGCGCTACCACATCTACACCGTTGCCGATTTCGAAAAGCTCGCTCCCGATTACGACTTCAGCGTCTACTTCAAAGACATCAAGGTGCGGCCGTTTGAAACGCTCAATGTTGCCACGCCTGACTTCTTCAAAGATCTGAACGATCTGATTGCCAAAGAGCCGGTGGATGCGTGGAAGTCGTACCTGCGCTGGCACACTCTGCACGGATCGGCCACCGGCTTACCCAGGCCCTTCTACGATGAGAACTTCAGCTTCTTCGTAAGAACGCTTCAGGGTCAAAAAGAACCTACCCCGCGGTGGAAGGAATGCACCGCGATGACGGATCGCGCGCTGGGCGAAGCCGTCGGCCAGGAGTGGGTGAAACAGAACTTCCCGCCTGCTGCGAAGGCAAGCATGGATCAACTTGTGGCGGCGCTTGAAAAGGCGCTTGGCGACGACATCAAAACGCTGCCCTGGATGAGCGACGAAACGAAAAAAGCTGCTCAAGAAAAGCTGTCGATGATCCGCAACAAGATCGGCTACCCCGAGCACTGGCGCGATTACTCCGCTCTCCAAGTCAGCCGTGACGATCTGCTCGGCGACGCCCAACGCGAGGCCGTCTTCGCTCGCAATTACAACCTCAACAAACTCGGCAATCCTGTGGACGAGAAGGAGTGGCGCATGACTCCGCCGACGGTCGACGCGTACTACAGCGCGTCGAACAACGACATCAACTTTCCCGCCGGCGGTCTCCAACCGCCCTTCTTCGACTTCGCCAGCGACCCAGCCGTGAACTTCGGCGGCATCGGCGTCGGCATCGGTCACGAGATCACCCATGGCTTCGACGATCAGGGATCGAAGTACGACGGCAAGGGAAACCTGCGCGAGTGGCAGACCCCCGAGGACCGCAAGGCCTTCAACGAACGCACCGATTGCCAAGTGAACGAATACAACGGCTTTGAGGCTGCTCCCGCGCAGGGCGACACGCCCGCACTGCATCTCAATGGCAAGCTCACCCTGGGTGAAAACACCGCGGACAATGGCGGATTGCGGATCGCTTGGATGGCTCTGCTCGATACCCTCGCCGCCGAGGGCAAATCCATCAACGACAAGATCGATGGCTACACCGAGGCGCAGCGGTATTTCATCGCCTGGGGGCAGGTCTGGTGCCAGAACCAGAGTGACTCCTCAGCTCGCCAGTCTGCTCTTACGGATCCGCACTCGCCCGGCCGCTGGCGCACCAATGGATCTGTGCAGAACTTCGACGAATTCGGTAACGCGTTCGGCTGCACCAGGGGCCAACCGATGTATCCGGAAAAAACCTGCCGTGTCTGGTAGAGCGCTTGCGTTCGGACCAAGCCGCATTGATATCTCCAGATCGCCGCCAATGGAACAGATAAATATCGGTTCGCAACGGCGTCGCCAAATGAAGTGGGTTTTAACTCCTGCCGTCTGTTTTGAAGGGGCACGACTTCAGTGGGATTCCACGAGCCCTGCCTCCTACGCTTCATAACTCGGCGCGAAGCGGACCTCGCGGAAGCGAGGCAACGGTGAAAGCCACAGCCTGACCTGAGCGAATGCCGAGCAGCGTGAGGCGAGTCGAATGGGGCCTTCAGGCCGTGGACAAAGGCCCGGACAGAGAGGGCTTCAGCCCCGGGCCTCCAACAACGTCGCGGTCGCAAGAACGCAGCTCGCACCACGATAATCCAGCTCGCACCACCAATACCCGTGTCAAAAAAAGAGAATGTCATCCAGAGCGAAGCATCCGAATCGTTGCGCCGCCTTTGGCGCAACAAACAATTCAGACGCGAGTCGAAGGACCTGCGGTTCGCTCGCCGCGTATGCGGCACGACGGTAAAAGCCCCGGCCTTCAGGCCGGGGAAACAAGCGCCATTAAATGGGGCCTTTAGGCCCGGGTTCCGCATGCTGCCGGACGCCCTCTGGCAGCGTGCCCTACCCTACAATTTAACCATCGGGGCGTAGCGCAGTCTGGCACTGAATCTGCTTGGGAGCAGAGGGTCGGGGGTTCGAATCCCTCCGCCACGATCATTCACAGTCTGCCAGCCTTGTCCTTTACTTCGCCTGCGCAGTCACTCGGCCACGCGCCCCATTCCTGACCCGTACCGGATGTTTTCCTCCTCCCGGCGAAGTCCGCCGTGACCGCTTCGTCGGCGCTCTCGTGGCCTGGAGCCGCTTCCGCGCCGCTGTCGCCGGATGCAAAGCCGTCAAAACAGCGCCGGGATTCTTCGCAATTACCTTCAGGAACGCCCGCGCCGCAGCTTCCGGAGTCCGCCGCCCGCCCTCCCAGTGCTTCACCGCATCCAGACTGAAGCCAAACACCTCGGCGAAGCGGGCCTGCGTCATATCCAGCCGCTGCCGAATGCTCTTCACATCGATTTCCGCGGGAAGGCTGACCTTATAGCCAGCCTTCTCGCCGGCGAGAAAAGCCTCCACTTCATCCAGGCCCGTCATCATATCGTCAAACATTGCGCTCATGGCTTCCCTCTGTATCTCTCAAAAATGTCATCTGCACGCTTCGCCAGTTCGTTGCGCTCCCTCTTGGCCGCTTTCAGCCACGAAGGCGTCTCGACGACAGTCTGCACAGTCCGTATCTACTCCAATGGACACCTTACGTCAAGCACTCCCTGGCATGATGCGCAATCGCTTTGGCGCCTTCATTCGCAGGTACCGGCCCGGGAATTCGAATCCCCACGCCCCAACCATCAAGGCGTAGACCTTCGCACGGTTCAGGCATGGATGGTCCACGAACCTGGAGAGCACTATCCGGTACCTGAAACCCGCCTGGCATGAGCCCGCCCGGCATGAGACGGTCAGAGACAAGGTGAACGCGAGGTTCGCGTGACCGGTCGGGGATCGATGCGGCGGGGGGCGGAGCATGTNNCGCCACAGCAGATTCACGCAGGATGAGCCGAAAACGTCCGTGCCCACGCTGGTGCCCGGCGACGCCATCGCAGAAGGCAGCGAACGCTCCCTCTGGTAGTGCGTCTAGGTCAAGCGCGGCAAGCCGTCTGCCCAGAGACTTCAGGATTCTGCGGTTCTGCGCGGGACTGAGTAGCCTGCAATAGGTGCGAAATGGAATGTTGCCCCGCCGAGCGTTGCAGCGTAGGCAAGCCAAGACGATATTCAGAGCCCAGTCTGTGCCGCCGTAGGTCACGGGCACTAAATGATCCTTTGTGGCTCGAACCTCTTCGTCTATGCGAATGTTGCAGTAGATACAGCGATTCT
>PMSS01000193.1 GCA_003167515.1 Acidobacterium sp. | reverse complement strand
GTGTTGATGATGGTGCTCAGCGCGATCCCTCCGCTCGACCGAATCGTCCCCTGATACGTGATGTTGAAGAAGGGGTTTACTCCGGAAAAGTGCGCCTGGAATGCATCGCCCTGGTAGCCGGTATACATCTGCGCCGAATACGCTGGGTAACTCGCCGCCGCCGCTACAGGAGTCGACCACACCCGCGGCACCGCGCTGCTTGGGTCATTGATATTCGCGCCGCCGCTGGAGAAACCTGTAACTTCAGCATCCTCAAGCGCCTGATAGTAATTACCACAACCAGTAAGATGATGGACGCTCGAGTAAGTCGGCGGGTTCCCCGACGACCCGGCATAGGTAATCCAGTTCACCCCGCTTGCCATCTCCAGACAGTCCACATCGGCAATCAGCAGATTATTGCTGACATTCGAAGCGACATAGGCCAGGTTAGCCGCGGGGAAGCTGGTCACATCGGGCCATTGGATATGGCCGCCATGAATCTCGACGCCATTGGCCCCAATATAGAAGCCTGCGATGGCCGGGCTGTCAACGTAAGTGTCTGTCCATGTGCTGCCCGAGCCGCCGGTATCGTAGACAACATAATTTGTCGCGTACGACGCATTCGCGGCTGACCCCGACGATGCGTTGTTCACGCATGGACCGCTGGAGCAGGTGTAGGGATAACCGAATCCGTGGATCAGATAACCGGTATTCCCGGTGCCTTCGTTGTAGACGGCCGCGGTCTGCGCGTTTCGCACGACGATGTCATCCAGGTGGCTGTCGATGGCCGTCTTGAGCAAATGAATGCCGTACGGCGAGCGATTTGCGGGCGTGAATGCGGCGCTGCTGTAGCTTACCGTCACGTTGCGCAGCAGGAAGTTAGCCTGATGGCCTGTCGCAGTATTCTCTTCGCCCAGCAGAATGCCCTCAGCCGTGGTGTCGTTCACCGTCACGTTATCGATCAGCACACCGCGGAACCATTGCAGCTCGAAGCCATGCGCAGCGTTGCCGCCGGCCAAAATGTTCAGGTCCTTGAAGGTGCAACCCTGCGCCTGCACCCCGTTGCCAAGATAGAAGATGTCGCCATTCAGCAAAACGGGTACCGTCAGCGTGGTTGCGATCTGCGTGCTGTCGGCATTCACGGTAGTTCCGGCCGAGCCCAGCACGCTCACGCACGCGCCGTTGGCAGGTTCAGCCAGCGTTGCGGTTACAGGAAAAGTTCCCGGGCCAAGCCGTACGGTCTGATTCTGACCGCTTGCGTTAGCCTGACTGACCGCGGCATTCCACGCGGCAGCGAGCGTTGTATAAGTTACGCCGTCCACCGTGATCTCGCCGTTAATCGTAGCTCCGGTGACACCGCTCTGCGCCCGGACCAGTCCCGCCACAGAAAGATTGCCTGAAGCATCGAATTTCGAGGTGGATCCGCCACAGCTGACGGAAAGGCCATTGCCGCTTCCGCCGAAGCTATAGCTGCACACGGGATTGCCTCCGCCGTATTGAGTTGCTCCCGATGTGAGCAGCCACGCGTTCGTAGCCGGGGTGTAATGGAGCGTGTCACTCCATCCCGCGGCGTTAAGTGCTTTGACGATGTTATAGCCGTTCGTCCAGGCCACGCAGGGAATGCCCCCGCAGCCAAGATTCAACACCGCCGCGCCCCGAGACCCTGCTTGTGTACCAAAGGGCGGAGTGTCGATGTCAAAGTCATTAACATACGGCCCCTGAATCAGGAAACCATCCGGAGTCGGAAGTTGCCCTGTGCCTGGAATCTGAGGATTCGAGGTTGGGAATCCCGCATACAGCGTTGGACTACCCTGGTTCCAGTAAGTAGCAAGGTGATCCTGGCCCTGAAAGACGCCGGTGATATATGTGTCCTGGACAGAGTTGCCGTTGATCTGAGAAGGAAGGAGCGTTCCGATAACGGCCAGCTTATTCTTCGTCTCCTGCATGAAGTAGTGCGGCTCAGACAGCAAATCCCCTCTCGATACCGTTCCGGCGAAGGGTTGCGTGTAGAACGTCCCATCCACCGCGCCGTTGGCGGCGTCGTAAACCTGATACACCTTCGCCGCTGGGTAAATGACATAGGAGTTGGTCGGCACCACAGTCGCCGTCGCCACCGTCACGCCGCTGCCGGGAGTGGCGGTGCAGCTACTCAGCGCTCCCGCACTGACGCCGGTGATCGTGACGACCGGAGGAGTCGTGTAAGTCCCGGTCACCGTGACCTGCGGAGGATTCTGAATCTGGCCATACAGTTCTGCCTGCCCGGAATAGCCAGTTCCCCCACTGGCGGCGCAAGCGGTCGCCACACCGCCCGCAACCGTCAGCGTCACGGTTCCCCCCGACCCCATCTGGGTGTACATGCGAGTCTGTGCTCCAGCCGCCACGCTGACGCCCGGAAACGCGTTGGCTCCAATGAACAGGTAAGCATTATTACCGCTCGTGTTCATCACGATGGGCCAAATCTTGCTGATCGTCGAATTGAAGTCGGTAGCCGCTACAGGAACACCCAGTGTGTTACCGGGAACAACATCGTCGGCCACTGAGCGGAATCCATAGCCCGTCAATCCGCCCGTGGTGATATAGGCTGGAGGAGACACAGGGTGCGGCTTGCGGACGGTTGCCAGTGTGATCGTCCCCGACCCAACCGCTGTGACCTTCTCGCATTCGTAGTCGAAGTCCCAGATACACGCGCGCTGGCCTGCCGAAAAGCCTGTCGTCGAGGCAACGCTGATAACGACGTTGCTTTCCGGGAACAAATTGGTTGACCCCTGAGGGATCGCCGCCGTGAGTGTTGTCTGCGTTGTATCGCCGAAGGTCGAATCCCACGTACAGCCAGTGCAGGTCATCTCGGGGAGAAAAGAAGGCGTGTAGTTGGGTGGCGTATAAGTGCTGATATATCCGGCGTTGTACGCCTGCGTCAGATCGATCAACAGCCGTCCTTCGCCCTGAGTGCCGCTGTTGGTTGGCGCGGTCGTGGTGATGGTCTCTGAACCGTCCGCGCCCGTAGTGATCGTACTGGCGGTCGCCGAAAACACTGCACCGCCCTCGACGCTGAAATCCCGATGCGCTTCATTGGCTTCGTCGCCGTTCGTGTTGGGACCGCCATAGCTGAACGTGTAAATCTGGTGCCCAACCAGGTCTCCATTCCCGTACCCATACGACGCCTCGAAAACGCTTCCGGTATCCTGCACCTCGGTATACTTCTGGGCCTGCACATACATCGCGTTGAAATTGGCTTTATCTCCGTTGGGTGGAGTGGGGCTGAAATTGCGCCCTCCCATCAGGCCCCTGTTGAACACCCAGAGGCCGCTGGGCGATTGCGGGTAAAGTCCCGCGCCCCAGCTCGTTGTGTTCATGCCGAAGGTTGGGCTGGCGAAATGGCGATTGTCGTTGTACTGTTCCGCTGAATTGAAGAACCACATCGGGGGTCCGTAACGGTAATCGACTACTCCGGCGATGGGCTGCCCTGTCGACGGACCCGAGAGAGCACAGGTTTGACAGTCGATCGAACCGGCACCGCCCCACGGCTGGGCCTCTGCCTGGGCATACAGAGCCGGCGCAATCACCTGGCAGGCGTAGGTGTAGGCGGCGCACTCCGTCAGCGACATTGCGATGCCATCGTTGCTTCCGGATCCCGATTG
Source organism: Acidobacterium sp. (assembly GCA_003167515.1). Classification (GTDB taxonomy): domain Bacteria; phylum Acidobacteriota; class Terriglobia; order Terriglobales; family Acidobacteriaceae; genus Palsa-343. Next base: position 9,626 of record PMSS01000193.1, on the reverse strand, counting down.
CCACTGGTCCGCGTACAGGGCTCCTTCCATTTGTCTCGCATTGATTTGGGGTGCCGTCAGCGGCCCGGTCAGCACTCCACCGGCCAGGGGAAGGTTCGCAGCTGCAAGCTGGTCTGCATAATGCTTGGTTGCCGCCTGGCTCGCTGCGGCCGGATCGCTGTTCAGTGTCAGCGGTCCGGTGAGGGTTCCGCCGGCCAGAGGCAGAAACGACCCGCCCAGGGATGAAATGGCGCTGTTTACGTACGCCTGCGAGACCGGCTGCACAGCTTCAGTTGAGGGCTCCAGCTGGGCCTCCACCGACGCAAGTGACGCTGTGGCCGATGCTGGAACCACCCAATATTGCTGGTTCACCGTCCCATCGCTCAGGTGATAAACCGCCGAATAGTAGCTTCCTGCTGGCAGTGCGTTGGCATTGGGCATCAGGTTCAGGCTGACGAATCCATCGGCGCCAATAGCGGTGCTCAGATTTCCCGCGGCCACTGCCTGGTTCTGCGGAGTTGTAAAGGCGGACCAACTCACCAGCAGTGTCCCGCTTGCCGCCGTTCCGTCGGCGCGATAGACGGTGCCCTGGACGGTCGTAGTGTTTATCTGGGCGGTTGCCCGGGGCGGAAGCACCGCCACCGCCATAAGCCCAATCGCCACTCGCCACACCGGCGCGCAGGCGCGCATCCTCTTCATCGGGTAGTTGTTCCGCATATTCCTCATTTCTGAAACCGGCAAGGTGCCCGTAGGGGTCTCCACACGATGTTCGCCCACTCGGACCAAATGAAAAAGGGACACCGTTGGGTGTCCCCTTTTTCTTTCTTGACTCTATTAAGTTAAGAATACCAGTTCCTGACGAAAAAACTGCCAACTTTCTTCGCGGGATTTGGCTTGCAACCGCTTTGTTATGTTGGGTCATTACTTCGGTTTTCAGCGCTCCCTCTTGACAAATTTTCCACATTTGGCTCAAACAGCCGATAAGCGAGAAAAAGTCGGGTCAGACGGTCGAGCGCGTCGTGGTAGATGCGGGCAACGGATCGCACGCTTTCGCCGGTCAGAAGCGCCGCTTCCGGGGGCGTGTAATCCTCCAGCGCCACCCGCGCGACGATGGTCCGAGAGAGGCGGTCGAGCTTCCCCAGGCACTTCTCGACATCAAGGACAAAGATAAGGGTGTCCTCAAAGGTCCGAAGCCGGTAATGGGAGACCCGTGCGTTCGAGATCGCGTTGTTGTTCCGCAGCGCACAGGGTGCTCGACCAATCTCCATGGAGGTTTGCATGTAGCGGCGCAGCAGACCGACCGTGTGTTTCCTGTAAAAAGCCAGGCCATCGAAAGTCCTCGGCCGCCAAACCGGCAAATGGGCTTCGGCCACCGCTGTTGCCGTGGACACAATGCAGGGCATCGCGAGCGCCGCACTCATGCCGCACCCCCGCCAGCCAGTACACCCATCCTGTGACGTCCCCGGGGCCCGGGCCGGCGCGTTCGCTTTACCTGTGGATGACACCGCAGTTTTCGAGCGCAGCCCGGGCAGTAAACCTCCGGGCAATCCTGAGCGCGGAACCAAAGCACGCCGCACCCCTCACACACCTTAAGAAAGATTCGCAGATACATCAGTCGTTCTCCAGAGTTCACCGGTCCGCGCGAGTCGTTTTTTTTCTGTCTCGCGCAGAGCTTTGAGGATTGGGCCTGGCCGCTCCCGAAATGGGCAGTCTCAACCATCCTTATTGTCGTGAGCTGACATCAACCAGCCGAATCGTGATTCTCCTCCTGCATCCGTAAACTCACCCGAGACAACAGCTTGCTCGCGCCGAGTTCTGCGGCGAGCGAAAGTACTATGTCTGCCCGGATCAAGTAGTCCGACACTAATTTCATGGAGCAATGCGATCAATTACCGGGGGAAGCAATTCGGTCGTCTTGCGTTAGCTGGGTACTGATGTCTTCTCCGCTGCCTGCGGATTTCGCGAAATCGCGATTCTTTCTGCAAAACCCGAAGTAATGGCGGTATAGCTCCCTGAAAACAATTGAAAGATGAAATTCATCGAGTTACACGAGCGCCTGCGGATCGAGACGTGGCGCCGGATCGACCAGGGAGTCCTCAGTAGTTCGCTGCTTGCCCGCCAGACCGGCCTGGCCCAGGCACACATTTCCAACTTTCTTCATCGCCGCCGCCGCCTGAGTCTCCCGGCTATGGACCGGCTCCTCCTGGCCCAGGCGATCGGCGTGGAGGACCTGTCTCCCGCTCGCCTCCCGCCTTCCGTAGACGTCGAGCGCGAATCCCTGGACGTCGTGCCGATCGTCTCCCAGAACGTCGCCATGACCGCGCCACTCATCGCCGCGCGAGCGGTGCTGGACACCATTCATCTGCCTTCCGGCTGGCTCACCAGCTTTCCCGCCCGTCGCGCGGTAAGCCGCCGCAGCTGGGAGCGATTCGTTGGCGTCCGTATCACCGCTGCCCAGGCACTGCCCATGGATCCGGTGCTCCGCATTGGCTCCATCGTCGTGCTCGACCGGCACTATAACTCCCTCGTCCCCTGTCGACCGCCATTTCCAAATCTCTACGGCGTGCGCGCCGGATCGCAGTTGCTTTTCCGTCACGTTACTTTCGACTCCAGCCGGCTCGTGCTCCGGCCTCGCGCTCTCGCCTATCCCATCGAACTCATCGAGCTCGCCTCTCAGGAGGCTCCCTCCGATCTGATCGTGGGCCGCGTCTGCCTCTGCATTTCGGAGATATGAGCGCGTGATGATCCATCGCTGCCTTTGATAGCATCGCCTTCAGAGGTATTTCCATGGATCCGCTCCCCGCCCCAGCCAACGGCGCTCGGCGCAACGAGGACATCGCGCTCGATCTGCTGAAGTTTGTCGCCGCCACCGCCGGCGTTGGCCGCGCCAGCGCTCCCTCCACCGGTTTTGTCGCGGGCGGCGCTCCCAAACCGGAGGAACAGGTTACCCATCTGCTGGAGTTGTACGCTCGCTGCCTCCGCGTGGTGGAAGGCAAGCCGGCGTAACGTCTGCTGAATCCCTTGCCTGGCTTGCCTCATCTCGGCTTACTCGTTTGCGGAGCCGGCGTTTTCGGACGCAATCATCTGCGCGTTTATCGGGCGCTCGAAGATGGCGGCGCGCCGATTCGCCTGGCGGCTATTGTCGAACCCGATCTTGTCCGGGCCGGCGCAGCTGCCACGGAATGGGGCGTGCCCGTCTTCTCCTCCGTGCAGGAATGCCTCGTCGCGCGTTCCGAGGGTCAGCTCGCTTTTGGCGCCGCCTCAGTCTCCACTCCGACTTCGGCTCACTTTGAAGTTGCCAATGCGCTGCTCGCCGCGGGCGTCGATGTTCTGGTCGAGAAGCCCATTGCCACCAGCGTTGGCGAGGCCACTCGTCTTATCGATCTCGCAGCGCAGCACAAGTGCATTCTGCAAACAGGTCACCTTGAGCGGTTCAATCCAGGGGTGATTGCTACGTTGCCCATCCTGAATCACCCCATGTTTTTCGAGGCCCATCGGCTCAGCATCTTCAGCCCCCGTTCCCTCGACGTCGATGTGGTCCTCGATCTGATGGTGCATGACCTGGATATCGTTCTCAGCCTCGTCCAGTCGCCGGTCCACTCGCTGCACGCTGTCGGTCTGCCGATCCTCTCGCGCAAAGTGGACATCGCCAACGTCCGCATCGAGTTCGAATCGGGCTGCGTCGCCAACTTCACCGCCAGCCGCGTCAGCACGGAAAAAGTCCGCAAGCTGCGCTTTTTTCAGCCGCATCAGTACGTCTCCATCGACTACGCCCGCCAGGATTTGCTCATCATTGACGTCTCGCGCGCTGCGCATGCCGATGCGGCCCACGCCTATGCAGCCACGATCGCCGCAGCCGCTTCCGCCGCAGCCCCCGGCTTTCCGGGCCTGCACATCGAGAAGCCCGAGGTTAAGCCCGGCGAACCTCTGCGACTCGAGATCGAATCGTTCCTCAACTGCGTGCGCACCCGGTCAGCGCCCCGCGTTTCAGGAGAAGATGGCCGCGCGGTTCTTGCCCTTGCTCTCGACATCAATGCCGCGCTCGCCGAGCATGCCGAACGCGCGGGCCTTCATCGCTTTATGGATTCCCCAACCCCCTGACCGCCCCGGTCGTGACCATCCCGTCCAGGTTCCTGACTCACCGCCTCGGCCGCGATCTCCTCTCGCACCTTCCTCATCGTCTCCAGATAAAACGCCAGGTTGTGAAGCGTATTCAACACGCCGGCTAACGGCTCCTGCGCCGCCATCAAATGACGCAGATACGCTCGGCTGTACCGTCGGCACACCATGCAGCCGCACGCCGGATCGGGCGGTTCCTGATCTTCGGCATACTGCCGATTCTTGATATTCAGCCGGCCTTCAGAGGTAAAAAGAAGCCCATGCCGAGCCGCTCGCGTCGGCAGCACGCAGTCCATCATGTCCACACCCATGCGCGCATACTCAACAATTTCGTCTGGATAGCCGACGCCCATCACATAGCGTGGCTTGTCCGCGGGCAGCAGTGGCAGCGTGGTCGCGATCATCTCCCGAGTCAGCTCGCGCGGTTCTCCCACGCTCAGACCACCAATGGCGTATCCGGGAAAATCCATTTCAACCAGCAGTTCCGCCGACTCCCGCCGCAAATCGGCAAACATCCCACCCTGCACAATCCCGAACAGACTCGGCGTCTCTCCTTCGAAGTCTCGTGCCCGGTGCCCGGTGCCCGGTGCCCTGTCGAGCGCCCACGGCCTCTCGTGCTTGTGCGTCTCAAAATGCTCGCGACTTCGCCGCGCCCAGCCCAGCGTCATGTCCAGAGACGCCCGCGCCCGCGCATAATCCGCCGGGTACTCCGTGCACTCATCGAAGGCCATGGCAATATCGGATCCCAGCGCGATCTGCACATCCATCGAATGCTCGGGCGAGAAGAAGTGCGAGGAGCCGTCAATATGCGATCGGAACGCAACGCCTTCCTCCTTCACTTTGCGCAAATCGCTCAGGCTGAAAACCTGGAATCCCCCAGAGTCGGTCAGGATCGCCCGATCCCAGCTCATGAACCGATGCAGCCCGCCCATCCGCCGGATCGCCTCATGCCCCGGTCGCAGATAAAGATGGTAGGTATTGCCCAGCAGAATCTGGATGTCCAGCTCTTCCAGCAGATGCTGCGGAATCGCCTTCACCGTCCCCTGCGTCCCCACCGGCATAAACACCGGCGTCTCGACCGCGCCATGCGGCAGCATCAGCGTCGAACGCCGCGCCGCGCCGCTGGTCCGATGAATCTGAAAGGTGAGGGACACTCAGGTGATTGTAGCTTCGGCTATTCGTCCGGCTCTCGATCGCGGAGCACCGCGGGAATATCCCGGCTGCCGTGGAGGACGGCCAGTATCGCTGTTTCTTCCGAATTGGTTCTGTAGACGATCAGGTATCGACCAACGGGCCAAAACAACAATGTTGGTTGGGCTGCAACATCGCTGCGCCGGTGACCGATTCGAGGAGAAGATCCAACTCGCAAAATCTCTGCGTAGATCAGATCGATGAATTGATCGGCTTGCTCGGAGCTATCCGCTGCGATGTAATCCCAGATTTGGCCAATGTCCTCGGTCGCCAATTCGGTGATAACGAAACGGGTCATGCCAGTTTCTTGCGCTTGGCAGCTATTCTGGCACGCAGCATGGCAAATGCCTCTTCCACATCCATGACTTTTCCCGCGTCCGCCTCAGCAATCCTCCGGTCCAGCTCTGCCTGAAACGCCTTCAGCGCCTGCTCCCGCTCGCGCAGCCGTTCCTCCTGCTTTTCCAGCAGCCGTAGAGCCTCACGCACCACCTCGCTCGCCGACGTATACCGCCCGCCTTCGACCTTGTCCTGCACAAACTTCTCCAACTCCGGCGTGAGTGACACGTTCATGGCGAATCCTCCTCGATATGCTGTTGTTCCAATAATAACAAACTTTGACATTTCTTGTTATTGCCAACTTTTGACGTCGCTTCCGCCCCGCGCTACTCTGTCCGGGTGAGCGTTCTGCAGCCATCTCTCGGCACCTGTAGCGACCGCTATTGTCGCTGACTCCGCGCTCACCCAACCCATTCCCAATTTCCGATCGACCCCGCCCGTAGCGGATATTTTCCCGGAGAACCTGATCCCATGGCCCATACGCCCCAGCGCATTCGCCTCGCTGCACTCGCCGCAGTAGTCGTCGCGATCATTGCCGTCGTCGTTGCCTATCCGCGCATCTTCGCAAAGACTGCGGATTGGCAGAGCGATCTCCTTGCATGGCGTGCACTGCGCGCGCAACATCTCTCCGCACCCGATGGCTGGCTCACGCTGGTGGGTCTCGACTGGCTGCAACCCGGAGACAATTCCTTTGGCGCCGCACCCGACAATCGCATTCGCCTCGACGCTCCGGTCGCCGCGCATCTCGGCATCCTCAATCTCAGCGGCAACCAGATACGACTGGCCGCGCCGCCGCAGGGCTTCCCTTCCGCGTTGCTGGTCGATGGCCAACCAGCCCACGCAATAACGCTCGCCGGGGACGACGGCAAGCCCACTGTGCTGACCGCGGGCACCCTCACCCTCATCGTCATCCATCGCGGAGACCGCTACGCGCTTCGCGTCAAGGACTCGCAGGCCCCCACCCGCCTCAATTTCCATGGCCTCCACTGGTACGCGCCGGACCCGCGTTTCCGCGTCGACGCACAGTGGATTCCATGGGTGCCCGCACACCAGGAGAAAATCCCCACCATCCTCGGGACCACGATTGAAATGCCCGCGCCCGGGCTTGCACAGTTCACCCTCGATGGCCAGACCGTCCAGCTGGAGCCTGTCCTCGAAGATCCCGGAGACAAGCAGCTCTTTTTCATCGTGCGTGATGCCACCAGCCGAACCACCAGCTACGGAGCGGGACGTTTCCTCTATACCGATTTCCCCGATCACGGGCTAAATCGGCCAGGACGCATTCTCCTCGATTTCAACCGGCTGCAGAACCCTCCCTGCGCCTATACTCCCTACGCTACCTGCCCTCTGCCACCGGACAGGAACCGTCTTGCCCTTGCGTTCCCCGTCGGGGAAGAGCGCTACTCGCATTAAAACACGACGCAGGCCGGTGGATCTTGCCTCGACGCTGGCCAAAGCTGCTAGTGACCTGTCGCAAGGATTTCGTTAGCACCGTCATGGAAATGGCTGCCCCACGTCTCGCTGTTGAGACGTGGGTTGGCGAAACTCCGATCGGTAACGAAGTCTCGCGCCAAGCTGCTCGGCGGTTGCTCCGCATCACCGCAAAAAGTTCAGCCGGCATTACGTTAATACCGTCCGCAACGTAAAAAAACCTATCACATCGTTGCTCAGCGGGCGTAAAGTGGTGCCGGGATTTCCCCGCAGTAATTTGCAGGAGGCTGCCATGTTGAAGCCTTTTCTGATCGTTCCGGTTCTCGCCTTTCCGGTGCTCGCCTTTTTGAGCGTTCCGGCCTTCTCGCAGGACGCCGCGCCGGCTCCAGCCACGCCCCCGGCTGCCTCGCCGATGCGGTCCAGCGTTCCAGCCGAGTATGTAAACAAGGTGAACCCGGTGAAACCGACGCCTGAGTCGCAGGCACGCGCCAAAAAAATGTATGGATGGGACTGTGCAATGTGCCATGGCGACCATGGCGACGGCAAGGGCGATGTTGCTACCGATCAGAAGCTCAGCATGCGCGACTATCGCGATCCCGCCTCGCTGAAGGGCCTCACTGACGGCGAAATCTTCTACATCATCCAGAAGGGGACGGGTCAGATGCCTTCCGAAGGCGATCGTGCCAAGCCGGACGAAATCTGGAACCTTGTGATTTACCTGCGTAAGATGGCGAGCGGGCAAACAACCGCGTCAGCACAGCCGCCAGCGTAAAGCTGCGGATCGAACACCGCGAAAAACCCAACTCCTGTAACCGGGTGCAGGGCGCTCACAGCCAAATTCCAGTTCGCGCCAGCGGCTCGATTTCCCTGTCTTTCCTTGACACTGCCCCGCCCGTACGCGATGCTATTGGTCAGGCTTGCCTGCGAGGAGTCGCTGTGTGCGTGCTTCGTCGGGAAGCCATTTCCAGGTATCCAGGTCCTGGGCGCGGGCGTGACTCAATTACATGCGCTCCTGAGGGCTATTCCGTGGAAACTGATTCTGTCGTGCGCCGCAGACGGTCTCTTACCCGTCCGGCCAGAAGGACTGCGCGTTGACCTTCATCGCTTTGCTGGCTCCCTTCGCTCTGCCTACGGGAATTGCGGGAATGCTGCCCTTCCTGCTCATCATTGTTGTCTTCTATTTCCTGCTCATCCGTCCCCAGCAGAAGAAGCAGCGAACCTGGCAACAAATGCTCGGAAGTCTCAAGCCCGGCGATCGCGTCACCACTACCGGCGGCATCCGCGGCACCATCCTCTCCATTAAAGAGGACGTCATCCAGCTGCGCGTTCCCCCTGACAACATCCGCATCGAGGTGCTCAAGAGCGCCATCGGCTCCGTCACCCAGGACGAGGCAAAGTAGAAATTCCATGAAAACGAATATCAAGACCAGACTCATCGTCATCGTTGCTGTCCTGGTCATTTGCATTTTCGGCATCTTCGGGATTCCCCTGGGCGTCTCGGGATCGGCTCTGAAGCAGTCGCTGCTCAACCGCATTCACCTCGGTCTTGATCTCAAAGGCGGAATGCACCTCATCCTTCAGGTCAAGGTCGAAGAAGCCATCGGCGCTGAAACCGACACCGATGTTGCCGCAATTCAGAGCGACCTGCAGAAGAACGGCATCGTGGGCGCCACCGTCACCAAGCCCGATCCGAATCGCACCGACTTCATTCAGATTTCCGGTGTTCCCGCCAATCACACCAACGATGCCCGCGGGGTTCTCGAATCGAATTACAGCAGCCGGTTCGACATCGCCCCAGGGGTCGGCAACACCTGGACCCTTACCATGAAGCCCACCGTCGAGACCGAAGCCAAACAGCGCGCTCTCGACCAGGCCATCGAAGTCATCACTTCCCGTACCAATACCCTCGGCGTCAGCGAGCCCATCATCGAGCCCTATCAGCTCGGCAGTTATCAGATTCTTGTCGAACTTCCCGGTGTCGACGATCTCGGCCGCGTCAAAGATGTGATCCAGTCGACCGCTCGCCTCGAAGCCCACGAAGTGGTCGCCGATCAGCCCTGGGTCGATCGCCAGTCTGCGCTTCAGGCGCTCGGCGGCTACCTGCCCCCCGATGCCGAGCTGGTCCAGAGCATGCCCGGCGCTGCCAGCGAAGGCAGCCCTGCTCAGTGGTACGAACTGAAGAAGATCCCCATCTGGGGCGGCACCGACGTCCGCGATGCCCAGCCCGGTCACAATCCCAACACCAACGAGCCCGAGGTCGACTTCTATCTCACCTCTGCCGCCGGCGATAAGTTCGGCCAGTGGACCAGCGCCAATATCGGCAAGTACATGGCCATCGTTCTCGACAACCGCGTCCAGGAAGTCGCCGTCATTAAGGGCCAGATTCACGACCAGGGTAATATCTCCGGCGGCGGCATCACCGAGCAGCGCGTGAAGGATCTCTCTATGCTCCTGCGCACCGGCGCTCTGCCCGCTTCCATCGACTTCCTCCAGGAAACGACGGTCGGACCCTCGCTGGGTGCCGACTCTATCCACCAGGGCGTCGTCGCCTCCATCGTCGGCATGCTCAC
>PMSS01000310.1 GCA_003167515.1 Acidobacterium sp. | reverse complement strand
CTGCGGACCAAGGTTCACCGTGTCGGTGTAGTTCGCAGTGACACTGGAGACGTTCTGCCAGGCTCCTCCGTCCTGCTCGTAATCCTGCATATAAGGAACAATCGTGGTCGCAGCAACCGTGAGCTTAAACAATTTGGTGCTAGAACGAAAACCAGAGCGAAAAATTTTATCTGCTGGCGCGGCCCTGTAGTTCGTGGGGCCGCATTTCATTTGCGGTTGAGAAGAATCTCAGGACGGTGTCCGGTTCCTTGTCGAAGAAGCCAGTTCAGGATTGCTTCGAATAGTAAAATGAACGGGCTGCTATACGGTAGCGGCGGCGGGCTGTTCCTCCAGTGCGTGAAGAACTGCCTCGGCGGCTTGCTGACCGGTGCGGATGCAGTCGGGTACGCCGATGCCTTCGTAGGCGTTGCCGGCGAGGGCGAGGCCGGGGATCGCGGCGACGGCGTGGCGCACGATCAGCATGCGTTCGAGATGGCCGACAGCATATTGCGCCATGGAGTGGCGCGAGCGGACGATGCGGACAAAGTTCGGGGTCGCCTTGAGCCCGAGGATTGCTGAGAGTTCCTGCAGGACGATCTCGGTGAGGTGGGCGTCGGTTTCGTCGAGGAGGTGCTCGTTGCCGCTGCCGCCGAGGAAGCAGCGGAGAACGCCTTTGCCAGCGGGGGTGCGGCCGGCGAATTTGGCATGGACGAAGGTGCAGGCGAGCATGCTCCGCTTTTCGGTGGCGGGGACGAGATAGCCGAAGCCGGGAGGAAGGCTGCTCAGATCGGCCATGTTGAAGCCCATGGTGACGGTGATGGAGGAGCTATAGGGAACTCCGGCGAGAGCTTCGGCGAGGGGCGCGTTGAGTGGACGCAGGAGACTGGCGGAGACCCAGGCGGGGAGGGCGAGGATGAGTCCGTCGAATTGTTCCTGGCCGAAGGCGGTTTCGATGAGCCAGGTGTTGTCGGGCGCGGCGTGGAGGCGGGAGGGTCGCGGGTCGGGTTTGGGGCGCGCAATGGAGTGGACGGTGGAGCTGAGGTGAATGGCTCCGGGCTGGAGCTGGGCGGCGATGGCGTCGACCATTTGCCGCATCCCTCCGCGGAGGGTGGTGAAGAGGGAGCGGGGACGATCCCGGGTCTCAGAAGCGAGACCCGGGGCACCCGGAGCAGGAGGTGGGGGCACAGTCGCTTTTTTGCGAGCGGCGAGCATGGCGCGGGTCAAGCTGCCGTGGTTCTGCTCCATGGTGACCATGCGGGGCAGAACGGCGCGCACGCTGAGCTGGGAGGCATTGCCGCCGTAGACTCCGGAGAGCAGAGGGGAGACGAGGCGGTCGACGGTTTCCTGGCCGAAGTGGCGGCGGGTCATGGTGGCTACGGATTCGTCTTCGGTGGCAGGGGGCGGTGGGAAGAGATATTCGCGCGCCATGCGAAGTTTGGTTGACCAGGAGAAGAGGCGGGTGAATGCGGTGGGCACGAGCCTGGTCGGGATCATGAACATGAGGCCGTCGGGCAGCGGGATGAGGCGATTGCGGACGACAATATAGGTTTTGCGTTCGTGGTCGTTGGAGGGAAGGAGCTGATCGGCCAGGCCCAACTCGCGGCAGAGGGCGGCTGCGGCGGGTTTTTCGGTGAGCCAGGAATCGGGGCCGCCCTCGATGACGCAGCCGTCGATGGTTTCGGATCTGATGACTCCGCCGAGGCGGCCGGAGGCTTCATAGAGGCGATATTCGAGGGCCGAACCGGCGCGGCGGGCTTTCTCGAGGGACCAGGCGGCGCTGAGGCCCGCGATGCCTCCGCCGATGATGGCAACCTTCCGTCCCCTCACTCCGTTCGGGGGTTCCTTCGACTCGCTGGGCTCGCTCAGGATGACACTCAAGAATGGGCAACCTCTAACTGAATCAGATCATGGGCGGCGCATGCAGGGGAAGCGTCTTTTTGATTTGGGTCGGGATGATAGCCGCGCGGCTGATAGATGCAGCAGGGTTCTTCGGCCAAGATGTCGCCGGTGACGGCGTAGGCACGGGCGCGGGATCCGCCGCAGATGTTGCGGTATTCGCAGGCGCCGCATTTGCCGTGAAGCAGGCCGGAATCGCGCAGCTTGAGGAAGATGGGCGACTCCTGGTAGATGTGGGCGAGGGAGTCGGTGTGGAGGTCGCCGCCTTCGATGGGGAGGAAGCCGCTGGGGTAGACCTTGCCGATGTGGGAGATGAAGACGAAGCCGCGTCCGTCGTTGACGCGCTTGGTGGCCCAGCCTACGGCCTTCGCTTCAGAGCCCTGGCCTGGATGACCGGAGGTGACGGTCCAGCCTTGGTGGGCAGTTGGATGCGCAGTTGGACGAGCGCCGGCGTCGTCGTGGATGCCTGTTGTCGGGCGGCCTTCCTTCATGCGTTGCTGGATGAGGTAACGGCGGTAGTGCATGGCTTCGGTGGTCTTGATGGCGAAGGGGACGCGCTTGGTGAGGTCCCACATTTTGGCGAAGACGTCTTCGAATTCCTGGGCGGTGAGCAGGTCGTCGGTCTTGCCGCGGCCGACGGGGACGAGGAAGAAGAAGCTCCACATCACGATTTGCTTGAGGGTAAGGAGGGTCGCAAGATTGTCGAGGTCCGCGATGTTGAGGCGGCTGACGACGGTGTGGACCTGGATGGGCAGCTGCGCTTCGTTGGCCCAGTGGATGGCTTCGACGGTGCGCTCCCAGGTACCGGCAATGCCGCGGATGGAGTCGTGGATGGCGGGCACGGAGCCGTCGAGCGAAACGGCGAGGCGCGAAAGGCCGGAATCTTTCATGCGGAAGATGGCGTCGCGCGTAAGGAGCGGGGTAGCGCTGGGGGTGAGCGCGGCGTGCACTCCTTTGCCGGCGGCATGCTGGATGAGCTCGAAGATGTCCGGGCGCTTGAGGGGGTCGCCTCCCGTGAAGACGAAGAGTGGGACCTCGAGTTCGGCGATCTGATCGATGAGGTTCTTCGCTTCGGCAGTGCTGAGCTGGCTGGCGTGGGCCAGCGGCTGGGCGGAGGCGCGGCAGTGTTTGCAGGCGAGGTCGCAGGCCTGGGTCGTCTCCCATATGGCGAGGAAGGGCGCGCGGTCGTAGTCGAGCTTGGTCATGGCCTGGTGGATATCCATGTGGATAGGTTGGCAGGGGGGCGGCGGGGTGGGATGTGATGGGAGTCACAATGCAGGCAACAGGGAACAGCGTTCAGCGTTCAGAAAACAAGCCGCGGAGGGGAGAGTTCAGACTTTCTGGATATCGACGAGTTTCAGGTTTGGCACGCGGGAGAAGTGGCTTCGATTGCGCGTGAGCAGAGGCAGATCGTTGGCAAGAGCGATGCCGGCGATGAGGCTGTCGGCCATGCCGATGGACTTGCCAATTCGATCAAGATGGCGGCGGATGGATGCTGCGCGTTCGGCAGCGGGGAGGTCCAGGGGCAGAGATGGAATGACGCTGACCAGGGCTCGCGACGGGTCGCCCTGCCGTCCCTGGTCAGCGCCACTCAAGATCTCAAAACAGTTGACGGTGGTAGTTTCCAACACACCAGAACCAATGAGCCGGGCGATTTGTTCACGTGCGGGCGACAGACCGATGAGGTAGTCGATTAGAACATCCGTGTCGGCGAGAATCATCGCCAGTTCTTTCGGAGATCCGCAGCGACCCGCCTCATCCGCTCTCCTTCTTCGGCAGAAATGGAGCCACCGAGTGAGAGCAGGAGTTTCTTGCGCCTGGCCCCATCGTCCTGGGAGCGCAGGTAAAGATCGATGGCGTCCGCGAGGACTCCGGAGAAGCCCTTTTCTCCACGGCGGGAAGCGATGGAAATCAAGGCACTCCGATGCTCGGGTTTCATTTCGACGGTGGTGCGCATGACGCAAGTATATCGAAGACATGCATGTGCATGCATGCCTCCGGGATGATTACGAGGCGCGGAGCAACTGGTATTCCTCGCTGTGCGCCAGTTCCTGGATGTATTGGCGGAGGGTGCGGGGTTCGCGTTCGAGAATGGCGCGCAGAACCAGGGCGTTGCCTCCAGGAAATCCGTGGCGGTCGTAGTCCTCGTACAGGTGGCGGAGGCCGTCGCGCATCGGTCCGGATGGCAGTTGGGCGGCATGCGCCCATTCGTCGAAGGAGATCTCTCCCGCTTTGACAGGGAAGTCGAGCGCCTCGCTCATCAGAGCGGCAACCTCGATGCGATTCAGCATGCCAGGGGCGCACAGCTCAAAGGTTCCATAGTCGAGGCGGTTGGTTGCGAATGCGATGGCGGCGGCTTCGGCCACGTCGCGGTAGTCGACGTAGCAGGCGCGAGCGTGAACGGAATAGGGAAGGGCGAAGCGGCCGCGGCGAACGATGTCGCTCCAGCTTCGGTCGAAATTCTGCATGAACATGGCGGGCTGCAGGACGGTGAAGTTCATGCCTGACTGATAGAGGACTTCTTCGACGGGAAGTTTCGCGGCGTGATTGCTCAAGCCGAGGATCGAGGGGTGAATGACGCCGGAGAAGACGAACCTTTCCACGCTTGCGGCGCGGGCAGCTTCGAGCATGGCGATGCCCATGTCGAATTCATTGGGCGAGAAGGCCGGATTGATGTGAAAGATACCGTCGACGCCTTCCGCGGCGTTGCGTAGGCTGCCGGGATTCTCGAGATTGCCGAGGACGGTTTCGTCGGCGCCGCGGGCGAATGCGATTCCCGCGTGGCGCTGGTCGCGGATGAGAGCGCGAACGGCGATTCCGCGCTTCTTGAGCTCCGGAACAACGAGGGCGGCGAATTGTCCGGTAATGCCTACGGTTAAGACTTTCAACGAATGCTCCTGATGAATATCTTTAGCGGATCCTGATTAATAGTCTTCGCAAATCCCGATGAATTTCCTTAGCAATTTAGACGCGCGGATCGGTGGGAGCGATGTGCCGAATGACCCGAAGGTGGGAGGGGCGAGGGAACCTTAATTGCTAATGGGTGGGTGATCCAGCTTTGTTTCGCAATGGGTTACGACCTGGTGGATGCCCGTCCGTTGGGATAGGTTGGCGGGGGGTGGATACGCAGAGAACAGGGAGTGGGAGCATTTGCAGATAATCTTCCCTGTTCGGAGTAGAATTATGTCATGAGCGAGGATCGCTATACACCGGCGCAGGCCTCGGCGGTGGCCAGGCTGCCGTTGAAGACGGTGCACAAGTTGATAGATAGCCGGCTGATTCGACCTCAGCGGGCATCACGGGGCAAGGCGTCGCAGCGGCTTCTATCGCGAGGGCAGCTGGTCTACCTCCGGCTTGAGGCAGAGGGTGTGCGGCTGTTGCCGATGGCGGTGCGGCGGGAAGTTGCCCGGACGGTGGAGAGTCAGCCGGACGTGGATGCCATGAGGGTGACAGGCGGCAAGGCGCTTGTGATTGAGGTGCGGAGTGCTCGCCGCGCGGTGGACAAGGAACTGGCGCAGCTGCGGAAGGTGCAGCGGATGGTGGTTTCCGATCCTGAAATTATGCGCGGGACGCCGGTCTTTCGGGGGACCCGGATCCCTGTCGACCTGGTGGCGGATATGCTGGCCCAGGGAGCGAGCGAGGAGGAGATTCTTGAGGGATACCCGGCGCTTGGGTCCGACCAGGTGAATGCGGCTCCGTTTTACTTGAAGGCTTTTCCGCGGCGCGGGCGGCCGGTGCGGCTGCCGTGGGCGGGGCAAGAGCCGATAGGGGTTACGGAATTCAAACGGAAGTAGCTCTCATGGCAGGGAGAACTATTTTCGAGATAGCATACTGCCAGTGACGGCACCGGCGTTTGCGATACCCGATTGTATTCGATTCGCCAGGATGACTTAGACATCGCGTAGCAACGCGCCTCCTGAACAGGACAAGCAGCAGCTCGCCACACGGGTTCAGTTCGCTGAATCGTTGGAGAGATTTATGGCTGCCAGTTCTGAAGGTCCTACGAATCCTTTCCGTCTCCCAATTATGGTCAAGCTGCTGATCGACGAGTGCCTGCACACTTCACTCGTTGATTTGGCGCACCGGGGAGGCCATCCCGCCGATCATGTCGCCCATCTGGGCTTAGGCGGATACAAGGATTGGCAGCTCATGGCCTTCATTCGGGAGCGGGAGTACGCGCTCGTCACGAATAACGGCTCCGACTTTATGGCCCTTTACGGTCGCGAAGCCGTACACGCGGGACTGATCGTAATTGTTCCTAACGTCCCGCCCGCGCAGCAGCGGGAGCTGTTCCAAGCCGCGCTGGAACGTGTGGGAGAACGGGACCTGACGAACACCGTGATCGAGGTTGATTCTCGGGGCGACGCTATCGAGTGCCGGGAGTATCGCTTCCCGGCTCGATGATCGGCTGCGTCGGAGGGACGAGGAAACAATCTGCCCACCGGGAGGTGCAGCGGTTCACGGTATAATAAAGAACGTGAGTGCTATTACTACAGCGACCCCAGTCGCACCCCGGCATTCGGCGTCGAAGCCTGAGGAAAAACGCGTTCTCCTGCTCAAACCACGCGGGTTTTGCGCGGGTGTGGTGCGGGCGATCGACATTGTGCGCATTGCGCTTGAGACCTTTGGCGCGCCGATTTATGTCCGCAAGGAGATCGTCCATAACCGCTTTGTGGTGAATGAGCTGGCGGAAAAGGGCGCTATTTTTGTCGACGATATTCACCAGGTTCCTGAAGGAGCTCGGGTGATCTACTCGGCGCATGGCGTTTCGCCGGCGGTTCGCGAGCAGTCGAAAGAACGGAAGCTGAAGGTGATCGACGCGACCTGCCCGCTGGTGACCAAGGTCCACGTGGAGGCGGTGAAGTTTGCGCAGCAGGGGTATTCGCTGGTGCTGATTGGGCATCGCGATCACGATGAGATTGAGGGCACGCTGGGTGAGGCGCCGAACGTGACGCAGGTGGTATCGAGCGTTGCAGAGGTGCGGACGCTCGATGTGCCGGACCCTGAGCACGTGGCGTATCTGACGCAGACCACGTTGTCGCTCGACGAGTCGCACGACATTATTCAGGCGCTGAAGCTGAAGTTTCCGAAGATTGTCGGGCCGCATTCGCAGGACATTTGCTATGCGACGGAGAATCGGCAAGTTGCAGTGAAGAACGTGGCTCACAGCGCCGATCTGGTACTGGTAGTGGGTTCGAACAACAGCTCGAACTCGAACCGCCTGGTGGAGGTCTCGCGGAACCTGGGAACGCAGGGCTATCTGATCGACAACGCCGAGGCGATCGATCCTGAGTGGCTGCTGGGCGTCCGTAACGTGGCGGTGACGGCGGGGGCTTCGGCGCCGGAGATTCTGGTCGAGGGTGTCATCGGGTACCTGAAGCACAACGGCTTTGGGACGGTCGAGGAAGTTGAGGTCATGCCGGAAAACGTCCGGTTCGGGCTTCCTCCGGAGATCGTACAGGCGATCCGGTCTGCCCCGCCGGCAACTGCCCGGGTCTAAGCGGACAGCGCGGGCATCAGTACAGCAAAGAACATTCAGGGGGGAACTGGTTTTCTCAAACGGCATGAGTACACCATTTGAAACCGTCCGGCCCAGAGGCACCGCTCCTTCGGGAAGTGCGGGCAGCGCTCCCAAAGTTGCCGAGGTTCGGCCGATTTCCAGCAGTGTGAAATTTGGGCGGATCGACGCCGCGCCCGAAGAGGTTGCGCTGGCGATTGAGCGCGCGCGGGAATCGATGCTGGCGCGGCAACATCCGGAAGGCTACTGGAGCGGGGAACTCGAGGGCGACTCGATGCTCGAGGCCGACTATATCTTCCTGCACGTGCTGCTGGGCACGGGCGATGAAGGGAAGATGCGGCGAGCGCTGACGGAGATTATGCGCTACCGGAACGAGGACGGAAGCTGGTCGCTCTATCCGGGCGGGCCGGGGAACATCAGTCTTTCGGTGAAGTGCTACTTCGCGTGCAAGTTGATGGGGTGGCCGGCTGACGATCCGATTCTGACGCAGACGCGGGAGTGGATCCTGGCGCATGGCGGCGTGACGGAGTGCAACACCTTCACGAAGATTTATCTCTGCTCGCTTGGGCAGTACGAGTACAACTCGGTGCCGGCGATCCCGCCGGAGATTGTGCTGTTTCCGAACTGGTTCTGGTTCAACATCTACGAAATTTCTTCGTGGTCGCGGGCGATTCTGGTTCCGCTCTCGATTGCTTATGCGAAGAAGCCGTACAAGAGGATTCCGCCGGAGCATGGGATCAGCGAATTATTTGTGGGTGGGCGCGAGAACGCCGATCTGCGGTTGAAGTGGGATAAGACCCATAGGGTCAGCTGGCGGAATTTCTTCATCTTCCTCGACCGGATAATCCACTGGTTCGAGAGAATTCACATTCGGCCGCTGCGTTCGATGGCGCTGAAGAAGGCGCAGAAGTGGATGCTGGAGCGGCTGGAGATGTCCGATGGTTTGGGCGCGATCTATCCGGCCATTCTGAACTCGATTATTGCGCTGCGGTGCCTGGGGTATTCGCTGGACGATCCGCAGGTGATTCGGGCGATGGACGAGTTTGAGAAGCTGGGCATCGATGAGCCGGGGGGGACGAAGGACTATCCGGAGGCGACGTTCCGGATGCAGCCGTGTATGTCGCCGGTGTGGGACACGGCGCAGGCGGTTTACACGCTGGGCGAGGCGGGGGTCGATCGCAGGGATCCGCGGCTGCTGAAGGCGGCTGACTGGATGTTGTCGAAGGAAGTACGCCACAAGGGCGACTGGAGCGTGAAGAATCGGCGAGCGGCGCCGGGGGGATGGTACTTCGAGTTTGACAATGAGTTTTACCCGGATGTCGATGATACCGGGCAGGTTCTTCTGGCGCTGAACAAGGTCGATAATCCGCGGGAACGCTATCAGTACGATGTGTGCCAGCGCGCCATCGAGTGGGTTTTCGCGATGCAGTGCCGCAACGGTGGCTGGGCGAGCTTCGACAAAGACAACACGAAGATGATCTTCCAGCACATTCCGTTCGCGGACCATAACGCGATGCTGGATCCGCCGACGGTGGACATCACGGGACGCATCCTCGAGATGCTGGCGACGTACGGCTACACGCGCAAGGACCGGCGCGTGGAGAAGGCGATTAAGTTCATCTACTCCGAGCAGGAAGCGGACGGCAGCTGGTTCGGGCGCTGGGGCGTGAACTATCTGTACGGCACGTTTCTGGTGCTGCGCGGGCTTGAGACGATTGGGGTGTGGAACCACGAGCCGGAGATTCAGCAGGCGGCGGAGTGGATCCGCATGGTGCAGAATGCCGATGGCGGATGGGGCGAGAGCTGCAACAGCTACGATGATCCGGTGACACGCGGTATAGGGGCAAGCACGCCTTCGCAAACAGCGTGGGGGATTCTGGGGCTGCTGGCGGCCGGCGACAAGAGAAGCGACTCGGTAGCGAAGGGCATCAAATGGCTATTGGCCAGGCAGCAAGTGGATGAGCAGGGACACGGGTCCTGGGACGAGAGTCTTGGGCAGGGCAAGACACGGCAGGCGATCTATACCGGAACTGGGTTTCCACGGGTGTTTTATCTGGCGTATCCGTTGTATCGAGATTATTTTCCGCTGCTGGCGCTGACGGATTACAAACGGGCGCTGGAGAAGGCTGAGGCGTAACAAAGCACTGAAGCTGGGGAAACACCCACCCTGCGAGCGCCAAAAACGGGCGCGCCCAGGATGGGGCACCCGAATTTGAGACGGAGGAAGGGTTCCTGATGGCGGTACCTGTATCACAGGCGTGGACGGTGGCAACGTACGTTCTGACGCAGAAGTTGAAGGGGCGGAAGCGTTTTCCGCTGGTCACGATGCTGGAGCCGCTCTTCCGCTGCAACCTGGCCTGCGCCGGCTGCGGCAAGATCCAGTATCCGCCGCACATTCTGAAGCAGGAGCTGACGCCGGAGGAGTGCTTCCGCGCGGTCGAAGAAGCGGGCACGCCAATGGTTTCGATACCGGGCGGAGAGCCGCTGCTGCATCCTCAGATCGACAGGATTGTGGCGGGGCTGGTTGAGCGGAAAAAGTACGTTTATATGTGCACGAACGCGCTGCTTCTGAAAGAAAAACTTCATCTGTTTAAGCCGAGCAAATATCTGTCGTTTTCGGTTCATCTGGACGGCCAACGCGAGCATCATGATTTCTCGGTGTGCCGCGAGGGTGGGTACGACATCGCGATGGAAGGGATCAAGGCGGCGATCGCGGGTGGATTCCGCGTAACCACGAACACGACGCTGTTCGACGGGGCCGATCCCAACTCGGTGCGGGCGCATTTTGACGAGCTGATGGATGTAGGTGTGGAGGCGATGATGGTGGCGCCGGGGTACACGTACGAGAAGGCGCCGGATCAGAAGCATTTCCTGGGGCGTGCTCGTTCGCGGCGGCTCTTCCGTGCGATTCTTTCGAACCGGAAGAAGAGCTGGAAGTTCAACGCGAATTATCTCTACCTCGAATTCATCATGGGGAAGCGGGATTTCAAATGCACGGCGTGGGCGATGCCGACGTTCAGCATTTTTGGCTGGCAGAAGCCCTGCTACCTGCTGCAGGACGGGTATGCGGACACGTTTGAGGGGCTGATCGAGTCGACGAACTGGGATAACTACGGGACCGAGAGCGGCAATCCGAAGTGCGCGAACTGCATGGTGCATTCCGGCTACGAAGGCACCGCGGTGAACTACACGTTTGGATCGCTGAAGGGGCTGTGGGAGACGGCGAAGGCGATGACGAAGCTCTATCCGGATAAGGGCGCGCTCGATCTGCTCAATGATCCGGTGAAGCCGGTGCATAGTTTCAATCCTTTGGTTCAGATCAATGCCCAGATTGAGACGCATGTCCGTGTGGAAGAGGGAACTCGGGTATGACAGGCCGGCCGGCTGCCATGGATCCGAACAGCGTTGAGGTGATGGAGGGGCGTGCGCGCGAGCAGCTCGAGGGGTGGATCCCGTCGCTGGCGAGCGAGAATGACGTTCGGCAGGCGCTCGAGAAGGCGTTCGATTACCGCGGCGATGTGACACTGACGCTGAAAGATGGCCGCGTGGTTCACGGCTACGTGTTTGACCGGCGCACCGGCGCGACTCTCCAGGATTCAGTTGTGCGGGTGATGCCGTCGGAAGAGCGGACGAAGCTGAGCATTCCTTATTCCGACATTGCTGCGCTGGCTTTTACCGGGCGCGACAATGCGGCGGGGAAGACCTTCGAGGCGTGGATCAGGAAATACTGGGAGAAGAAGGCTGCCGGCGAGAAGAATATTGGGATTCAGCCGGAGAAGCTGTAGGCGCGGATTCGCTGAAAAGTCAGGATTGTGAGGCGCTGTCGCTCTGGTCTGCTGGTTCGTCCTGCCTCGAAGGCGACCTCAGCTCTGTGGCGCGCTGAACGGCCGCAGCATCGGCAATATCCTGAGCTCTGGCAGCAGCCAATTTGTTTACAACAAAATCGTCGGCCGATATGAAGTACACCTTCAAGCCGGTGACTTCGTCGACGCTTCCATGCCTGATCGAAATTCACGCCTGAAATCCGAGGGAGAATTTCGATCATCTGCGGTGCGGCACCGATGCGAAAAAAGGAGTCGGGGTCGATGAAGTCCGCTGGTTTCACGCCCGCGAGCGGCGCTCCGAATCTGGCCAACGCCGCAAAAACAGCTTTTGCATTCTCCGGATCTGGCTGAATAAAGAGATCAAGGTCCTTGGTAGCTCGAGGCTGGGCGTGAACCGCTACGGCGTACCCGCCCACGACGAGATACTTAACGCGATGCTCGTTGAACGCGGACAAGAGTTCTTTGAAGTCCTGACTGAACATCGCGTGTTGGTTCCTTCCATTGATATTGCATGACGGAAAGCTCTGCGGCGGCGTTTAGCCGGGCCCGCGCGGACAGCGCCTGCCACTCCGTGTATTCCGCGTCCTTCATCGCTTCCAGACTGGCGAATTTGCGAACGGTCTTGTCCATCGTCTCTCCCGTGCAGCCGAAGCTTCTCTCGCCCACCGGTATGCTCTTCCAAGTGTACCGTTCATCCCCAGTGTTTGATCTTCGGCCAGACGGCGCGGAGATCCCAGTGCAGTCCGCGGCAGAGCCATATCGTGAAGTGTTCGTCTTCGCGGGACCAGGGGTTGTCGGTTTTCTGACCTGAGTCGATGACGCTCTGGAAATGTTCGCGATCGCCGCTGCCGTCGCTGCCGAGAACGATGACGGTGCTGCCGTCAGTATCGCGCGGCCCCCAGAGCCAGTAGGAATTATGCGCGCTGATGGCGCGGGGCAGGCCGTACTTCGGGCCGAAATAGTCGACGGCTGCGGCCTCGCCCCAGGAGTTCGCGAAGATGGCGGTGCGGGCTCGTTCGGTGGGCGGCAGACTCCAGTAGACGGCTGCGGTTTTGCGCACCATGTCTTCCCAGCCGAACTCGTCGGCGAAGATTTGCGGCAGCGGTCCGGTGCGCTGATTCTCTGCTTTCGGGGTCGAGATGTGGATCGCGTGTTCGTAGCGGAGAAACGTCTCCGGGCGCAGGAGCGGCATCGCCAGCGGCGCGAGGAGGATGCCGGAGGCGGCGAGCAGGGCCGTGTAGGCTCCGCGCAGCCAGGCGCTGCGTATCCATTGTGTGAAGGCGACTGCGCCGGCGGCGAAGATCATGGGATAAACCGGCGCAACGTAGTAGTTCTTGCCCTGCGTGACCATCAACGCGCCGAGGACGACCAGAAAGGTCCACGCGAGGATGCGGTAGGGTGCGCCGGCGCGTGTAAACAGCCACACCAGTCCGCCGACCCCCAGGAGAGCCGAGACGGGATTGAGGATGTTGGCCTGGTCGAGCAGAAAGGCCAGCGGGGCGCGGCGCACATCGCGCGAGGTCATGCGGACGTTCTGCTCGTATTCAAGAAAAGGGAAGTGGTGGTGGATGAGCCACACCAGATGCGGCAGGAAGATAAGAAACGCGGCGAGACAGCCGAGCCAGAACCATTTTGAGGCGAGAACACGGCGATGGGGCGTGAGGGCGAGTCCGACGATCAGCCCCGCAGCGAAGAGGACGACCGAGTACTTCATTTCGAGGCCGATGCCGCAGAGAACGCCAACCCAGAGCCACCAGCGCGCGTCGCCGCTCTCGACGTAGCGCAGGACGCACCAGGCGCAGACCATCCACAGGAGCGGCTCGAAGGCGTTCATGGTGAACCAGTGCTGCAGGAGCATGTAAATGGGTGCTACGAGGACAGCGAGAGCGGCGAGGGCCTGGGCCGTGCGGCCGCCACCCATCTGGCGAGCCATCGTGCCGCTGAGCCAGACGAGCGCGGCTCCGGCGAGGGCCGGCAGCAGACGCAATGCGATGAGAGACGTACCGAGGGTGTGGCTGACCAGCCAGGCGATGAAGGGCATCCCCGGCGGATGGTCGACGTAACCCCAGCCGAGGTGCTGGCCACAGGCGAGGTAGTACATCTCGTCGCGGAAGATGCCGTAGTGGGGCGCGGCATGGAGCTGGAGCGCGAGCTTCAGGATCGCGATGGCGGCCACGATGGCCGGGCCGGAGGTGAACCAGCGTTCGGTGTGGGGCTGGGAGGGCTCGGGGCTCGTCGACGGGATGGCTTTCGCTGCGTTCGTGGGGAATCCTCGTGGGTATCGAATCTTACTACGCAGCCGTTGGTACGGGGCCTGTGCGGTCCTTAGTACGGAACGGGGCAAGTGCAGGTTCCCCAACCACTTCCCGAGCGCGCAATCTTTTCTTTACTTCGAAAAGCGCTCCATGCTACGTTCCTATACCAATCCCCCCAGCCTTTTCCTGACGGAGAATTTCCGGTGTACTGCGTTCAATGTGGCTCCCTGGTTCCACCGCAAAATAAGTTTTGTATGCAATGCGGGACGGCGGTAACGCGTCCTGAAGGGGCTGCGACCGGTCCCACCCCGCAACAGCCAGCCTCTGCTCAGCCCATGGTCCAGTATGTTCCGCAGCCGGTTTATCCGGTTCCACCGCAGGTACCAGGAGCCCCGCAGCAGGTGTATTACGTCGCAGCCCATCCAGCAGCGCAGCCGCACACCATTCAGCAGTTAAATCTGCTGCGCAACCTGCAGGGCAGGCTGCAGAAACTGGCTTCCACTGAACAGCTGGAAGGGTTCAGCCTGAAGGAGATGTTCTCGGATGTCTTCAAGAAGCGCAGCACCGAGGACGTGGAAGACTACCTTGCGGTGGGAACGAGGAAAACCACGCCTCCGATCGATCTGGTGCAGGCGGGCTGGCCGAAGCCGTGGCTCTTCTTCCGCGTGCTGGCGACGATGGTCATCTCGTATCTGGTCTTCACGTTCACACTGCTGCATTTGTCGGATGCGGGAAACCTGGTTCCAGCGGTGATGATCCTCGGAGCGTTCGCCGTTCCGCTGACGACGCTGACGTTTTTCTTTGAGATGAACAGCCCGCGGAACGTCTCGCTACACAGGCTCGCGACGCTGTTTCTGTTTGGCGCGGTCGTTTCGCTGGTCTTCGCGCTGATCGGATATACGTTGCCGGTTCTGGGTTCGCTGGGAGACACAGCGGCCGGAATCGTCGAAGAAGTCGCCAAGCTGCTGACCGTCGTGATTGTGGTGCGCGAGGTGCGGTACAAGTACATCCTGAACGGATTGCTTTTCGGAGCGACGGTGGGCGCGGGATTCGCGGCGTTTGAGACTTCCGGATACGCGTTGAATCAGGGGCTGCTGGCTGGTGCGAACCTCAAAGCGGGCATCATCCTGATGCTGCAAGTGCTGCGGACGCGCGCGCTGCTGACGCCCTGGGGGCATGTGGCGTGGACGGCGATCGCGGCCGGGGCGTTCTGGCGCGTCAAAGGGGCGTTGCCGACGAGTCCATCGATGCTGATGGATTCGCGGTTCCTGAAGGCGTTCATGATTCCAGTGGTATTGCACACGATCTGGGATCTGCCCGCTCAGTTGCAGCTTCCTTTCGGCGGGAACTATATTCTGTCGGCCGTGGTTAGCTGGTACGTTGTGTTTGGTCTGGTGCAGCAGGGGCTGCGGCAGGTGAAGGAAGAGCAGAAGCAGGATCTGCAGGGGACCTTGCAGAGGGTTGAGGCTTCGATGCAGCCCGCAGGCAGCGCGGTTACATAGTTGCGCCGCAAACTTCCGCCGCAAAGGCGGGGTAGTTCATCCGTTTTCTCGAGGGAGAGGATCGTCCATGGCATTTTGCAGCAATTGTGGGAATACTCTAACGGGCAAAGAGCGCTTTTGCGCGCAGTGTGGAGCGGACGTTTCTGCGAAGACGGCAGCAGCGGGGGCGCCGAGCTCACCACCGCCGGCCGCGCCCGTTCCTCCGCCAGCGGCTCAGGTATTCGCGAGCGCACCTCAGCCAGCGACTCAAACATTCGCGAGCGCACCGCCGCAGTATGTTGCACCGGCGCAGGGTCCGGTCGTGGTGGCTGTGCCACCGGGACAGGCTCCGGCAGGCGCACAGAACCGCAATTCGATGCTGGGGACGATCATCGTCATCGTGATTGTCGCCGGGCTCGTTTACTACTACTACTCGAAGTCGCACCCGGGCGCGAGCACTCCTGCGTCGAACCCTCCGGCTGCCAGCCAGCCGGCTTCTCAGCCTGGCGCGCCCAGTGCGCCGCCGCCCGCCGGTTCCGGGTCAGGCGGGAATGCGGCGCTGGTAAACCAGCAGGCATTCAACGCGCATTGGCAGTCGGAGAACGGGTTTCTGGTTCTGACGACGGCAACGTGGGCCAACAACTCGGCGGTCGCGCTTACTTCGGCGGTAGTGCAATGCGAGCAGGACGACGCGAACGGAGCCGACCTGTCGCAATACCGAGTAACGCTGAACGGGCCAACAAATGCGAATGCCACCAGCAGCTACAGCAATATTCGGATTGGGGCTTTCATTGCGAACACGGCCAAGGTGAACTGCACGATCGTGCATGTTAAGCCGGCGAGCTGAGGAACGGAATTCGCGGGTCGCAGGGTCGAACATCAAGACTGGAGTGTGTCCTGCGAATAGTCAGGAAAGCATTCCTGGTATCATCTTGAGTATGGCAACGATCCACATCTCGGAAGACGATGCTGCGCGCGATTTTCCAGGGCTGCTGGCGCGTGTGCGCGCTGGCGCGGAGGTTGTGATCGAGAACGGAGCGAACCCGGTGGCTGTGATTCGTACGGCGGCTCCGCCGCGCCGGTCCATCTCCGAGTCCATCGCTTTGGCCGAAGCCCGGTCGAAAGATCTGGGCTATAAGCCGGTGATGGACGCGGGCTTCGCCGCCGATCTCGAGGAGATCATCCGCAGTCGCAAGCCGCGCGATACCTCAGTATGGGAATGACTCAGTGGGCCTGATCCTGGACACCAGCATCCTGATCGAAAGCGAACGGCGGGGCGAAGGCGTCGAAGACGTCCTCCGCCGGTCGCGGGACTTGCATGGCGAGATTGACGTCGCATTGTCCTCGGTCAGCGCAGTGGAACTGACACACGGCATTTATCGTGCGAGGACAGACGCAGATCGCGTGCGACGCCGGGTATTCGTGGAAGGCGTCTTCCACGACCTGATCACGCACCCACTAACCCTGGAGATTGCTCAGCTGGCCGGGCGCATCGAGGGTGAACAGGCGGCGAAAGGCATTTCCATCGCTGTCCAGGACCTGATCATTGGAGCCACAGCTTTGCATCTGGGCTTCGATGTGGTGACGCTCAACGCCAAACATTTCGAGGCCATCCCTGGCCTCAATGTCGTCGCCCTTTAAGGGAACCTTCGTTTTCAGCCGATGCGTTTTGAATGATAAGGGTGGGAATCTCCCCCGACTTCCTCTTGTTCGCCTAATGCAGAAAGTTCATCAGCCGTCTATTGATCGAGGAGGTGGAGTTCTTTTCCTGGCTTGAAGCGGACGGCTTTGCCCGGAGCGATGCTGACTTCAGCTCCGGTGCGGGGATTGCGGCCGATGCCGGTCTTGCGCGGACGGACGTTGAAAACGCCGAAGCCGCGCAGCTCGATACGCTGTCCCTCGGCGAGGGCGCGCTTGAGGGATTCGAATACGGTATCGACGGCAGCTTCAGCCTTGTTGCGCTGAAGGCCGGTGCGCTCAATCACCTGGTGAATGATGTCCTGTTTTATCAAGGTTTTCTCCGGTCAGGCGAACGGTGCGTCTCAAGGCTGATCGTAGAAATGTTTTGCCGCATTGTCAATGTGCCGCCCCTGCCGTAAGATGCAGTATCATCGTGAGACACCAGCCCTTTCGATCCGGAATGGGAGGGCTTGGTACTCTGGTGATACCGAATACAAAGCCACTGCGGGCGGAGCCGGACGAACCCTGCGAGATCAGCTACGCAGACCGGAAAGGCAAGTACCAGAACCAGCAGGGAATTGTTCTGCCGAAGTTGTAAGAGCCTATGGAAACTATCACTCGTCCCACGCGCCCCCTGCGGGTAGGATTGCTGGATTTCGAGCCGATCCGCATCGCCGGACTGCGGGAAATTTTTGCTTCGCAGCCGGATTTCAAGGTTGTGGCTACGGAGTGGGCGGTGGCGTTTAAGGAAACTGCCCTGGACCTGGCGGTGGTTGTGCTTCGGGATCAGACGTTTTCGCTGGCTCTGCTGGCGAGGCTGCGGGCGCGGAATCAGGGTCTGAAGGTTCTCGTGATCGGTTCGGGCTCGGAACCGGAAAGAATCATGGACGCCCTGAGTGCCGGCGCCAAGGGGTGGCTGGAGGAAACGGTGTCTCCGCTGCAGGTGATGCAGGCGGCCTGCGCGGTGCTGGATGGATCGATCTGGGTGCCGAGACGGGTGCTGTCGACCTTCGTGGATCGAACGCTCGACGGAGCGGCGGCGCGACGGCGGCGGCATAGTCCGCGGTTTACGGAACGCGAGGAAGAAGTGCTGCAGCAGCTGGTTCTCGCGCGATCGAACCGGGAGATCGCCCAGGCGCTCAGCATTCGGGAACAAACCGTGAAGTCCTATGTGGCCCGGCTCATGCGGAAAGTCGGCGTGGGGAACAGGATCGCCTTGTCGGTGCAGGCGGCCAGCGGCGCGTGGGGCGAGAAGGATTCTTAGCGCAGGGCGGCGTTGAGTTAACAGAATATCTGTTATCAGACGTTAACGCGCCGTCCGCCGGCGCTTCCTCAAATATTCAACCCTCTCTATTGAGCTGCGCCGCCGTTCGAGGAACAGGCAGACCTTTTCGGCAAGCGTTTTGTCATCCTCGCCCGGACTGTCGGCCGCCGGGTCGCTGCCCTCGGACAGGCCGGCGATCCTGAGCTGTTTGGCGAGGACATGAATTCGCGGCTCGTCCGGATTGCACCGTACATAGACTGTGATGGTTGACATGGGACCAGCTCTCCAAAGCAGAAATTCAAACAATGCCGATCAATAAAAAAGGAACCAATTGTGAAACGGTTCTCTTGTTCTTAGCTATGCCGACGGGCTCCTGAGGTGCGGAAGTCCAGCGGTGACGTAGATGTTTGCACCTTCCCGATGCAGGCGCAAGGGTGCGTTACTCTTTTGCTCTGGGTTGGGTACTAATGTGATGAGGGCGTGGTAGCCGCGGGGATTTTGAGTAACTCAACAGGAACCGGATGTGGCAATGAAGGCCGCATCTCTACGCGGGAATGCCAAGATCGTCCTCTCCAACGAATGCTATTCTCCGGTCGCATTGCGTGTCTCGGAGCAGCAGGTGCTTCAGGATCTCGCGCTCAGCCTCACGCACTGGCATGGGAGGAATGATCGTGATTCCACCCGCCAGTTCGCTCAGGGTCAAATACGATTCTCGGCAGGTATAGAGGAAATCGAGCGGATACTCGGGCTTGCGGGCGCGGGCCTGAATAGGATCAGCGTCCAGAAAATAGCTGATATCCGGCCGCAGGACGAGCTTCATGACCAGCCGCACATAAGCCCGGATGAACCAATTGTGCGGAGTCAGGTTCACGAGCTCGTCATAGGCATAGCGGTCACAGATCACGAAATCTTCGTTGGACACGAGTGCCCTTTTCACTGTGCGGCGAAGCGCAACGGCATCAGCGAGGTAAAGGCATAACCTAACCATCGTCATGAAGTGTGATCTGACGTTTTTGTCCCGCCTGTTGATGGGTGACTCGGGGGTGCCGACGCCTTTGTCTCCTTTAAACAGCTTGTGCCCGGTGGCCTCGCGCAATCCGGTTAAGCAGGCAACGTCATCCCAAAATGTAATCACCCGAACGCGGAGACCGGCTAGCTGCAAACGAGCGCGAAGAAGATTAATCTGCGTGCTCTTTCCCGCGCCATCGATGCCGGAAAAGCTCACAAAACCGGCGCGTTTGTGTTTGGCTTCCGATCGCATTGCAGGGGCCTCCCGTGATGGATACGCAGCAACTCCTTATTTTGCCGACGGCTGGCTCGGGCTCGCACTGGAAAGGGCGATAACCGTGCCGACAGCAACGGCAGCCCCGATCAGGAGTCCAACCCTGATCATGAAAGATCGCGTGCGCTTCTGGCGTGCTGGAGCGATAGCCGCTCCCGACGGTCTGGATGCGGCAACACCGGTGCCCGGTTCATAAGGCGCGGCGGCGGTTCCCAGTGGTTGCGACGGGCCGTTTTGTTGTTGCGGAGTTGTCTGCGACGAGTTGGATTGTGGGCTTGCCGTGCTGGATTGCGGCGCTGCGGGACTGACTGCGGGATTGGGACTATCGGGCAATGGCGCAGCATCCGCCAGCTGGGCGGTTTGCGGAGGGATCTGGGCAGACGTTGCAGCTGCTTGCTGGACGGGCGGGGTTTCCTGTTGAGCCGCTACCCCGAGTGGGGCAGCCAGCAGGAACATCAGGCAAACGGCGACCTGCCGTTGAAACCATGATCGTGCAGTTTTCATGTCTTACCTCCGTGCCACCCGGCGGGTTCAACGCCGGGACCGGGCACCTTACGCGGCCTTTTCTGATTCCTGTTGCGGGCCCCACAACGGCTGTCTTTCCGTATCTTTGGGAAGTTGATGGAAGCTGTTCACCGCCTCAGCGGTGGTATCGAACTTCTCAAACAGCCGCGCTACTCCGGTGCTGACCAGAGCCACGGCTGCTGCGGGCGGGATTGCAGCGAGTCTGACATCTCCGTTGCGTTTCATCGCCTCTTCGAGACAATGCAGCAGGAGATGAATGGCGGAGCTGTTGCATTCACCGAGACCAGAGCAGTCAAGGACGAGACGTGGCCGATTTGCACTCATAACGCCGCTGATTTCGTGAAGGAAGGTGAGCTTCAGCTTCACACTGAGCTCGTCCGGGAATCTCTTTACAGCCACAGCACGCAAACCGGTTGTCATATCTTTGAATTCCCCTCCCTTTTCTACTCGCTCGTACTAATAAGCTAGCCACTGGTCTGCAATAGACGCGCAAGCTCTGCCTCGGGATCCCGCACAATGTGCCCGACGATGTTCTTTCCATAGCGAAGCAGTGTGACCAGATTGGTGTTGTACCAGCAACATCTCGTCATCGTCGGCGATAGTCCGCAGAGGAAGCGCAGCTTCTCAAATCCGTCCGGTGAGGAGGCGAGCATCGCCGCGGCCAGGCGGTGATTGCCATCAAGAACGGTAACCGGCTCCTTCTCGCTGATGCCGATCAGAACCACGGTGCCCAACGCTGCATCCTGCGGCCCCAACCGCTTGCGAATGGAGTCGATTTTCGACCGGAAGCCAGGGTGGATGAGATTCTCCTGACTGCGGAGGCGCTCGACCACAGCGGGAGCGGAGAAGTCTCCCTTTGCGAGCTTGCGCCACTGTGCTCTTGGAAAGAACCTGATCTGCGAGAACTCCGCCGGCCGCAGTTCCACCTCATACCATTCGGTATCTCTGGGCAGCTCCTTCCACAGTGCGCGATGCCGGATGAAAAAGAGGGCTTTCCTTTTCGCGTTCTCACTGGGATCATCGAGATTCGGATCGGTGACTAGGTGACCCAGGGACTCTCGATAATCGTGGAAGGCTGGACTATTGATATCGTTCCTGAGGAATTCGGCGATAACTTGGTCTTCCGATACGCGGCGCATGATCCTGATGGGACCGGCGCCCGCAGTTCCCTGCAACATACGCGACTCCGACAGCGAGCTAAGGATGAAGGGGACAGCCACAACGACGAGCAACACGATCATCACAACCAGTTGTACCCAGATAACTTCTCGTAGCGACGAATGGAATCGGCAAATGCCGGCAATAACGATGCCACTGAAAGCCAGCTGAATCCAGCTGGCATTCGCGATTTTGTAGGACATTTCGTAGGTCGTGATCACCACGCTGAGCGAATAGACGACCGTAGTTATGGCATACAGCGCCAGGAGGTAAGGGAGTCCGAATTGCCCGCTAATTGCAAAGCCACTTCCGAACATGGTTGTCCAGATCGCCGCCGGGGCAAGACGCAGGCCGAGAGCGAAAGCAGAGCCGATGACCAGGACGAGTAAGCAGGACGTCGCGATCGCCTTCAGTCCCCTTCTCTCTTCCTGGCGGGTGCCTGCCACCAGCGGAAACATGGAATTGACAACTGCGAAAGAGAAGGAAAAGATGACGCGGCCGACCATGGCTACCGCCGCGTAGAGCCCTGCGGTTGTCGGCAGGAAGAAGTGCTTGACCAGAACGATGTCACAATTGTTGATGAGGACCTGGCCGGAAAAGAAGATCAGGGCCTGGAAGGTCTCGCGAAGGGCATATTGGAATTGCAGCGGGTTGGGTACACGCGGAGCGGACCGGGGTATGGCGGCGAAATAGGCTACCGCAACCGCCGCGGCATTGGCGGCGACCACTCCGCGGACGCCGAAGCCAAGTTTGACCAGCAGGAGCGAGCCGAAGAGTCGAACGACTCCTTCGAGCACCATATTCGTGGCGAGGATGCGGAAACCACAGACCCCCTGAATGTAGCCGCGCCGACTGCCGAGGGGAACGTAAAAGGCAACACCGGCGGCCAACAAGGCCACGAGAACGGGGCTTGGCAGGTTGAGGTAGGCGGCGATCCAGCTCTGAAATACGAGCAGGAGCAGGGCGAGGGCGATCCCGCAGGCCCACGCGGCGTGGTGAAATGCGCGATAGACGGCAGCTTTGGCTTCGAGAGAGCTTTGCTGGGCGACTACCTTGGCGGAGATGATCTGGAAAGAGAGGGTTGCCGCTGAGGTCAGAATCAGAAGAGTGTAGACAGCCGTTGCGTGACCGTAGCCGGTGGGGCCCAGAAACCGCGCAACCGCCATGTTGTAGACAAAATTGGCTGCGGTGGCGAGGCCCGACCCCAGAATCAGTACGAAACTTCCCGACAAAATACGGGCATGCAGAGTTCTTGATCGGTCTGTCGGGCTAATCTCCAAAGCTACAAACTCCGTCGCGGTGGGGTTGGCGGCGAGAAATCGTGCGAATCCATCGAGGCCGTCTCCCTCTATGAGAGAGGTGTTTTGAACTGAGCATTGGATGCGGCCTTCAACCGTCCGGCTGCTCGCAGGGTCAGCGTCAAAACGCCGATGCCGGACAACCATGGCCGGTGTTGCCGCCGTCTAAGAACCATTCCCGTAATGGCTCGTATAACGACTGCATTATTTTCCCTTCTTCTGCTTGTTCACGGATGTTCTCAATCGCCAACGCAGAAGGTGACGCGGCTTCGACCGAAGCACGGCAGCAGTGCGCCGCAGCTGCTTGCAGTGTATGAACCGTGGTTCGGCCATCCTGCCCACATTTCCGTCGGATATTCGTCGCACGACCCAGCCGAGATCCGCAAGCAAATCCGCCAGGCAAAGGCCATGGGGATTTCCGGCTTTGTCGTGGACTGGTATGGGGATCGCGACCCCTTCAACGATCAGACCTACGCTCTGATGCAGACTGCCGCAGCCGAGCAGAAGTTTAAGGTCGCGATGATGTATGACGAGACCGATCAGGAAGACGGCGCGACCGACGATACGCTCTCCGACTTCAAAATGTTTCACGATACTTACTTTGCTCCGGACTCCGCAGGAAGGCAGGCGTACCTCGAATACGAGGGGCGGCCCGTCATATTCATCTTTCCCAAGGGCATGCATACGGATTGGAACCGTGTCCGGGAAGATCTGAACAAATGGAATCCGGCGCCGTTGCTCATCTACGAAAACCTGCCCGGCGGCCCCTACGTGAACGCTTTTGACGGGTTTTATGCCTGGGTGCAGCCGGGGAAAAAGGGCTGGGCGGCGGACGGGGGCAATTGGGGAGACGATTATCTCGCCGACTTCTACAGCACCATGCAAACCAAATATCCCGACAAGATTGCCGTAGGTGGCGCTTGGGCGCAGTTTAACGACAGCAAAGCCTCGTGGAGTCTCAACCGCCATATCTCAGCACGCTGCGGTAAGACGTTTACCGACACGCTGAACTTCTGGCGGCAGTACTACCCGTCAGACAATACGCTGCCCTTCCTGCTGATTGCGACGTGGAACGATTACGAGGAAGGCACCGCGATCGAGCCGGGGATACCCACCTGCCCGGCCGGATCGCAGTAGCCACGCCGACTGGTTCGACGTTTAAGCGATCCGCAGTATCCTCGCCGCTGGCTCTTCCTCGTTTGCGGACTGGTCCACCAGAGCCCCAGCCATATCCGAAGCGTAGTAGACCTTGTTGACGATTGACAGCGGTCTCTGCCGGACTTCGTCGTAGACGCGACCCAGATATTCACCCAGTACGCCGAGAGAGAGGAGGACCGCGCCTCCGACCATGAAGATTGCCGCCGCCACGCCGCAGCCCACGGCGGTCAATGCGCTGCTCGATATCAGGCCTGACAGCCCAAGTATGGCGGCCACGCAACAGGAGAGCGCCGACAGCGCGAAACAGAGTCGCAACGGCTTGAAACTGAAGCTGGTGATCGCGTCCATCGCATACTTGATGCGGCTGACGAACGTCAGCTTGCCGTCGCCAGCGGCGCGATCCTGCCGATCGTAGTAGATAACGGTGTTGCTATAACCGACCCACGCGCGCAGGCCAGGCAGGTAGCGGTTGTTTTCGCGCATGGCGTTGATCGCGTCGACGGCCTGCCGGTCCATGAGACCGAAAATTCCGGCGTTCAGAGGTATGGGAAAATCGGATAGGGCGCCCAGCACGCGATAAAAGATCGGGAACAGCTTGGCGAGAACCTTGCGGCGTTCCTGCCGGCTCCGCCTGACGGCCACTACGACCTGAGATCCCTGGTGCCATGCTTCGACTAACTGCGGCAAAACTTCCGGGGGATCCTGGAAGTCACCATCCATCATGACAACAGCATCGCCGCGGGCTGTCTGCAGGCCCGCCGAGATCGCGCCCATGTGCCCCCAGTTGCGCGACAGATCGACCACAACGACGTGGTAGTCGGCGGACTGCAGTCCGCGGAGTATATCCAGTGAGGAGTCCCTCGAACCGTCATTGACGTAGACCACCTCCCAGTCCTCGCCGATGTCTCTTAAGGCATAGGCAACGGCTTCGTGGAAGAGGAGAATGTTCTCTTCCTCGTTGAAGATTGGTACGACGACCGAGATCATTGACTTCCTCCTTGGGATTTTTCCAAAGGCTAGTACTCTCTTTCGCGACTGGCCTGGATTTTGTCTGCATGTCGGTCGTACGGTCTTCGATTGCATGGCAGCTACATCAATTTGAATCAGCTTGCAGAACGCGCACTCGCCAGCGAACCTCTGCGGGTGTCAACACGGCAACGTAGCGTGCGCGAACCAGTTGTGTGGTTTGAACCTTATTGTGGTCAAGGAGTTGCACGTCATATGCAATGTTGTCTTCTAACTCAACAGAAAGTCCTTCCGGAGAGTAGAAAATAATCCGGATGTCGTGGGAGCGCTCCTGATAACGCGTGCGAATGCCCAGTTTCTGTTGCTCTTCAATCGTTTCCGCGAATTTATCCTTCGCTGTGCCGACAAAGTCCTGATTGAGCAAATCTGTGCGGTTTTGCTCAAGTGCGGCGCTTAAACTCTGCCAGGCCTCGAGATAATCGCGCACCACTGCGGTTGCCGTCTCTTTTGCCAGCGGCCTCGGCCCCTGCAAGGTGGTGGGCTCTATTTGTACCGATGCCTGATCCGCACCAAAGGCGCCGGATGCCGCAAACGCGGCCAACAAAATTACAAGCGGCCGGATCATTGGTTTGCCCACCGAATCTCGTTCCCCATCACCACGCCGGTCGCTACAGAGATTCTTGCGCCGTTGTAAGCGGGTACTTCCGCCTGAGCGATTCCGTGTTTCAGAGGCACGTCCACCGT
Organism: Acidobacterium sp.; assembly: GCA_003167515.1. Lineage (GTDB taxonomy): Bacteria > Acidobacteriota > Terriglobia > Terriglobales > Acidobacteriaceae > Palsa-343. The sequence continues at coordinate 10,383 of PMSS01000310.1, read as the reverse complement.
AGTTTGCCCGCCGTTCCAGGATTCTGTAAACGTAACGATGGTACCGTCGGTTACGGCGTTCCCACTGCAGTCGCGCAGCGGATCGGTTTCGAGTTGAATCTGTTCGCCTACTTTTTTGGCGCTCATCTTCAGCCCGCAGGGATCGCCGGGAACCTGCTGGATGACGCGGGTAGCAGAAACATCGCCGGCTTGAGCGACGAACTTTGCGTTCCCGTCTTTCGATCCGGAGTTCATATCGGTCCACGCTGCCCCCTGGCGGCTGACCACAGTTCGCGACTGTGTCGCTTCAGAGGGAATCGAAAGCTGAAAGGACACCGGGGTCGGCGCGGTTATCAGATTCTGAAAGGCGTCAAAGATGTACACAGCGCCGCTGATCCCGCTCTGCAGTCCCACGGGGAGACGAGAGGGTTTCGCCAGAAAGCTGAGCGTCGCCGGCTGACTGCCCGGAACTACGTCGAACTCGCCGGTTTCTGTCGAGGAGCCACTGGTCAGCACCGCGAGGTAGTGACCGGCACAATCGAGGTCTCCAGCAGCGATGGTGATGGGCTGACCAGGTTGAACGTCGCGCTTCAGCACCTGGCCGGGTCCAACGATATACAGAACTCCCTGGGCGCTGCTTGTGCTCTGAATCGAAAACGCGCTGCCGGCCACGATACTTTTGGGCAGGTCAAGATTTCCGCTTTGTGCCAGAGCTGGCAGGGCGCCGGCGGAGACCGTGACGCCGATCAGGAATGTGAAGGCGTGTTTCATTGGAAGCCGCCAGGACTGTAGGTCGCGACTACAGCGCGTTCGGTGCTGATTTTCCTGGCAAGGTCTTCGGGAACGGGGATGGCGAAAGAGACGGGCGTCTGCGGCAATAGCGCACGGTCGATGTATTGATCCGCCACCCAGACCAGCTGACCTGATTGGTCATAGAAGGTGCCAAGGACGTGGGCGATGCTTACGTTCTGCCCGCTCTGGTTCACGAGACTCCCGCTGAACCAGGCGTCCGGCGCAGGGCTCAGTTTCTGATTCTGAATCTCTATCACGGGGTCGGCGGAGGCAGCGACGAGGCTCGAGGTGGGGTCCATGTGGATGCTGTCGACGTCGGAGAGTGAGACGTTGGGGAACGTGATGAGAAAGGGCGTGACCTGCTTCGGCAGGAGCAGATGAGAAATCTTGTCGAAGCTATCTTCGGTGGCGATCGGCGATCCGTTCTTGCCGAGCAGGGTAGCCTTCACCGAGACATACGCCGGCACCACATCTTCGTTCAGGAGTTCACCGAGGACGACTACGCCGGCGGCGCGCTCGACCGGGTGCATGTCGATGATGCGGACGTGCGGCGCTTCCACGTCCTGTGCACCCCAGTCATCTTCCGGGCCGCGATAGATCACATCCCAGCGCAGGTAAGTTACTGGGATCACCTGCGGCGGGACGTGCTGCTCTTTCACGATGGGCCATACGGGCGCCCAATGATCCCCGTTTTTGACAACCTGCAGGGTGCGCGTGTCGAGGAAAGTGCCAACCACGGTTGACCAGTGCAGTCGCAGTTCCACCTGCGCCTCATTGTCGGAAGCATGCAGTGGCCGCACCTCGAAGTTGTCCAGGCTCGCGTACGTGCGCAGACCGGGATAACTACCCGTCATGTCACGGACAAAGTCCTGCTCGGTGAATTTGCCTTTATTCGCGAGGGTGGAATAGGCCTCCTGCCACGCGTGATGACCGAGGTCATTGGCAAAGTTGTTCACCGCTCCTTCCGGTGTCGATGAGGAACTGATGAAGCCGCCGGTGCCACCCGCCCAAGCCGCCGCCGCGGGAACGGGCCAAAGAGTGCCGATCACAACCAGCCCCACGGTCGCGAGGCACAGAAAAACTGCGAGGAGACGTCCACCTGTCACGAGAACATCCTTCCTGGGACGAGATCTTTATCCATGACAGCAGGCTCAACGTCGGCAGCTCTGCGCCGCTGCCTTTCCGGAAGAGCCAGGACGACAAAAATTGCCAGAAGGCTGCTGCCAAAGGGCAAGGTTCCCCACATCAGTCCCTGCCAGTGCGGAGGAATTTGCGGCGCGTTCACCGGCGCGGCGGGAGGCACACCGTCCTTGCTCCACACAATGATGGTGCGGTCTTCCAGATCGTCGACGCGACGCCAGCCGCCGAAGGTAAGCAGCGGCTCGTAGTAGGGATCCCGGACAAAGACCCACTTCAGACCGTAGCGATCGGCATGATCGAGAATTGCTCGGAGCGCGTCGAGGCCTTCCTTGTTGAAATACTTTGAACTGGTGAGCGCGGCTCCGCCGTGGGCGGTCAGCTCCGGCAGCATGCGTCCGGAATTCCACTCGCCATCGACACTGCTGGCGTCGGTGAGAACCGACAGGCGGGATATCTTGTTGCCAAAGCCGAGGGTCACGTAGCGGTAGTTATCGTGACCATCGCGATTGAGCCATGCTGCAACCGAATCGACCTTGAAATCTGCGGCATCGGCGGGTCGAAAGGTTGACCAGGCCACGGCCATGGCACAGGTAAAGGTCGCGGCAATGGTCAGAACAGCGACAGCACGCCCCCGATAGCGATCGATCAGTTCGGCAGCAAGAAGCCCGACAAAGGGCAGCGCCAGCAATGTAGCCCAGTAGCTGAAACGCTCCATGGTCAGGACGTCAAAGGCGCGGCCCAGCAACAGATGACCCACAGGGGTGGTTCCGCCGAGCCCGACCAGGAATGCAACCCAGAAGCCGAGCAGCAAAGGGCGAAGACGGGTGACAGCGGATCCACGCACGAAAATGAAAGGCAGTGCCAGAATCAGCGCCCCGTAGGGGATAACGAAGTAATTGAGACCCCACTGTGGGCTCAGAATGTAGTTTGCGCGGCTGGCATGCGGGATGGGAGTCTGCGTAACGGGATAGTGAATCAGCGCGATCCAGAAGGGCAGCAGCACGACAGCGACGGCGGCAGCGACCACTACGGTCATGACGACAGTGCGAATGAGGAACGCTGGAGTCGAAACCCGCTCGCCGTCCTGGCGATCGATCAGGACAAGCGCCAGCACCGGAATGGCGAAGAACATGGAGCCGAAGAGCAGCGTGGCGTGGTGGGCGGCTGCGGCGGCGGTAAAGAGAGCAGCACCTTTGACGAAGGAACGCCACTTCCCTTCCCGAACCCACTCAAACAGATACGGCAGCGCGTTGAGGTAAAGCGGCGCGGCGGTCGTAGTCGACAGCTGCCCGGCGGAGTACACCAAAAAGCTTTCCGAGCCGAGAAACACGGCAGCCAGCGCGGCCAGGGACGCGGCGCGTGGGGTCACCCACAGCAGCGCAAAGCGATAAACGCCGACCACCAGGAGCAGGATGGCGACCAGCTGGACCGTCATATACGCCAGGTCGAGGCCGGTAATTCTGGATACGAGTGCGATCCACTGTTGAGGCAACGGCGGATACGTGGTCTGTGAAAAACCCGCATACCACTTTGGGTTCCAGGGATCGAACCAGTGGTGGAGATAATGCGAGGCGAAAAAAATGTGGAAATTTGTGTCGTACGACTTCAGCGGCAGTTCCATCAACAGGAGCGGCAGATGAACGGCTAACGCTGCCATGAGGATGAGACTCAAGGGGATGGGCCGAGTTGATGGTGCGACCGCTTCGAGCTTCTGCAAAGATATGCCTCGCGAAAGACCATTGGATTCGAAAATCGACGCCCCCGGTTGCCTGGTAAACAGAGTGGTAGCCTTCGTAAAAGCCAACGCTGAAGACGCGCGCAGCATCCAATGGACCATTCTGTGCATTTCCCCGGTGATACCTTGATTGCTCGACTTGGCTGCCTCAGATTTGCAGGCGTTCTTCTGACCATGATCTCTTTTGCACTCTGCGGTCTGGCGCAGACGTACAAAGTGGGCTCGGACGGGTCGACGAAAACACCGAGCACGCCGAATCAACCGCAATCCCAATCACAATCCCAGGATCAATCGCTGGGCTGGGGATCGAATATTCAAACTGCTCGACTCGCCGGAGCTGCGGAAGCGGCGATCAAGCGTGGGGATCATGAGCAGGCGGTGGCCTTCGCGCAGCGCGCTGCGCAGGCGGCTCCTAATGATCCGCATCTGTGGTTTCTGCTCGGTTATGCCGCGCGGCTCGACTCGAAGCCTTGGCTGGCCGCCGACGCTTACAATCACGGGCTTCGCCTGAATCCGGCCTCGCTTGAGGGTCAGTCCGGTCTTGCGCAGACGTACGCTGTGATGGGCCGTACCAAAGAGGCGCAGGATCTGCTGACGAAAGTCCTGGCCGCCGATCCGAAGCAGAGCGACGACGCTGTGCTCCTTGGCGACCTGCAAATGAGGTCGGGTGATTACCAGGGCGCACTGGAAACGCTGGGCACCGCGGAACGATTTCACCCCGGCGCTCGCGCGGAGTTGCTGCTGGCGATTTCGTACGAGCATACGAAGCAACTGGACATGGCCCGGCGCTATCTCGATATGGCCAAGGCCCGTACCCCGAATAATCCTGATGTGCAGCGATCGCTGGGTGGCTACTACCGGGAGACGGGCAACTACGGCGACGCTATCGCCGCTCTGAAATCGATTCGCTCGCCGCGGCCCGATGTTGTCGCTGAGCTTGCTTATACCTACCAACTCGATGGCAAGCAGGAAGTGGCTGCGAAACTCTACGTGCAAGTCGCGAATGCTCTACCGAAGGACCTGACTCTGCAGCTCTCGGCCGCACAGGCTGAAGTTGCGGTCGGTTCCATGGAGCATGCCAACACATTTCTGGAGCGCGCGGCCTCGATCGATCCAAATCACTATCGGCTGCATGCCATCCGCGGAGAGATTGCGCGCATCGAGGAGCGGGACGCGGACGCCGTCCAGGAATTCAATGCGGCTCTGGCGCACCTGCCATCGGAACCCGCCGACGGTCCGCTCTACCCCATCCAGCTGCATATGGATCTGATGGAGCTTTATCAGAACCTTCGACAAACCGACGCCGCACAAAAGCAGCTGGCCACTGCGGAGTCGGCCATCAACGCGCTCGACGAGCACGGGTCTGACAGAGCCCCGTTTCTGCGCCTGCGAGCGCTGATCCGGATGAACGCCGGCGACCTTACCGGGGCTCGCAGCGACATGACTGAGGCGCTGGCGATCAACTCAACCGATCCCAACAGCCTGCAGCTGGACGGCGATCTGCTGATGAAGCTCGGGCATACGGAAGAAGCCATCGCGGTTTACAAGCAGATTCTTACAGTCGACCCGAACAGCCGCTTCGCGCTCACTTCCCTGGGTTACGCATCCCGCGCGGCGGGGCGTGATCAGGAGGCGGAGAAGTATTTTCAGCGGCTGGCACAAGACTATCCAACGCTCTACATTCCCTGGCTCGCGCTGGGAGACATGTATACCTCGCGCCGCGACTTCCCCCGAGCCGAGAGCGCCTACAGCAAGGCGTATGCGCTCGCTCCAGGGAATGCTCTCATTGTTGCCGGCGGCTTGAACGCCGACATTGAAGCCCACAAGCTCGATGACGCCGGCGTGTGGTTCCATCGCGTCACGAATGACATGCAGGGCGAACCTCAGGTGCTTCGCGAAAAGGAAAGGTATCTGAGTTTTCACGGTGACTATCGGCAATCGGCCGACGTCGCGGCGCAAGCCATTCGCGTTTTGCCTGCCGACAGAGACGTGGTGGTCTACCTTGGCTACGATTTTCTTCATCTCAATCAATACGACGACCTGCTGAGCCTGACCTCGAAATACGATCAGATTCTGCCGAAAGAACCGGACATTCCTCTGCTGGCGGGTTACGTGCACAAACACAATGGCCAGCTGCAGGATGCCCGCGCAGACTTCAGCGAGGCGTTGCAGCGGGATCCCGAAGTAGTGACCGCATACGTGAATCGTGGCTACGTGCTCCACGACCTGCACCAGCCGCGCGAGGCCGCGGCTGATTTTGAAGCGGCTCTGAAGCGAGAACCGAAGAATGGTGAAGCGCATCTCGGCCTGGCCTACACCGCGCTGGATCTGCATAAACCGCAGCTGGCGCTCCGCCAGGTGCAGCTTGCCGAAGCGGGTCTTGGCGACTCGCAACCGATCCATCTGATTCGAGCGACAGCGTATGGTCAGGCGGGGTCGCTCGGCAAAGCGGCCAGAGAATATCGCGCAGCGCTCAAATTCACGCCGAACGATGGATCGCTCCATCTGGCTTTAGCGGGCACTTTGTATGCGGAGCGGCGCTATCACGACGCCATCGACGAACTGGATATTGCACAGAAGCTTCTGCCCGGCGATGACCTCGTTTACGCATGGCTGGCGCGGTCCTGGTCGCAGCTCCAGAACACGCAGGAGACTCTGCGCTACGTGCAACTGGCGGAGCAGCATGCAATGCTCAAGCCGGCTGCTGCGACCGAGCCGCGCTCCGACGCACCCGATGTATTCGTTTTCACCGGCGAGGCTTTGAGCCACCTTGGCGATCAGAACGCTGCCATGGAGCGTTTTCGCAGGGCGCTGACGATGCCCGCCAGCGACCGTGTGACAGTACGTCTGGCCATCGCCCAACTGATGGCCACGGAGAATCATTCGGAGGATGCGAGCCGCCAGATCGCCTTAGGGCTGATGGAAGCCGAGGCAGGAGATACGCTTCCGCCGACGGGGGAGCAGATGATCGAGGCCTCGGATCTGTTTCGGCAAATGCATGATTACCAATTATCGGTAACCTACCTCCAACGTGCCGGGGCTGCAGGCGCATCCGATACTGCTGTGCGCGTCGGATTGGCCAACACGTACCTTGCGCAGGGCGACACAGCCCGGGCCCAGGGGGAGCTTGCGGCCATCAACAGCTCGCCAGGGGATGAACCGGATTATCAGTACTTGCTCGCCAAGGCCAACGTCTATCGCCAGGAACATCAAAGCACCCAGGCGCTTACAGCCTTCGCGCAGGCCTCCGATGCCGCTGGCGAAGATCAGACCGCTGAACAGAACCTGCTGCAGGCGGCGGGCGACGAGGGTTACAGAGTCAATTCCCGGCTGAGCGCGCTGGCGGACGTATCGGTAGATCCAATTTTCGAAGATACAACCGTCTATGTGCTCGACTCCAAACTGGATGCGGCTTTTCCGGTGCCGATTTCCGATACGTCTCTGCTGCCTCCGCCACGTTCTTCTTTCGAAACGCAGGGGACTGGCGCTTTCCATCTTCACCTGAATTATGTTCCTGCTGTGAGCGGTTTCTTCGAGGTCCGGAATGCGCGCGGTGTTATCTCCGTGCCAGCCACAAATTCTGTTGTAAGTCGCGATACGACGGACTACTCGTTCAATTTCGGCGTGAACCCCACAATTCATCTGGGAACCAATGTCATTACCTTCAATAGCGGCGCTCAGGCTACGGTACGCCGCGACTCCGAGTCACCTGTCGAACTGGATCAGAACCTGTTTCGCGTTTTCACCTACGTGTCGACCAGTTCATTTTTCAATGCGCTTTCGATGGACGGTTATATTCTGCGCGAAACCGGACCTTTCACTGAAAGCAATCTCCATTCGGACGCATTCGCCGCCGCAGTCGATTTTCGAGTTGGAGCCCCATGGGGGAGGACGGCTCTTGTTACTGGATGGGGAAGAAACGATCAGACCTTCACTCCGGTGAGCATCGAGGATTACTACACATCTTCCTATATAGGACTGGATCGCCGCTTCGGTGACCGGTTCGACGTCAAGGGTCTCGCCGAAGATCTGCGCGCTTGGCGGACGGTTGGAACTCGCTCGGGAATCGCGCAGGCTCTGCGACCGGCCGGAAGCGTGAAGTTCATTCCGGCTCGTAAGTGGAGCGTGCAGGCGTCGGGCTCCTACTCCAACAACCGCGGTTTTCACGTCTACGACGCGGTCCAGAGCAGTTTTTCGGTTTCATATGGGATGCCTTTCCACCGGGAGTTCAGGGACGAGACGGGGGATGTAGTCCTGCAGTACCCCATTCGTTTTTCGGCGGGCGTGCAACAGGAGACTTTCTTCAATTTCACAGGTGGCCAGAACGAACAGTTCAGACCGTACGTGAGCATCACCTTGTTCTAAAGGGGAATTAATGAAGATTTGTCTTGTTGCGACCTTTCCTCCCAGCGGACGCCAGTTGAACGAATATGCGTTTCATCTCGCACAGGAGCTACGCTGCAACCCTGATGTTGAATTGACTATCCTCGCCGACGAAGTGATGGACTATGACTTCGCAACCGACGACAAAGGCAATTCGCTCAAGGCGGATCAATTGTCAGAACTGCCGGGATTCAACGTGATTCGCTGCTGGAGGTTCGGCAGTTTAAAAACTCCGGTGCGTCTGTTAAAAACCATTCGCCGGTTGAAACCCGACGTGGTGTGGTACAACCTTGTCTTCTCCAGCTTTGCAACACCCNNTTGCACCACATCATCGAGCATGTCGATTTTGCCGCGGCCGGGGTGCGCAGGGAGAGACTGTTTCGATTGGGCACCAACCTGGCGACTAAAGCCTTGTTGAAAGCGCATTCGGTTTCTGTTCTGCTCCCCCACTTCCGCACCACGTTGAATACCAAGTATTCCGCTCAGAACGTGCTGCTGGGCACACACGGAACATTTGCATCCATTCCCAGCCCTCCGGATTTTCGCAAGCGCGGCAATCCGGATCTGCGCATTCTGGCAATCGGCCATTGGGGAACTTACAAGCGGCTGGAGACGTTGATGGAAGCCTTCCCGATGATTCTTAAAAGTGTCCCAAACGCCAGGTTGATTGTTGCCGGAGCCAATCATCACACCAAAGCGGGATATTGGGAATCGATCCAGGCTGCACAACCTAAGGGGTTGCCCATTGAATTCCTAGGATACGTTCCGGAGGAAGACATTCCTCAGCTCTTTCAGTCAGCATCGGTTCTGGTTTTGCCATACGACTCGGCAACCGGATCGAGCGGGCCGGCCCATCAGGCCTGTGAATTCGGCGTGCCGATTGTCTGCGCGGATATTGGCGATTTCAGGGAAATGGCGGCGGGTGAAGGTATGGCCATCCGCTTCTACGAGAAGGGCGATGCGGCCGAACTGGCTAAGCAATTCATTGTCCTTCTCAGATCGCCCGAACTGCAACGCCAGATGGCCGATCACAACTTTGCAGCGGGCGTCGAGATGACGATGACGAGCGTTGTCAAAAACTATCTTCGCTGGTTCGAACTGCACAAATGCAAGCGGGCGATGCGTAATGCAGGCGCTCTTTCCGGTCCTCTGCGTTTCTGGCGCCGTGCCCTTCGAACCACAGAGGCTTGATGCGAAAAAGTTTCAAAATGAATCGGGTTTGCTCAGCGGCGAGACGGCTTGGAAGACCGCTGGGGTTGGCATGCTCCCCTGAGGGGATAGAAAGGAAAACGTCGTGACCAACACGCGCATTCTGAAATCGCTTAGCAAGGTTCCTCTGTGGATGATTCCCGGCCTTGTGCTGCCTCTGCTTTTCACCGGATGCGGGGTTAAGAGCTCCATTGGTACGACTCCTGTCCCAACTGTAACCATCTCAGCCAGCCCCGCTTCGATCGCAGCAGGCGGTTCGTCCACTTTGACGGTCACTGCGGCAAATGCCACTCAGGTGACCGTGGCCGGAAGCGATGGCAGCACGTACACGCTGCAGGCGATCGGCGGAACGCAATCAGTCAAGCCAACTGCGACCACCACTTACACCGCGACCGCAACCGGGTCGGGGGGAAACGCCTCAGCGCCTGCAACCATCACGGTTGCTAGCGCTGCCGCGACGACCGTCAGCATCACCGTCAACCCCACTTCGATTAGCGCAGGAAGTTCGTCGACCTTGACAGTGGCTGCGACAAATGCCACTCAGGTGACGGTGACCGGAACCGACGGCAGCACATATTCATTGCTGGCTATTGGCGGAACGCAGGCCGTGAGCCCAACCGCGACGACCACTTACACTGCAACCGCGACCGGTAGCGGAGGAAACGCGACGTCAACTGCGACAGTTACCGTGACTGCCGGTTCAATTCCTCCGTCGACCGTCACCATCGTCGCGAATCCCGTTTCAATCGTCTCGGGGAACTCATCCACCTTGACCGTGACTGCAACGAATGCCACGCAGGTGACGGTAACCGGAACCGATGGCAGCACCTATATCCCGCAGCCGAGCGGCGGAACGCAGGCAGTGAGCCCGACCGCGAGCACCACTTACACGGCAGCCGCCACCGGCAGTGGAGGCAACTCCTCGGCCAGTGCCACGGTGACGGTGGCACCGGCAGGCAGCCTGCAATCGATTGATCACGTCATCTTCATGCTGCAGGAGAACCATTCGTTCGACAATTACATGGGAATGCTGAATCCTTATCGGGAGAACCCGGATGGAAACGGGATCTGTCCCAACAATGCGGCCGGCGTTTCTCAGTGCTGGAACATCGGCGACGATGGCAATACATATAACGTCGATGGCA
>PMSS01000207.1 GCA_003167515.1 Acidobacterium sp. | reverse complement strand
TGATGATGCTGAATTTCGCGGCCTACGTGTTCGCCTTCCTGGCTTATTACGCGGTTGGGTATGCATTTCAGTTCGGAGCCGTCGCCATCAATGCCGCCCCGACAAACCTGGGCGGGGTTCCGACCCTGAACCATTTTCTAGTCGGAAGTGGCCAGTGGGGCTTTATTGGCGGAAAAGGTTTTTTCCTAACTGGTCCAGCTTATGACGCCGGCAGCAATTGCCTGACACTGTTCGAAGTGGTTTTCATGGAGACAGCCGGCTACATCATCGTGGGGGCGATTTGCGAACGGATTACTTTCTGGGCATTCCTGCTTTGCGAGCTCTTCATCGGAGCTCTCCTCTACCCGATTGCCGGTTGCTGGACGTGGGGTGGAGGCTGGCTCTCGCAAGTTGGATCCACTTTAAATTTGGGTCACGGTTACGTTGATTTCGCGGGATCAACCGTGGTGCACGCTGTCGGCGGCTTCTGCGCCATGGCGCTCGCAATTATTTTAGGTCCACGTTTAGGAAAGTATGGTCCGCGAGGCGAGGTCCGCGTCTTTCCTGCTCACAACATTGTCTACGTCGTCACTGGCACTTTCATCCTACTTTTTGGATGGATGGGATTTAATCCCGGCTCAACTCTTGGCGCCACCGATCTTCGGATCTCTGTGGTCGCAGTCAATACCAATCTGGCAGCGGTCGCAGGCTCGGCTGCGGCGATGCTCTTGTGGTATTTCCTTTTCGGTAAGCCCGATATTGCAATGGCCTGTAACGGCATGCTCGCCGGCTTAGTCGCCATCACGGCTGGTTGCGCTTTTGTCACTCCCACCTCCGCGATCGTGATTGGCGCACTCGCCGGAGTATTGGTTTGTGCTGGAGTTCTCTTCAACGACCGGGTGCTCAAAATCGACGATCCATGCGGTGCGATTTCAGTTCACGGCTATTGTGGCTGGTTCGGAGGCATCTGCGTAGGTATCTTCGCTGACGGCACTTACGGCACCGGATGGAATGGCGTAGGCACAGCGGCCTATCTCGGCCACGCAGGTCAAGGCGTGACGGGCCTTCTTTACGGAGACACGCGACAATTTCTTTGCCAGATCGCGGGCGCCAGCCTGTATGCAGTTTGGGCGTTCGGGGCAACCTATGGCGTTTTTTGGTGCGTCAACAAAGTGAGGAGTATGCGTGTTTCGGCTGAAGCCGAAGAGGTAGGTCTCGATGTTCCTGAATTCGGGCTGCCTGCATATCCGGAAGAGTCGCTCGTTACCGTTTCAGTAGCAGATGAGGGTTACGTCTCAGCGTGAGGCACTTCTATTTTCGGCGTCCGACTTAAGGACTGATGCAGCCCGCAAGAATGCTCGGTTCTGCTCCGGTCTGCCTATCGTAACGCGAATGCAGTTCGGCGCTCCCCATGACCCTAGTGGCCGCACCGCGATGCTCTCCTTGTGCAAGCGATCGGCATAATTCGCCGCGTCTTCGCGCAAATCACAGAATACAAAATTTGCCGAAGTCGGAACCACGCCATATCCCAGCGCCAAGAGTCCCTGGCTAAGATCCCGCGACTGGATCGCATTATTCTCGACCACGGACTGAATATGGGGGTGATCGTCCAATGCCGCCAATGCTGCCGCTTGCGCTACCGATGACACTGAAAACGTGTTCCTCATCCGCGCGCAATATCCCAGCAACTCCGCTGGACCAAGCCCGTATCCAACGCGAACTCCAGCAAGTCCGTGCGCTTTGGAAAACGTGCGCAGCACGATCACGTTGGCGCCCCGCTGCAGGTATTCGAGCGAGCGTGAATACTGAAGCTTGCGCAGCGTCGCGAAGTGCACCGCGAACTCGTAGTACGCCTCGTCGAGAACAACCACCACATGCGCGGGAATGTTGGCCAGGAACTTGTCGATGGCTGTGGTCTCGAGCATGGTTCCGGTGGGATTGTTGGGATTGCAGATGTAGAAGACGCCGGCATTCGGGTCGGCGGCGATCATAGCGCGCACGTCGTGGGAATAGTCCTTGGCCAGCGGCACTTTGACGATATTGGCGCCACTTACTTTGGCGGCGTACATTCCGGCTTCGTAACCTGGATCAGCAGTTACATAGCTGCGATCTTTCGAGGTGAAGGCGAGGACGGAATAGTGCAGAGGCTCGCTGGAGCCGGCGTAGGCGAGAACATAGTCAGGCTTGAGGCCCTCGGCGGCGCTGAAAGTGTCAATGAGTTTCTGAGTCAGCTCGAAGTCATAGCGGCCGCCTTCGGGAATGAGGCTGGCCATGGTGGCGCAGGCTCCGCTACAGGGGCCGAGGGGATTTTCATTGGCGTCGATGCGGACGGCGCCGGGCGGAATGTCACGGGCGATGCGGCGGCGCTGAGCAAAGGCTAACTGGGATTCGGTGAGGATGGGAACGGCAGCAGCGGCGGTTGCGGCGGCGGCCATACCGAAGAAGGTACGGCGGGAAAGGTTCGTGTTCATCAGTGCCTCCTGAATTAGGTATTGGGCCTGGTTACTTTCCCAGCAGAGCATGCGTCGGGCTACTGTGGCTGGCGACAGCGATGACTTCGATTTCGACAAGGGCACCGGGAAGCGCGAGGGCGAAGACCTGCATGGCGCTGCGGGCCGGCTTATTCGGTTGATCCTTTGTACCAAAGTATTGCGTGTATCCGCGCATAAATCCGGCGAAATCCATTTTGCCGCCCTGGGCGGGGTCGCCGGCGAGGTAGGCGTGCATCATGACCACGTCACCGAGGGCAAGGTGCTGGGCCGCGAGAGCAGCCTTAATAGCGTCTAGCGCGTGGGCCGTTTGCGCCTCGGTGTCGCCTGGTGTGCTTTTGGCGACAGAGGAGTCGATCATGCCGCTGAGGTAGAAGGTGTCGCCAACCCAGACGCCCTGAGAGATAGGGAAGGTCGAATTGGGCATGGGAATGCGGGTGATGTTGCTCTGAGCGGACACGGCGGCGCAGGCAGCGAGCACGGCCAGGATGGCGATGGAGATGCGCTTAGGAAACAATGTTGCCTCCGTTCTCGATGCGTACACCAAGCTGATTGATAACTCGATAAGAGGAGAGAGCTGCGCCTTCCTGCCAGCCGACGAGATGGCTGGTATGGTCGCCGGCAAAGTAGACACGACGATCGGGAGCGAGGAGGACATCGAGCGAACCGGAGTGACCGAAGCCGCTGATCCAGGCGCCAAGGTTGTAGGGAATCTGGCCCCAGCTGATATAGACGGGTTTCGAGAGGTCCTTGCCGTGGCCGGGATGGAGGATTTCGGTGGCCTGACGGGAGGCGTCCAGCTTGGCCTGCACAGTGGGTAGCTTGCCAAAGGCGGTTCCATTTTCGATGGAGTAACCGCTGACCACGATGCCGCGATCGGAAAAGAGGCGGGCGCTGGGATACCAGACTACGTTGACGGTTTGCCGGAGATAGGAGAGGCCGCCATAAATGCCGTTTTCTTTTTCCCAGAAGCGGGGCGATTCCCAGGCGATTTTGTAAGCTGAGTCGTAACTGGTGGCGTCGATGGTCTGGCGGACAGCGGGGGAGAAGTCGGCGTCGAGGGTGCGCACGATGGTGAGAGGCAGGGCGCAGATACAGTAGTCGGCGACGATGGTTTGATCCGTGCCGCTGGCCTTGTCGTGGTAGACGACGGTGACCCCCGAGGCGGACTGGCGGATGCTCTGAACTACGGCGCCGTTGCGAACGACGGGGCCGAGTGCTTTGTGAAAGGCGTAGGGGATGCGATCCATGCCGCCGATGGGCTGGAACATGGTGGGTTGCCAGTCAATGACTTCTTCTGCGAGCATGCCTTGCCACAAATCGGCGTCGAGGAGGGCGTGCATGGGGAGGGGGTCGATGGGCTCGGGCATTTCTTTGCCCGCGCCAGGAGGAACCTTGAAGCCAGAGCGCTCGGTGCCTTTAAAGAGTAAGTCGGGGCTGAGATCGCCGTATTGGCGGAGAAACTCGATCATCCGTTCGCGGTCGTCGGCGGTGATCTCTTCGTCGAGAGCGCCCTTCTTAATACATTTGGCGAGTAACTCGGAAACGTGGCCGCGGGTATCGTTGACGGCGCGGCGCTCGGTAACGGGTGCGCCGCCGTTGAGTTTGTCGCACTGCATGAGGGCACCGCGGGAGGAGTTGACTTCTACTTCGAGGGGGACACCTAACTGATCGCAATAGCCGAGCATGGTGCGATGGATGGAGGGAAGGCGGGCGGGACCGGCGTTGAAGTAGTTGCCTTCGTCGAAGCTACACGATTGCCGGACGCCACTGGTGAACTCGACGTCGGTGCCGTCGCGGATGGTCCAGTTACGGCCGCCGCAACGTTCGCGAGCTTCGAGCACCGTACATCGGTAGCCGGCTTTGCCTAACTCATAGGCGGCGACCAGGCCCGCGATGCCGGCGCCGAGGATGACGACTTTTGTGCCTTTTCCATCGACCAGACGAAGCTTGCTGGATTCCGCGGAGGCCTCGGGGATGGCGAGGAGGCCGAGGGACTGCATCATGACGAACGTGGCGCTGTAACCGCCGGCCTGACCTACACGCATCAGAAACTGACGTCTGGTAAGACTCATGGATTGATTTCCTGCTTGTCCCGGGGAATTGACTCATTATGCCAGAGATTGAAACGACCTCGAAAAAAAGGCCCGTGGCCGGAGACAATAGCCACGGGCTTCAGGGAGGCTAAAACAAGATTTTGAGAGCGAGTTGGGTGTTGTAGGGCTCGCCGGCACCGATGCCGGGAGCGCCGTAGTTGGCTCCGATGGTGGTGCCGATGGCGCAGGAGCTGGAATCGGTGCAGAACCCGTCGCCGGGCGCGGCAAGATTGAGGTGGTTAAAGAGGTTGAACATTTCGACGCGGAACTGGGCGGTTACGCGTTCGGTGATTTTGGTGTTCTTGAAGACAGAGAGATCAACGTCCTCGAAACCGGGTCCATGCAGGACGTTGCGTGGGGTGTTGCCGTAGGCTCCGTTGGCAGAGGGGGTGAAGGCATTCGGATTGAGCCAGTTGACTGAGTAGTTCTGGACGCTGCGGGAAACGCCGGCGTAGGGGCTGACTCCGGGGTTGAAGTTGGCGCGCTCAGCGAATTCGCCGTTGCCGCTGCCACCGGCATTACTGGAAAAGACAGTGAAGGGCTGGCCGCCATGGAGATTGACGAGGCTATTCAGCTGCCATCCGTTGGTCAGCAACTTCAGCGAGCTGCCACCTGGGACGTCATAGGTGAAGTAGGCGGTGAAGGTGTTACGGACGTCGAAGTCGCTATTGCTGTATTCGCACTTGAAGCAGTAACTATTCTCAGGATTGGAGAGGTAGATTTCGCTGGCTTCGTCGAGGGCGTGTCCCCAGGTGTAGGAAGCCTGGGAGGTGAGGTGGTGCCAGCTGGCGAAGCGGAGCAGGGCCTGGAGGGAGTTGTAATTGGAAGTTGCTTCGGACTGAACCTGGTTGATGACACCGTAATTAGGGTATTCGGAGGCGTAGGGGCGGAGGCCGGTGGCGATATTGATTTCATTGATGTCGACCAGGTTGCGGAGATGGCGACCCTGGCTGCCGACGTAGCCGAGCTGGGCGATGGCGCCGGAGCCGAGGCTGCGCTGGAGGTTGAAGTTGAAGTTCTCAACGTAGCCGGGACGCAGATGCTGGCTGACCGAGAACAGATTCACGGTCGAGCAGCCGGACGCATTGGGATTGACGATGCAGGGATTGGTGGGGCTGCTGAGGTTGGCAAAGATCGGTGCGCCGAAGTTGGCGCCGGTGGGAACGGTACCCACAGTTGGGGCGCTCTCCTCGACGGGAGTGGCACCGGCGGGGTTGTCCTGGACGCCGAAGGGGCCGCCGTTGGAGGAGAAGCGGGAATTAAGGAGGTTGACGACGTTGGGGCTGTCGAAGCCGAGACCGTAGCTGCCGCGGACGACGGTTTTGCCATCGTTGGTGGGCTGCCAGGAGAAGCCGACGCGGGGGCTGGCACCGCCGTACCACTGCGGATAGAGGGTGGGGATGGTGTCGCCGGCGATGGCGATACCGTTGGTAGCGCCGGGGAGGAAGGTGCTGAGGTCTTTGGTGCCGTTGTGCATGGGGCCGATGTACTCGTAGCGGAGGCCGTAGTTGACATTGAGGCGGGGAGAGAGTTGCCAAGCGTCCTGGGCGAAGAGAGCCCAGGAATTGAGGAAGACCTGGCGTTTGGGATCGCCTTGGACGATGTTGGTGACGCCGGGGTCGAAGCAGCCGGCGAGGAAGTCGGCCAGCTGGAAGAAGTGAGGATCCGAGCCGTAAGTGCTGTTGATCGCAGCGATGGCTGCCGTCGACGGAGTAACGGTCCCGAGCGCGTCGCAATTGGTGGGGGTTGTGCCGCCGGACCACGGACCCTGGGTGCCGTCGAAGACGAAGGTACCGCGCTCGCCGCTCTGGTAGAAGTCGTCGACCTGGGCCTGGCGGAATTCGCCGCCGAAGCGGAATTCATGTTTGCCGACGGTCCAGGAAAGAGCTTCGTCGAGATGGCCGGTGATGTCGTTGCGGCCGGACTCGACCGTAGAGCCGACAAAGTCGAAGCCGCTGGCGGCTGCGCCGAGTCCGCTCGATGCGGACGGCTGGGCGATCTGAATGCGGGGAGAGCCGGCTAGGTTGGGATCGGTGACGCCGGTATTGAGGCCGAGGCCGATGGGATTGTAGTCGTTGTTTCGGTCGGAGAAGGCCTGGTTGAAGTAGTTGACGCCGGCGAAGAGCTGGTTGGTGAGATGGGGAGAGAAGACAGAGTTCCAGGTGAGCGAATAGTTCTGCGTGTGCATCGGGGCGACTTCGAAGTAAGGGGCTAGCAGCGAGGTGGTGGGGGCGATCTGCGGACCTTGGCCGACGTACCACTTCGCGGAGATTTTGTTGTTGGCGTTGAGGGTGTAGTCGATTTTGGCGAGGCCGTTGTGGCTGGTGCCGGTTTCGACGGCGGGACTGAAGTAATTGCTCGGAGAAGCCGGACCGGTGAGGGACGCAGAGGGCCACAGCGCCGAATAGCTGCCGGAGCCGTTCAGGATGTTGTAGGCCGCCTGGTTCTCAGGAATGCCCCAGGCGTTGAGGATATTGAGGGCGTCGGTTTGATAGGCAGCGGAGGGTTCGGTGGAAGGCTGGCCGACGCCGATGATGAACTTTTGTTCCTCGTAGGTGATGAAGAAGAAGAATTTGTCGCGCCAGATGGGACCGCCGACGGATCCGCCGAACTGCTGGTTACGCAGCTCGGGCTTGATGGGGGAAAGCGCTGACTGGGCGGCGAGGGCTTCGTTGCGGTTGAAGTAGTAGGCGCTGCCGTGAAACTGATTGCCGCCGGATTTGATGACGAGGTTGACGGTGGCGCCGGGGTTGCGGCCGGTTTCGGGGCTGGCTTCGGTAAGGGTGGAGAATTGCTCGACAGCGTCGATGGGGAGTGTGTCCCCTGCAATTCCGGAAACACCGCCCTGATTGGTGGCGGGGACGTTCCACCAAACGTCGTTATTGTCGGCGCCTTCAATCTGCCAATTGATCATGTCGGGACGTGTGCCGTTCACCGAGCCGTAGCCGCCGCCGGAGTAGCCGGCATATCCGGGAGTCACGGCAATCATCTGAGTGAAGTCGCGGCCGTTCATGGGGACATTCTGGACGGTCTGGCTGGGGATGTCGGTGGTCTGGACGGTGGAGGTGGTGTCGAGAGCGAGGGCGCTGGCTGAGACTTCGATGGTCTGCGCGGTGGAGGTGATGCTGAGCTTGACGGGAAGGGTATAGGTGGTACCCGCAGAGACGGGGACGTCCTCGATTTTCTCGGTTTTGAATCCGGCAGCCGTGACGGTGATGACGTATTTACCGATGGGGAGATCCAGGAACTCGTATTCTCCGCCGCTGGAGGTCACCGCTTTATAGGTGATGCCCGTGCCTGCATTGGCCAGTTCTATGGCGGCTCCGGAAACGACCGCACCGGACGGGTCGGAGACGGTGCCGTTGATGCCACCGCGGAAATTCTGGGCATGGAGGAAAGTGGCTGTAAGAAGGAGCAGCAGGGGGACCTGGACGAGTCTGCGAAGCGCGGAAAATCTCATATACGACCTCCAAAAGATGGTGGGGCCTGACACGGGTGCGCCCGTGATGCAGCGATGCTGAGTGGCGCAGCTAACGCGCTGCGTTGTGGTCATTCAGTTCCTTTTAGCTAGAGGATTCTTCGACAAGGAAGGCCGTCGCAGTGGATTTGCCGTTCTGACAGGGAAGGCAATTCTGTGATCCACATTGGGCGACGGGTGAACATGGTCCTTCATTCTTTACACAGCTCGGGAAAAAATTCAAGCCGCATTCATGATTTCCGGCGGGGTTTGGGGTGGAAAAGGAGGTTCAAACAAGGAAGGGATCGGGGCGGTTTTGGTGGAAGTGTCCGGTTCCGGGACGGAAACAGGGGTTTTGGTGGAGTATTTTCGTTACCTATAAACAATTCTTGTGCCCGCCATCACATACAGCTATGCCTCGGGAAGAGGAGCATTAGTTCTCGGAAAGGAGGGTTTTATGCCGAATCGAATCCACGTCGTATTCGTGGCGGGGCTGCTGGCTACCGCCGCTTTCGGAATAGCCCAGACAACGCCGATTATTAAGGAAGTGCCGGTGAAGCAGACCTCACCCGCATCCGGGAAGCAGATGTTCAACACCTATTGCGCCGTTTGTCACGGAGTGGATGGGAAGGGGAGCGGACCAGCCGCTGCAGCCCTGAAGGACCACCCGACAAATCTGGTGCAGCTGGCCAGAGACAATGGCGGAAAATTTCCGGATGCACACATTTATTCTGTGCTGCAGTTCGGTATGGAAAACCCAGCGCACGGATCGAAGGACATGCCGGTATGGGGTCCCGCGCTTCGGTCGCTGGACAAGGGCAGCCCATCTCCTGAGATGGAGGAGCACCAGAGGCTTGCGAATCTGACGAATTACCTGAAGTCGATTCAGCAGCAGTAAGCGGAACGACTAACAAGCAAGGATCAACAAAAAACTCCCTGCCGCGGGATACGTGGCAGGGAGTTTTCGTTTTTTGGGCCGCTGACCAGGAGCCTGTCGCAGAGAGGTTCGTTACCGATCGGACTTTTCGCCAACCCACGTCTCAA
>PMSS01000090.1 GCA_003167515.1 Acidobacterium sp. | reverse complement strand
ATCTGCTGCAGACGAATTACAAAATCATGTCGGATGTGGTGGGGAAGGTGACGGCGGCGTCGCCGAACTCGATCCTGATTATTGTTTCGAACCCGCTGGATGCGATGGCGCAGGCGGCGTTCCGGCAGGCGAAGTTCAACCGCGAACGCGTGATTGGGATGGCCGGCGTGCTGGATTCGGCGCGGTTTCGGACATTCATCGCGGAGGAGCTGAAAGTCTCCGTCGAAAATGTGACGGCGTTCGTGCTAGGCGGACATGGGGACACGATGGTTCCGCTGGCGCGCTATTCGACGGTGGCCGGAATTCCGATCACGGAGCTGATCGCCAAGGACCGGATCGAGGAGATTGTGCAGCGAACACGCGATGGTGGAGCGGAAATAGTGAAGCATCTGAAAACCGGGAGCGCATACTACGCGCCTTCCGCGGCAACGGTGGAGATGGTCGAGGCGATTCTGAAGGACAAGAAAAAGATTCTGCCCTGCGCGGCGTATCTCGAGGGCGAGTATGGCATCCGGGGATATTACATCGGCGTGCCGTGCAAGCTGGGGTCGCGGGGTCTGGAGCAAATCATCGAGATTAAGCTGACGGCGGAAGAAGATGCGGCCCTGAAGAAGAGCGCAGATGCGGTGAAGGAACTTTGCGCTGTCATCGGGGTTTAGATGGCAGTCCGTAACCTGTAGCCTGTAGCTAACCGCGCGACCGCAAAAACGCGATGACATGATCCGCTTCGACAACGCCCACCAGCTTGCCCGTCTTGTCGACGACAGGCAGAGCGCGAAGATTGTATTTATCGAACAGTTCGGCGACCTGGTTTTCGTGCTGGTCGGCACGGACTGAGATGAAGCGGGGTTCGGGCAGGACTTCGAGGCGGGTCTCCGGCCGGGCCAGAACCAGGCGCGCCAAGGGTACGACTCCCTTGAGAACTTCGCTGGAGTCGATCAGATAAATCTCCGTAATCGTTTCGGGGTCGCCTTCGAATCCACGGAGCGCGCGAATGCCGTCGGCCACGGTCGCGGTCAGGGGCACGGCCACGTATTCGGTGGTCATGCGACCGGCGGCGGAGTCTTCGCGGAATTCGAGGAGTTCTTTGACTTCCTCGCGCTCCTCGGGATCCATCTCTTCGAGGATGGCTTCGGAGCGTTCATCGGAAAGCTCGGCGAGGAGATCGGCGGCCGCGGAGGGATCCATCTCCTCGACAATGCCGGCGGCGGTTTCCGAATCAAGCGCCTGCACCAGGGATTTCTGAAGCTTGGGCTCGACTTCCTCGAGGGTTTCGGCAGCCACTTCCTCGTCGAGGGTACGCAGGACTGCTTCGCGTTCGGCGGGAGCGAGATCTTCGAGGATGTCTGCGATATCGGAGGGGTGCAGTTGCGCGAGCCGCTCGTGCTCGATGTTAAGCTTCACCCGGCGGGCCGGGTCCACCTCGATCATGTCAACGAAGTTCCAGGGAATAACCCGGGCAGGGAGTTTGGAGACGAGGTGTTCCAGCGTGCGTTTTGGCAGCGTGCCGCTCAGCAGGCGGCGCACGGCGCCGCGCAGGCCGACTTCGACCTCCGTGACGCAGAGCTGTTCGTTGCCGTTGGATTGCCAGCGCAGATTGACATCGTTGACGCGGACGACCTTGCGGCCATGAACATCGATGATCTGGCGATCGAGCAGATCCTGGCGGAGGAGGATGAAATTCCCGTCGCCCTCAAAGGGACTCAGCGTGGCTTCGGGACGGAGCTCGAGGGCGCCGCTGGGCGTCCAGCGAACGTCTTTGGAGGCGACAATCTCCAGGCCTTTACGAGTCTTCAGCACCAAACCGGCGACACGACCCGCGTCTGCGCCAGTGCCGACAGCAACATCCTTGAGACGCCCACGCATCCGCCCTCGCGCGCTGGTGATCGGCGTGCCGAGAATAGCGGTCAGGGAGCGCAATACAAGTTCTTCGGTCACGGTTCCTGTCTCGGCATGAGTGTAGCAGTCTGTTTTACACGCGAGCGGGTGAGGGGCCGGGAAAGATCACGCAGTTGAGCCCTTACTACCGAAGATGCGCGGAAGAGGGCAGGCACTGCGTCATTCTGCGATAGAAATGGTGCCGCGTGGTGGGCGCCGGTAGTTTCCGTTGACTGGGCAGCGCTATGGACATACACTCAGCGCTGGGCGCGTCGGCGGGGGAGCCTCATGGAGCCGCGGCCGCCGAAGAGTCTTCGCCTCTCATGTCCTCAGGAACCACCGGGTACGCGCCACACTCCGATCGCGTGAAGCTGGTCGTCGCTTCCTCGGTCATGCTCACCTTTATTTCTTTCTGGCGAGCGGCGGCCGTGGTGCTCAACGACCTGGGATCCTCCGCGTTCTACGCGGGCGGCATTGCAGAACAGGCGGTGGGGAAAGCCGCGCCCTGGTTCATCCTGGGGGTCATGCTGTTTTCCTTCGCGGTGCGCTCGGTGTACGTCGAGAGCTGCTCGATGTTCACACGGGGCGGCGTTTACCGCGTCGTCAAGGAAGCGCTCGGCGGGAATTTCGCCAAACTCAGCGTGTCGGCGCTGATGTTCGACTACATCCTGACGGGCCCGATCTCCGGCGTTTCGGCGGGGCAATACATTACAGGACTGCTGAACGAGCTGCTGGGCGTGGGGGCGACGCATGGCTGGCTGCCGGCATGGCTGATGAGTGGCGCGCATCAGGCAGCCGGACTGCCAATGAATGAAACGGCTGCGCTGTTCGCTGCCGCGGTGACGATCTACTACTGGTGGCAGAACACCAAGGGCATTGAGGAATCCAGCGACAAAGCACTGAGCGTCATGCAGGTGACGACAGTGATGGTGGTGCTGTTGCTGGGATGGGGGTTCATCACCGCATTCCACAATCACGCTAAGTTGCCCCCGCTGCCGGTTCCGGCGAATCTGCATTTCTCGCCGGATGCGCTGGGATTTCTGGGCGGCACCAGGCTGGCGACCATGCTGGGGATGTTCGGGATCCTGATGGCGTTCGGACACTCGGTACTGGCGATGAGCGGCGAAGAGACGCTGGCTCAGGTCAATCGCGAGATCGAGCACCCCAAGCTGAAAAATCTGAAGCGCGCGGCCATCGTCATTGCTATTTATAGCTTCATCTTTACCGGAGTCGGCACGTTGCTCGCGACGATGATTATTCCGGATAACGTGCGCGTGCCGGTCTACCGCGACAATCTGATCGCCGGCATGGCGATGTATATGTGGGGGCCGTCGGTCCTGCGGATTGTCTTTCGGGTCTTTGTAGTCATTGTCGGATTCCTGATTCTCTCCGGGGCAATCAATACCTCAATCATCGGCTCGACCGGCGTGATGATGCGGGTCGCGGAAGACGGTGTGCTGACGGACTGGTTCCGCAAGCCGCACCGCCGGTTCGGCACAAGTTATCGCATCATCAATCTCATCACGGGGCTTCAGTTATTCACGATTATTGTGAGCCGGGGCAACGTAATCACCCTGGGCGAGGCCTATGCTTTCGGCGTGATCTGGAGCTTTACTTTTAACTCTCTGGCGATGCTGGTCCTGCGCCGGAAGTACAAGGGCGAACGCGGCTGGAAGGTGCCGGTGAATCTGCGCATCGGCAATACCGAGTTGCCGATCGGGCTGTTCTGCGTTTTCCTGACCCTGCTGATGATCGCCCTGGTCAATCTGGCAACGAAGAGTATGGCCACAGAAAGCGGGATCGCGTTTACGGCGGTGTTCTTCACGATCTTCGCCGTTTCCGAGCGCAGAAATGCGGCGAAGCATCAACTGACGCAGCAGCAGATGAAAGAGCACTTCCAGCTCGAACAGCAGGACACGATCGGGAGGGAGGAACTGCAGGTCCGACCGGGCAGCGTGCTGGTCACGATGCGGGATCCGGTGAATCCGTTCGCGCTCAAGTGGGCGCTGGCGCGCACCCATACCGACCAGCAGGATATTGTCGTGCTGACCGCCCGGATGATGGGCGCCGGCGGCCCGGAGTACGTCGATAACCAGATCTTCAGCGAGCACGAACAGATGCTTTTCACCAAGGCTGTGTCGGTGGCGGAAAGCTTCGGCAAGCATATTTCTCTGCTGGTGGTTCCGGCCGGAGATATTTTCGCGGCTCTGGTGCAGGCGGCTAACTCCCTGGAGGTGGCTGCGCTGGTCTCGGGGTTATCGACCAGGATGTCGGCGCAGGAGCAGGCGTTCCACATAGGGCAGGCATGGGAGAGCCTTCCGGAGCCGAAGCGGCAATTTACCTTCTATGTGATCATGCCGGACGGAGAGGCGGAGGCCTTTCATATTGGCCCTCATGCACCGGCGCTGCGTGCGGAAGATGTTCAGCTGGTACACCGGCTGTGGCTGAATTTTCGGCGCGATCCGGAAATGCAGGGGCTGCACCACAGCGACATCATGACTTATGCTCTGACGCGCCTCGCTATGGATTATGCGCGCGACAAGCTGGAGACTCTGAGGAGCCTGCGCCGCTATACCCAGGACAGCGGGCGCGATTCCCAGCTCGGTATAACTTATCGCGCGCCGAGCCGGGAGGATCAGTCGATGCCGGCGCCCAGGCCATCGGTTGACGACGAAGGGCACTAAGTTCTTCGATGGACCTTCGGATTCCGATTTGTCAAGTTAGCCCTTCCCATTTAGGCTCATAGGAACACCAGAATCAGGTGTAGAAATGGGCCCTGTTTATTTTAGATCCAGGAGGATAACGTGGAAGTTAACAAGATCGTCGCGGAACTGGAACAGCAGATTGCAAGGCTGAAGGAAGCGCGGGCGTTGCTGGCCGGCGAAGGTGCAATGCCGCGGAAGCGTGGCAGGCCGCCGGGAAAAGCCAATGTGGCTTCGAGCAGCCGTAAAGGCCGCTTGAGTCCGGAAGGAAGAAAGCGGATTTCCGAAGCGTTGAAACGCCGCTGGGCGCTGCGTCGGAAAGCCGCTGCAAAAGTTCCAAAGGCTGCGTAACATGGGCGGGCGCCGCGTCGCCTGCCTGACTTTTCAGAGAGTGCGCCGGAACAGCGGCGTGGCAATCAGCAGCGAAACAATCCCGAAGCCGAAAAGAAACAGTATGTCACTTCGGATTGCGGCAAAGCCACCATCCTTGATGAGGATGGCTTTGAGCCCGTGTACCGCGTAGGTGAAGGGATCCACGATGGCGATGGCTCGCAGCCATGGTGGAAATGCCGTGATCGGATAGATCGCGCCGCTGGGGAAAAAAAGCAGTGTGTTCAGAACTCCGAACATGGCGCGAGGCACCAACGGGTCCTCAACACGCACCATCAGCAGAAACATCATCCCATTGAACGCGATGGATGTGGCGACGATGAGCAGCGCAAGCTCGAGCACCGCTTCGGGATGGAAGATGATACCAAGCCCGGCGAGCAGCGAACCGATCACGGAGAGGCTGATGCCGGAGAGCACGGCCTTGATGGCGCCTGCTATGTTGAGGCCCAGAACCAACTCAAGTTTGGTGATGGGAGTAACGAGGTAGCCCTCGTGAACCCCGCGCGCCTTGTCGTCGATGTATAACATGCCGCCCCCGATCATGACCGAGATATACATGGCGAGGGCGATGGAGCCAGCCAGAAGAAACTTCATGTACTCGATGTAGGGATAGAGCTCCACGATATCGAGGGTGATGGACTGGACAACTTTGGGCTGCACGAGCGGTGCATTGAGAGCATCGACCAGGGACTGCATTTCGGACTCAAGACTGCCGCTGACGAACTGGTCGGAGTTATCGACAACCAGCCCTATGTGGGGCGATTCCCCGGCGAGCACGCGGCGCGAATACTGCGCGGGAATGACAACCGCTGCATCGATCCTGCCGGTCCGCACATCCTCTTTCGCAGTTTGTTCGTCGGTGTAAGAGACCGTGGTGAAGGTGCGAATATTGACGGCCACGGACTGGAAGGCTTCGTGGACCTTGAGCGCTTCCTCGCCATGGTCATAGTCGACGACGCCCATGCGGGCGTTGGTGACTTTCCCCCCGAAGGCGTTGCCGAGAATGATCAACTGTACGAGCGGGAGGGTCATCGACATGAGCATGAGCGTGGGCGAGCGAAAGAACTTGCGCATCTCGCGTTCGACAATTGCCCACATGCGGTTCATGGCTGCATCCCCGGACGCGGCGGCATGACGAAACTGAGTGCCTTCACCTGTTCGTCGCGAAGCTGACGTCCTGTGTAGTAGACGAAAACGTCGTCGAGGGTTGTGTTTTGCACGCTGAGACCATGGATGGGAGTGCCCTCGGTTGTCGCCATCTCCACGAGTTGGGTGGTGGTCAGCGAACCGTTGGAGGTCATCAGGCGATACTCTCCGGAGCCACGGGATTCGACACCGGTGACGCCGGCAAGTTGCTCCAGCTGCGATTTTCGGTCCACGTGATTCTTGCCGAACTGCACTTCGATAACGCTGGAACCGGGCACGCTGGACTTGAGTGCGAGCGGCGTATCGAGAGCGACGAGCTTGCCATGATCGATGATGGCGATGCGATCGCAAAGATTGTCGGCTTCGTCCATGTAATGGGTTGTGATCAGAATCGTGAGCTTCATGCTGGTGCGGAGCTTGTCGAGCATCTCCCAGACCGCGACGCGGGAGACAGGATCAAGGCCGGTAGTGGGCTCATCGAGAAAGAAGATGCGTGGATTGTGGACGAGCCCGCGTGCGATCTCGAGGCGCCTTCTCATACCACCGGAAAGGGTCTTGGTTTGCGCCTCGCGCCACTTGGTCAGGTCGACGGCCTCGAGGAGCCGCGCAATGTTCTGTTCCCGCTGCACGCGCGGCACGCCGTAGAGCTTGGCATAGATGGAGAGATTCTCTTCAACGGTGAGATCGATGTCGCTGGTGAGCGCCTGAGGAATGACGCCGATCAGGCGACGGACGGCATCCGGCTCGTGGACCACATCGTGTCCGGCGATGAGAGCGCGCCCGGAAGTGACGGGAATGAGCGTGGTCATCATGCGGATGAGGGTGGATTTGCCCGCTCCGTTGGGACCGAGGAGACCGAAGATCTCGCCGTCGGCCACTTCGAACGTCACCCCTTTTACCGCTTCGAAAGCGCCGTAGCGCTTGACGATGTTTTCGACGGCAATGGCTGGCGTTGCAACCGTAGCGGCGGCGGGCTGGTTCGAGACTTGCTCCGCGGTGGTCATTGCTTCACCAGCTTGTCTTTCGGAACATAGACCTCGGCAATCATGCCGGGGACGTAGCGCATCCCTGGGTTGTCAATCAGCAGCTTTAGCTGGACAGTCTCGATGTCGCGCTTGCGGCGGCTCACATCGCGCTGCGTAGCAAAGGCAGCTTCAGCGGCCTTCGCTATGACGGTGCCCGAGACAGTGGCGCCGCTGGGCATAACCACCCGGAGCTTGTCGCCGAGTTGAACGGAATCCGACTCAGTTTCAGGTAGAGGCGCGTAGACCCAGGTTTGGGATAGGTCGACGATGGTGACGATGGGCGTGGCCGGCGAGACCACTTCACCCTGCCGCGCGGCGCGCACGTTGACGATGCCTGTGACCGGCGAGAGCACCTGCGCATAGCCCAGCTGTACCTCTGCCTGATCGAGCATGTCCTGGGCGTTGCGCATTTCGTCGCGGGTGGCGGCGACGGTCTTCGCTGCCGCCCGGGTTTGCAGCAGATTGGCCTGGGCCGTGCGCAAAGAGGCGGCTGCAGCGGCGACATTCTCGCGTGCGGAATCGACGGCAGCTTTGGCGGCGTTGAGACTGGTTACCTGCTCATCCCGCGTTTGCTGGCTGGTCACGCCGGCCTGGGCGAGGGCTACGGCACGGGTGGTGTCGGCTTCCTGATGCTCGTAATTCGCCTGGGCCTGGGCGAGGGCGGCTCGGGCGACGCGGAGCTGAGCCTCTGCCGCAGCCACCTGGCTGGTGGTATCGCCCTGAGTTTGTTCTTCGGTATCGCGCGAGCCGAGGAGCTTGTATTTCTCTCCGGAAACGGTGGCTTCCGCGGCATTGCGGGCAGCGGCCAGGTCCTGCGCGTCGATGGTGGCCACCAGCTGGCCCGCTGTGACCTTCTGGCCTTCGTCGACGGCGAGCGACGCGATGCGGCCCTGGATGCGCGAGCTAACGACTACTTCGTTGGCGTCGACGGTTCCGATCAGCTGGAGGTCACTGGTGTGCTTAACGGAAAACAAATACCAGAGAAGGGCGATGACGAACAGCACACCCATGATGATGAAAATGCGATTGCGTGGTTTCATGCGGTCTTTCTCTCCGGAAAGGCGTTCTCCGGTATGGGCGTGGCGGCGAGCACAGCTTTGGCGAGCCGGGCGCCGCGTTTGCGGTCGGTGAAGATGGTTTGGCCGAGGTACTCGATGGCGGCAGTGCGGCGGCCAGCCACCGCAGCGGGATCGAGCGGATCGATGGCGGTGACCAGGCGAACCATAGGGGAGCTGAGGAAGAAGAAGACGTTGGCGCCAAGTGCGGTGTACATCATCTGCATGGGATCGACGTTGCAGAGCTCGCCGGAGCGGATGCCGTCGCCGACGGTTTCGAGCGTGCGGTCCCACATGGGCTCAAAGGCTTTTTTCGCGAGGATGCGCATGGCATGGGACTGGCCGGTGCGAAACCGTACCATCTCCTGCTGCATCAGGGATTGAAAACCATGGCGGGAAAAGATGCGATCGAAATGCTGGAGAGCAAAGCGGAGGACGCGCTCGCCGGCGCTGCAGTCGAGGCCGAGCACGGCAAGGGCGTCATCGGCAACTTTGCCGGCTACTTCTTCGAGGGCAGCGGCGTACAGAGCTTCCTTATCGCGGAAGTAGTAATAGAGGAGGGCCTTGTTTACCCGTGCGGCGGAGGCAATGGCGCTGGTTCGAGCACCGGCGAGGCCATGTTCGCTGAATTCGCGAATGGCGGCGTGGAGGATGCGGTCGCGGGAGTGGTCGGCGTGGGCGGTTTGTCGGGTGCGAGGCATTGATTGACTGGTTAGTTAAATTAACCGGTTAGTCAACTATACCCTGGAATGTCGCCCCGTACAAGAGCGGCCTGTCATTTTGTTTTTTGATTCCCGGAGAATTATGCTTGCAATGTACTAGTGAGATAGTTCACTATTATTATCCATGAGGCAGCGCCCGCAAGCCGCAGCACGCGAATTTGCTTTTCGGCTCGATGCACACAGCGGCGTGCCGGTTTATCGCCAGCTGATCGATCAGGTGCTGGGGGCGGTGGCGACGGGCGTGCTCCGGACCGGCGGTCAACTGCCGACGGTCAGGCTGGTGGCTGTCG
>PMSS01000250.1 GCA_003167515.1 Acidobacterium sp. | reverse complement strand
CCCACATCGATGCCGACCGCTGTTGTTGCTGCTGCCATGCTGCTAACCTTTTTCATGCTGGTCTCCTTTTGCAACTCCGATTGCGTTACAACCGCAGACTAACCTCTGCGGCCGGGGGACCAGCACTCTCATCCCATCTGTGGGCGTGGCGTATGGGGGGTTGCGGCTGCTGCTGGCGATGGGGCCGACGAATTTGCCGCGGCTGGGGGAGGTTGCGCTGGACGGGTGGTCGCTGGGATTTACGTTCGTGCTGGCGGTGGGTGCGGGGTTGTTTCTCGGATCGATTCCGGTATGGCGCTACGCGCGAGGCGGGCAGGCGGTTGCGGTGGGGACGGGCGGGCGGACGGCGAGCGTGAGCCGGGAGCGGCACCGGTCGCGCAATGTGCTGGTAGTGGCGCAGGTGGCGATGTCGCTGGTGCTGCTGGTGAGCGCGGCGCTGATGATCCGGACGTTCGTGCATTTGCGGCATGTGGATCCGGGGTTCGCGGATGCGGAGCGTGTGCAGACGATGCGGATCGCGATTCCGGCATCGCTGATTGCGGATCCGGCGAGGGTGGCGCGGATGCAGCACGAGATTGCCGATGAGCTGGCAGCGATTCCCGGGGTGCGTTCGGTGGGATTTGCGGCTGCGGCTCCGATGGAGGGGATTGAGCCGAACTGGAACCTGATTTACCGGGAAGGGCAGAACGACCAGAGCAACGATCATCCGCCGATGCGGCTGTTCAACTACGTTTCCCCGCGGTATTTTCACACGATGGAAACGCCGATGATTGCGGGGCGGGATCTTACCTGGACGGATATTCATGGGCCGACGCTGGTGGCGATTGTGTCGGAGGAGCTGGCCCGGGAACTGTGGGGAAGTCCACAGGCGGCGATCGGGAAGAGGATTCGGGAATTTGCACCGTGGCATGAGGTGGTGGGGGTGGTGGCCGATGCGCATGCGAAAGGGATCGATCAGGCGCCACCGGCGACGGTGTACTGGCCGGCGAAGTTAGGCGATTACAAGGGTGCGGACGCGATTGATTTTTCGCGGGCGGTGACGTTTGTGGTGAGGAGCGAGCGGGCGGGGCGTCAGGATTTTGCCAACGAGGTGCAGCGCGCGGTGTGGCGGGTGAATGCGAATTTGCCGGTGGCGTCGGTTCGAACGATGGAGGAGATTTACGGACAGTCGCTGGCGCGGACTTCGTTCACGCTGACGATGCTGGGGATTGCGGGATCGATGGCGCTGGTGCTGGGGGTGATCGGGATTTATGGGGTGATCTCGTACGCGGTATCGCAGCGTCGGCGGGAGATCGGGATTCGGCTGGCGCTGGGGG
The DNA here is from genome assembly GCA_003167515.1 of Acidobacterium sp. Classification (GTDB taxonomy): domain Bacteria; phylum Acidobacteriota; class Terriglobia; order Terriglobales; family Acidobacteriaceae; genus Palsa-343. The sequence goes on along the minus strand of PMSS01000250.1, from coordinate 9,269 downwards.
CGCAGCGGGGCGCGCTGCGGTGGATGTTTGTGCGGTCGGCGCTGGTGTTGACGGGGATTGGCGTGGGGATCGGGCTGGGCGCGGCGGCGGGGCTGACGCAGATGATGAAGTCGCTGCTGTTTGGGGTGAGTCCGATGGATCCGGCGACGTTTGCGGCGATTCCGGTGGTGCTGGTGGGGTGCGCGGTGGTGGCGAGTTATTTGCCGGCGCGACGGGCGGCGCGGGTGGATCCGATGGAAGCACTTAGGAGCGAGTGATCAGCGGATAGCGGACAGCTGGCAGCGCCTGGTTGTAGTACCCGAGCGCCTTCTGCTCCTCTCCCAGATTCGACCACGCCAGGGCCATGTTATTCAGCGTTAGCCCCGCCGCATCCGTCATGTTCATGCGTTGAAATATCGGCAGCGCCTCGTTGTAGCTCTCCAGCGCCTTCTGGTTCTCGCCCATCGCGCTCTCGCCCATTCCGATCTTGTTCAGCGCCGATGCCTCGATCCGCGGAAAGTTCCCCTGCCGCGCAATCGCGAGCGCCTGCGAGTAATAGTCCATCGCCTTTCTGTCTCGCATACTCCCATAGATGTCCCCGATCCCCATCAGCGCAATCGCCTCGTCCCTGTGATCCCCCACCGCCTGGAATAAATCGTGCGCCTGTTGCGCATACTCGAGCGCCTTCTGCTTATCGCCCGCTGCGCCGTAGCCCGTCGCAATCTCCCCGAGAATCGTTGCCTGTCCGGCTTTGTCCCCCATCGACTGTCGAATCGCCAGGGCCTGATTGGCGTAATCGAGCGCCTGCTGCGGCTGCTTCTGGCTCGCGTAGAGCAGCGCCAGCCCATTCAGCGCGTCCGCCTTGCCCCCAACTACTCCTTGCGCCGTCGCTACTTCGACCGCCCGCTCGTACGCCTGCCCTGCCTCCTGAATCTGACCCGCGCTGCGTGCCGCGTTCCCCACCCCATTCAACGCCGCCACTCCCTGCTCCGCGTCCTGCGCCACACTGGCTGCCGCCACAGCATGGTTGTAAGCCTCCAGCGCATTCTGCGCATTCCCAACCCGCAACCAAAAATCTCCAATCTGGTTCAGAACCCTTCCCGCCGTCCTTGCGTCCCGCGCCGCCAGCGCCGACTGGAGCGCAGCCTGCAGCTGCGCCAGACGCGCCTGCGCCTCAGCCGGCAGCTGTCCGCCCGCATTCTGTCCCCCGGCGGCCGCAGCTCCCGGCCCCTGAGCCTCCGTCGTCTGAGCCTCCGTCACAGGCCCAGCCACCTCAAAAGCCAGCAGCAACACCGCCCCAACCGCCAGCCCGCGTGGTCTCGAAAACAGCCGGAGACCCACCATGCAACGAACCTCGCATCACACTAAGGTTGAGAACGCTATGGAACGCTTCGAAGTCTACACTCGAAAATGAGAAACTTCGCGGCACACCGCTGAATCTCAACACCGAGCCAAACTCTGCGCCCTAAGGTCACGCCGGAACCGCCACCATGCCCATCATCCAAACTTGCCCCTCCTGCGGAAAGCCCAACCGAATCCCCGCCAGACACCTCGCCGACACCGGCAAATGCGGCGCCTGCAAAACTCCGCTTCCCCCCATCGCCGATCCCCTCGCCGTCGCCCCCGACGAGTTCGACGAAATCCTCCGCGACAGCAAAGTTCCCGTCCTCGTCGATTTCTGGGCGGCCTGGTGCGGACCCTGCCGCATGGCCGCGCCCCACGTTGCCCAGGTCGCCCGCGACCTCGCCGGCCAGGCCATCGTCCTCAAAGTCGATACCGAGCAGTTCCCCCAGCTAGCCGCGCGCTACAACGTCCAGGGAATCCCCAACTTCGCCGTATTCTCGAACGGCAACCTCCAGTTCCAGCAGGCAGGCCTCGTCGACGCCAACACCATGAAATCCTGGCTCGCCCGGGCAGCCTAACCTGGCGCTTCTCGGCCCGACCCGCTCGCCCCCCGTCGAACAACACGCTGCGTATAATCCACCCACGGGAGCAGCCCAGCCAAATGTGCTTTTCAGCCACAGCCAACTTCGTCGGCAGCGGAGTCCTCGGAGCACTCGGCGTCGTCACCCTGACCAAAGTCAAGCACAGGCGTGAACTGCTCTTCGCATCGCTCCCCACCCTCTTCGCCATCCATCAGTTCATCGAAGGATTCGTCTGGCTCGGCCTCGACGGAAGACTCTCCCCCACCGTCACCCACGATATGGGCGCGGCCTACATGCTCTATGCGCAGGGACTCCTCCCTATCCTCTTACCCCTCGCTGTGCTGCTCTTCGAACCCAACGGCAAAAGTCGCACCCGCATGGTGCCCTTCCTCATCATCGGCGGAGCATTAGGGCTCTACATCCTCTGGGCGCTCGCCGCCTATCCAACCCAGATCTACATCCGCCAAAACAGCATCGTGTACACCAACCCAGGGACCAGCTACATCGTCATCGCGATCCTCTATCTGATCGCCACCTGCGGTTCGCTGTTCTTCTCAAAGGTCAGACCGATGGTCATCTTCGGCTTCGCCAACCTCGCGATTCTCCTCGTAGTAGCCGCAGTCAAGCAATACGCCTTCACCTCGGTATGGTGCGCCTACGCCGCGCTCGCCAGCATCATCGTCCTGATCTACTTCTGGAAAAGCGCCGCACAACGTCCCCTCCGCTACGCCCTCTCTTCTTAGCGACCGCAGTTCGCAAAACACCCCGCACCAACATCGGCTGCGAACCCTCGCCGCCGTCCGCCAAACGGCCCTGCCCTGAGCGAGCTGGCGTAAGCCTGCGAGTCGAACGGGTCTCGGATGTGCGAAAAGAAAGAGGGCACAACCTGCCCTGAGCGAGTTCGCGGCAGCGAACGAGTCGAATGGGGTCCTTCGCCCAAGTTTGGCTCGCGCGTGCAAAAAAGCACGCCCCCCCACTCCGGCAAGTTGCAAAATGCGCCGCGATCCAGCGAATAAGCGCGGGTGCCCCATTCAAGCTCGCTTTGGCTTAATTGGGCAAAACAGCGTCAGCACATAGGGGTGCTGCGCAGCAGCACGGGGTAGAAGCCCCGGCTCTTAAGCCGGGGAGTGACGGACGCCCCGCGAATAGGGGGCCTTCAGGCCCGGAGGCTGCCCTGAGCGAGATCAGACGAGACCCCCAAACAATTGTGCCGATCGACAACCGGGTTTATAATTCCGGTAGGTGGCCTGTTCTTCGAGGCAATTCGGATGCGCAGCGTACGGTCATTAAGCTGCGTTCCGGGACAGGATCATTCCAATGGTTGAGTCGGCAAGGATCGCCTTTGACGCCGTCGATTTTCTGGCGAAAATCGGACTGGGACGAAGAATCGTCGAATTGAACCCCCGCGAGGCCTTCTTTTCACAAGGCCACGTGGCCGACTCTATTTTCTATCTCCAGAAGGGCCGTGCCAAACTCACCGTCGTTTCAGCGAACGGGAAAGAAGCCACCGTCTCGCTTCTCACTGTTGGCGATTTCATCGGGGAGGAATCGCTCGCCAGCGTCGGCGGCCTCCGCATGGCCAGTGCCACTGCCATTACCGCATGCACGGCCCTGAAGATCGAGCGCCAGGAGATGGTCCGCGTCATGCACGAGGAACATGCCTTCTCCGACCTCTTCCTGAAGTTCCTGCTCGCACGCAGCATGCGAACTCAGGCCGATCTGGTCGATCAGCTGTTCAACTCCAGCGAGAAGCGCCTGGCCAGAATCCTTCTGCTCATGGCTGAATTCGGCAAGCCGGGCGAGCCAGAGTCGCTGATCCCGCACATCACCCAGGAAACCCTCGCGGAGATGGTCGGCACCACCCGCTCCCGCGTCAGCTTTTTTATGAATCGCTTTCGCAAGCTGGGGCTCATCGAATACAACGGCGGCATCCACGTCCGTAAGGCCCTGCTGAACGTGGTATTGCACGATCAATTGCCCGAGCACAATGCGCAAAAGCCTCCGATCGGCGACACTCCGCCGAGTCGATCAAGACCGACCAGACACAGCTGATACGAACGACGGCCGATCAGGCCATAGCCGGGCCGCCCCCGGTGAGCGGTCCCAGCTTAGTTGCAACCAGCACCTCCAGCAGCGTGGCGGTCTGACGAACGTTTCCCGAAATAGTAATGAGCGCCTCTGAGACGAAGGGGTGTTGTTCCGCCAGCGCGTCGAGGCTGTCGCTTACATGATGGAGCTTCTGAGCTTGGTGCAGAATCGCATCCGAAGGCATTGCATACCCGATTTCCCGATACCTAAGGAGAGGAGAACTTCAGGTGGGCTGACTTAGTTCAGGAAGCCTGAAAGAGGGTTTCGCGGGTCATTCTAAGAGTCGAACTTCCCTCATGAATGCTGATGGTGGGATCATACAGCACGATCATAAGGTTCGTATTGCCGATTCGGTAACCGGCCAGGAACTGGGCTCATATATAGTGCTGCGGCTTCGGTCAGGAGCATGAGCCCCGCTTCGGACCACCCCATCGCGCCAATAGCAGCCGCGTGGGGACCCTGGGCGGCGGGTCTCATACGCGATCTCATCAGGCGCAGGGGATTTATGAGACCAGTAGACCAGTTCTAGGCGGCGGCTTTTTCGATGAGAGTGGACGGTAGATCTGAGAGTTCTTCCAGGCTCTTACCCTTGGTTTCGGGCAGCAGGAAGATGGTGACGATCAGTCCCAGAGCGCTGACGATGGCGGCTGCGCCCTCCGCGGCAGGCAGCCCACGCCAATGCATAAAGAACGGAAACGTAAATACTCCTGCAAAGCCACCGATCTTGCCCATGGCTGCCGCGATACCGTGGCCGGTAGTTCGAATTTTTACAGGAAAGATCTCCGAAGGATAGACGAACGTCGTGGCATTCGGACCGAACTCGGTGAAAAAGTAGCTCAAGCCGTAGATGATCAGAAATGGGTAGATCATCTTCTCGACGTTCGGTATGAAGGCGAGCAGGCCAAAGGTCACTGCCATCAGTCCGAAGCCGAGGCCCTGGATCGTCTTGCGTCCCAGTCTATCCATCGTAAGCGCTGCGACCGCATAGCCGGGCGCCGCGAAGACAGCGAAGATGCCGAGTTGGGTAAGTGTCTTCTGCAGGATCGTGTGGTCGCCGCCAAGGGCTGAGAGCACCAGCGGACTCGAGACAGTGTTGCCGTAGTAGGCGAAGTCCATTAGAAACCAGGCAGCACTAGCGCCGATCAGGCGGGACAGAATCCTCTGGTTGTCGACCATGCGGTGAAAACCATCCCAGAACGAGACCGAGTGGGTCTTCTTGTCAAAATGTTTTGACTTCTGGAGCTTGCCGGAACCGTCCTCTTCATGACCTGAAGCTTTGAGAAAGCGCGGCGACTCTTTGAGGTGACGACGCGCCCCGTAGACGGCAAGGGCCGGCAGGGCGCCGAAGGAGATCAGAACGCGCCAGATAATGTCATGCGAGAGATGAGTGCAGAGCAGAGCGGAAGCGAAAAGAGGACCGACGATCAGCCCGGCGGCTTGCATCGCGAAGACCAGCGTCACGAGCATCCCGCGATGAGCCTTTCCAGCGTACTCGCTCATGATGGTGGCGGAAACCGGATAGTCGCCGCCGATGCCGATGCCGAGAACGAAACGAAAGCCGATGAGCCACCAGATATTCGGCGAGAAGGCGCAGGCGATTGCTCCCGCCGCCAGAACCAGCACTTCGACGCCGTAGATTCGCTTACGGCCGACCATGTCCGCGATTCGACCGAAAAGCAGCGCACCAATGGCTGCAGCAAGCAAAGCAGTGGACTCGACCAGGCCCTCCTCTACTTTACCGACGTGCCACATGGGCTTAAGCAGCGCCATGACGACACCGATGATGAATAGGTCATAGGCGTCGGTGAAGAAGCCCATGCCCGAGATAAACATGATCTTCCAATGCTCTTTGGAGATCCCCGCATTATCCATTTCGGAGAAGTCGGTGTGCCTGGTGTCGATCGATATGGCGATGGCGTTCACCTCGCCCTTGGTTCGATGCCGGCGCCTGTTATGGCCGCGTGAATAGAAGCGGGAGAACAAAATGAGCAATTGGAGAGACGTCTGGCGATATTCCTGGATAGCTTAACCAAGGATACCCGGAGCCTCACGCCGCACCTTCCAGACGGCAGTTTGCGCCCGCAGCGACATGGCGGCTGCGAGCGGAACTTGCTGTAACCCGCGCCCTATCGAAACGCCCCAAACAGATAGCAAACCAGCAGGATCACCAGCACGGTGCCGAGTCCTATGCCCCCGCCACCGCGATAGCCCCAGCGGTTGTAGCCAAAATATCCGCCGCCAAGTCCGAAAACCAGCACCAGTACGATAATGAGCAGGATCATTGCAGTCTCCTTTCACTCCCCGAGCGTTAAATGCCGGCGACGGGGAGGGGGGGTGAGAGGCATCCCCGCCTGGCCAGGTCATTCCAACCCATTGAGTATGGAACAGGCGGGCTTCCGAAAGCTGATCAGAAAGAACCATCGGGCCAAATGAGCGAATGTAATTACAGCTCTGCTTGGTTCGACGGGTGCTGCACAGCAGCACAGAGCCCACTCTGAGCGAGTCGGCGTAGCCGACGAGCCGAACGGGGCAGGAGCCACGGCTTTTGAGGCCGCTGAGCGAGCCCCCCTGAGAAAAGGAACCCTCGGCCCTTCGTGGCCTGCATCCGTTGTGTCCGAAGTTATCCACGCATAAGTTAAAAATAATCAGTTGCGTTAAGTCGCGTCGCGAGATACTATGCCATCCACGACGGCGGAGACGCTGTTCGTAGGCCATTCCTCATCCCTGGATCCGGAAAATTACTGGAGTCACAGTCCGCGGTTGCATAACATCGCAGTACCTGTGCATATCATCAGGCGTTCGGCCCCATCAGCTATTCCGAGGATTCCATGGCACTCGACAGAACCCTCCCTGGTATTAAAGTCCTGAAGCACGTCGTCGTTCTCATGATGGAGAACCGCTCCTTCGACCACATGCTCGGCTCGCTCAAGGCCACCAACCCCAACATCGACGGCCTCACCGGCAACGAGTCCAACCCCGACAGCACTGGCGCCCAAATCCAGGTTCAGCCCCTGGCGGAGTATCAGAGCCAGTTCGACCCCGACCCCAACCACGCCTTCGCCGCCGTCAATCTGCAAATCTTCAACGACCCGCAGCACGGTCCGCCGCTGCCCGCCACCATGCAGGGCTTCATTGCCAGCTACTTCAACCAGCAGCAGAACACCGCCCACTCCCACGATATCCTCTATTACTTCACACAGGACAAGCTACCCGTCCTCACCAACCTCGCCAAGCAGTACGCCGTCTTCAATCGCTGGTTCGCCTCCATTCCCGGCCCCACCATCTGCAACCGCGCTTTCGCCCACTACGGCACATCCTTCGGCCAGGTCAGCATGGACGTCTTCTATGAGGGCAAGCCCTTTCAGGCCATCTACAACCGCCTCCTCGCCGCCGGCCACACCACCAAGCTCTTCTACTTCGACGAGGCCAGCTCCACCATGGAGGTCGTCAACTTACTCCAGAACCAGCCTGCCATCTTCGGCACCTTCCAGGACTTCCTCAACGCCTGTACCCAGAACGCCCTCCCCGATTACTGCTTCATCGAGCCCAACTACACCGACCACCCCGCACCTGACGGCAGCGGCGAAGCCATCGCCAACGATCAGCATCCCGACCACGATGTCCGCGCCGGCGAGCAGTTCATCGCCCAGGTCTATAACGCTATCCGCCTCAACCCGCAACTCTGGCCCAACACCGCACTGCTCCTCGTCTATGACGAACACGGTGGCATCTTCGATCACGTCTCGCCGCCTGCCTGCTCGCCCGATACCCCCTTCGTCGCGCAGCCTTCCGCCACCGGCACCCTCGACCCCTTTGCATTCGATCGCCTCGGCGTCCGCGTTCCCGCCATCCTCATCTCTCCCTGGGTTGCCGCAGGCTCGGTCATCAACGACACCTTCGACCACGCCAGCATTCCCGCCACCGTCACCGAATTCTTCCAACTCCCCGACGTTCCCCGCTCGCAGCGCGAGCTCAACGCCAACACCTTCCTCGGCAACCTCACCCTCGCCAACATGCGCGCCGACGACGAATGCCCGAGCTTCGTCCTTCAGCCCCCTAATTCCTGAAAGGAGGCCGTGTCGTGAATCCCATCCTCGTTCCCGCCCCGCCCCGCTCCGCGTACAACCCGAACCGCCGCGTCTCCGACCTTCTCCTCAGCCAGGTCCGACACTTTCAGCACATCGAGCTCAAGCGCGGAGACGTCGGCATCCCAGCGGACGTCGCCCGCGACGTCTACACCGAAGGCGGTGCCGCCCGCTACATCGCCGCTTTCACCAAGGCACTCAGAGGCAAACCCGCCGCTCCAGCAGCAGCCGCCCAGCCAAAGCCCGCTAAACCAACGAACATCGCGGTACTTCCGCAGCCGAAGCAATCTCCCGCCGCAACGCAGGGCCTCGAACTCGCAGCCGTCGCCACCCCAGGTCCCTCCAGCCAGGCAGCGAGCCCCTCCAAAAAGAAAAGCGCGCCCAAGAAGACCACCCCGAAGAAGCCTCGGAGCAAGAAGTGAAGCCGCCTCCCCTCGTACTCCTCGCAGTTCTCCTCACCGCGCACGCCGCTCTGGCCGAAACCTGCGACCAGATCGGCCACGCGCCCGGCGAAGAAGGCCGCGTCCAGTCCGACTTCTGCCGCGAGTGGCTCGCCCTCCATCCCTGCCGCCAGCAGCCCGCAAAGCCCTGCTCCGCCTTCACCTTCGGCCACCTCACCGGCATAGGCCAGACGCTGGTCACCGGCCAGCCTCTCCACATCGCTCTCGGCAGCCTATCCCCGCAAAACGGCTTCGCCGCCGGCCTCGCCTTCGTCGAGCACAAAGACTTCAAAAACGAGTGGCGTCTCACCACCGACACCGACGCCGTCGCCACCCCCAACGCCTCCTGGCGCGCCGGCTCCTACGTCACCACCTACCGCCTCCCGCAATCGAACCAGACGATCGGCGTAGTCATGGGCACTCCCACCGCGAAGCAAAAAACCCCCACCGTTCAGGTCGCGCCCATCTTCAACCTCTACGCCCAGGCCACTTCGCTCAACCGCCTCTACTTTTACGGCCTAGGACCCAACACCCTCCCCGCCGCCCAGTCCGCCTTCGGCCTCACCGAAACTATCGCCGGCGGCAGCGCCATCATCCCGCTCAATCGCGACGGCATCTCCTTCACCGCTGAATTCAATGGCCGCGTCCCCCAACTCCGCGGCGATTCCAGCGACACCGTGCCCTCCATCGGCCGGCTCTACACTGAAGCCACAGCTCCAGGCCTCGCCCATTCCGCTGCCTTTCTCGAACCC
>PMSS01000420.1 GCA_003167515.1 Acidobacterium sp. | reverse complement strand
CAAATACTTGCGCAACGCAACCCTCGACCACCCGAGAGGGGGGTGGGGGTGCCGCAGCCAAAACTTCGCCCGCTCCTGACTCAGAAAGAATGGAATCCGACCCATGAAAACGATCCTGCTCGCCGATCCCATCCGCTACCCTCGCATGACCACCGAGGAACTCCGCAGCACCTTCCTGCTCCAGGGATCGTACGCACCCGGCGCGCTGAACCTGACCTACATTGACCTCGACCGAGCCGTCGTCGGCATAGCCGCCCCAACCGACAAACCGCTCACCCTGCCGACCTATCCCGAACTCCGCGCCAGCTATTTCACCGAGCGCCGCGAAATTGGCATCCTCAACATCGGCGGCACCGGCGCAGTGTGCGTCCAGGGCCGAACCTGCACCCTCCGCAACCTCGACGTCCTCTACATAGGCCGCGGCATTCCCGACATCAGCTTCGAATCGCAGACCACCGAGAATCCCGCCATCTTCTATCTGCTCAGCTACCCCGCGCACCGCGGCCATCCGGTCACCCTGGTCACAAAGGAGGAGGCCAAACCCACTCCGCTCGGCAGCCAGGAAACCTGCAACCAGCGCATCGTGAACCGGTACATCCATCTCGAAGGCGCCCGCAGCTGCCAGCTGGTTATGGGCGTCACTCACCTCCAGAACGGCAACGCCTGGAACACCATGCCGCCGCACACCCACATGCGCCGCTCTGAAATCTACATGTACTTCAACCTCGCGCCCGATGCCCGCGTCTTCCATCTGATGGGCCCGCCTAACGAGACGCGCCACCTGGTCCTGGCCAACCGCGACATCGTTATCTCTCCCGGATGGTCGATCCACGCCGGGATGGGCACCCGCGCTTATAGCTTCTGCTGGGGCATGGGCGGCGAAAACCAGGACTACGCCGACATGGACCGGGCGCCCCTCGACACGCTGCTTTGAACCGAGCCCGCGAACGCCCAACTAAGGAGTCGCTATGAGATTCGCTTTCCTCGCCGCTGCCGCGCTCGCCCTGACATTTTCCGCAGCCGCGCAGACTCCACCGCCGGCCGCGCCCCACGACCCGGTGATCGTCTTCCCTGTCCCGGATCTCCACGCCCAGCTCGACAAGCTCGCGGCCGAAGCAAGGACCAAAGGATCAAGTGGCGCGACAATAGAGGACTACGGCAGTTACAAAATCCAGCTCTCCGTCCGCACCGCAAGCGGCGGCGCTGAAGTTCACGCCCACTGGGATGACGTGATGATGGTCGAGCAAGGCAGCGCCACCCTCGTCACCGGCGGCACCGTCGTCGCCGGAACAACCGGAACCGACGGCGAAACTCACGGATCAAAGATAGAGGGAGGCCAGTCGCAGAAAATCAATCCAGGCGACGTCCTCACCATCCGCGCCGGCACACCGCACCAACTGATCCTCGATCCAGGAACCACCTACGGAGCAGTCGTCATCAAGATTCACGAACCCTGAGTCCGCAGAGTTCTTACCTGCGGCTCCCAGCTACCGGCTACAGGCTACAGGCTCCCTCACACCCCATAGTGCTGCAGGAACGGCGAAGGCGTATGCGTCCTCTTCCGCTCCCGCACCCCGAGTGACGCCGAAATCTCCCGGCAGCAACGCATCAAATGCTCCGCGATGCCCGGCACACTCTGCTGCGTGATCCTCGAGGTCGGTCCGGAAACGCTGACGGCGGCCATCGGATGTCCGCTCTCGCTCAGAATCGGAGCCCCGATGCAGCGGACGCCCGCTTCGACTTCCTCGTCGTCGATCGCGTAGCCGCGCCGCCGCACACGATCGAGCGACCGCATCAACGCCTCCGGCGTAACCAGCGTCCGATGCGTGAAGCGCGTGAACCGAATCTTGCCGATGATCTCCGCAGCCGCCTCCGCGGGCAGGAAAGCAAGCATCGCTTTCCCCATCGCCGTGCAGTAAACGGGATTCGAAGTTCCGATCCGCGACGCCAGCCACACCCGGCGATTGTTCGGTTCCACCTTGTCCAGATACACGACGGACGTCTTCTGCAGAACGCCGAGGTGCACTGTCTCTCCCACCTGAACAGAGAGCCGTCGAAACCAGGGATGCACGCGCGCCCGCAGATCGATCTGCTCCACAGCGCGGCTGCCCAGCTCGTAAAGCTTCAGCCCGAGGCGAAAGCGATTCTCCGGCGTGCGCTCGATCAGCCCACAGCGCTCCAGCACCATCAGCGCGCGATGCGCCGTGCTCTTGTGCAGAGCCATACGCTCGCAAACGTCCGCCAGGCCAAGCGGGCCCTCGCTTTCGCCCAGCAGCTCCAGCACCGCGACGGCGCGATCGAGGCTCTGCAGCTGATAGGGATCGGCTGGCCTGGATTTTTCCTCGCGGCTGGGCGACTGCGTTCCGATTGTTTTCGCTCCCTGACGCATAACCAATCTCATCCCTTAGCGGGACAACCAACCGCCATCGACAACCAGAACCGTGCCGGTTACATAATCGCTCGCCGGCGAAGCCAGAAACACCGCGGCCCCGGTCAGATCCTCAGGCTCGCCCCAGCGCCCCGCCGGAATGCGCTCCATGATCTGGCGATTCCGCATCTCGTCCTTCTGCAGCGCAGAAGTAACCTCGGTGCGAAAGTATCCCGGCGCAATTGCATTCACCTGCACGTTGCGCGCGGCCCACTCGTTGGCCAGCGCCCTGGTCATCTGCGCAACGCCGCCCTTCGAGGCCGTATAGGCCACGATCCGAATCCCTCCCTGAAACGACATCATGGAGGCAATGTTGATGATCTTCCCCTGCTGCCGCTTCAGCATCTCCCGGCCGGCAAGCTGGCACAGGCGGAACGCGCTGGTCAGATTCACCTGCAGCACCTGTTTCCAGGCATCGAGGTCGTGGTCCTCGGCTGCGGCGCGGTGGATGGTGCCCGCGTTATTGACCAGGATGTCGGGAGCGCCCATAGCTTCGCGCACCTCGGCAAAGAGCCGGTCGGCGCCGTTCTCCTCGCTGAGATCGGCGGAGAAGCTGCCCGCCTCGCGTCCCGATTCGCGAATCTGCCGCGCCGTCTCCTCTGCCGGGCGCCGATTGCCGTGGCAGGCGACCGCCGCCCCCGCATCTGCAAGCGCCAGCGCGATCGCCGCACCCAGACCGCTGGCGGCGCCGGTGACCAGTGCGGTCCTTCCTTCCAGCCGGAAGCGATCGATAACGCCCACGTCTGCGACTCCGCTCCATTCCGCAGCAAGGTACGCCGTACCTTAATGCGGCCAGACAAACTGCCATTCTCCTGACCGGTCAGGCCATTGTCAAGCGAAGCAGTGCATCGGGTCGCCGCGGTGTATTGAAACCGTTCAGGGTTTGAGGCTTGCGTTGTGGATCGGCGTCGAGGGTCTTATCGGCGGGAGCGGTTCGGGGGTTGAGCGGCAGCGGCCCGTCTCGGGAGCATCCAGCTCAGCGTTGAACGACGCCCTCAGATGTTCCGACAAAGGTCATGGAGTTCTTGGGCAGGAACGGCAGAATGAAACTGAAAGTCACCTGGACCTCCACCTTGACCAGACAGCCATCGGTGCTCGCCGTGGTGCTGCAGCTGCCTGTGCTCCCGTTCGGCAATTTACCCGGCCACGAAGGGGTCACCGTTATGCTGCCCGAGCTCACAGCCGCCGGCGCCATGTCCTTCACGAAGGTGGTGATTTCCGACGAGGTTGCCTCGCAGTTGGAGCTTGTCGTGGAGGCGCAGGACGTTCCACTCCAGTAGGAGCCCCGCACCACCGCGTAGCGCGTTCCTTCCTGCGCGGCATAGGAGGCGAAATGGTAGATAAACAGCGCCCGCGAAAAGTCCATAATGCCGAAAATGACGGTAAACAGAATGATGGCGGAGACCGCGAACTCCACCAGCGAGTCGCCGCGCTCGTCTCGAGTCAACTTCCGCATTCCTGGCATCCGCATCCTGAGCATGTGAATTTTAGTAAAAGCCGCGCATCTCAACGGTGTTGGACAACGTGAAGGACGACCTGAATCCTGGCCACGGAAGCATCAGGGTATAAGGCGCCGTTGCCGTGACCTTCACGTAATAAACAAGTGTGGTGCTGCTGCAGGAGGGCGGGGAGGAGCAACTGGCCGACGAGCTCGTGCCGTCGGAGCACTCGCAGCCATAGACGGCCGTGGCCCCGATGCCGGAAACCTCCGGCGCGTCATCCTTGGCCACCGTCTCCATATCGGTGATGTCGGTCGGATTTTGCGTGCCAAATATGGCGCCTGCGTTAGCCGCACCCGCGACTTCGTTGGCCAGGAAAAAAGCCCGGCCGAAGTCGACCACGCCCAACGCCAGCATGACCATGGTCGGCATGATCAGCGCGACTTCTATCAGGCTGGAGCCACGCTCGGACCGGAGAATTCCTTCCCGCTTTCGCATCTTCATATCCTTATTCCGCCAGCATCGCGCCCGATTTGATCGGGGAACCGCCGGACAGCGACGAATAATTGTTGTTGAGAGTGAAACTCGCGCCCGAGTCTACGATGAGGTTGTTGACATCGACGATCGAGTACGCCGCGAGGTTGCCAGCGCTGTTGAGCGTGAGTTGTGCATCGGGAAGATAGATCGCTCCCTGGAGCGTTGACGATGAATTGCTGTCGATGATCATCGCGCTGCTGTCGGTGCTCGCTTGCCAGATCAGGATGCCCGCGTATGAACCGCTGGTCGGCGCCACCAGGTCGACGGTCGAGGCGGAGTTCATCGTCAGCGACCCCGACGCGAAATACAGCGTAACCCCGCCTGTGCCGTTCAGCGTTACTGCGGTGTCGACGTTCACATCTCCCGTGAAAACATACGTCCCCGCGCCGAACGTCACAGTGTAAGCACCGCTGCCGCTGTTGAAGTTGATTCCACCGCAGTAAGTGCCGGCAGACAGCGACGTCGTACCGGCGACGACCAGGTTCGTTTTCGTGCAGCCGCCGGTTGTGGGCTCGTCGCTCTGCAGATAGGCCAGTGGATCGGAAACCGCCGTCGCGCTGGTGGTGGGCGTGGGACTGGCAGTGCCTCCGTTGACGAGGCCCCATTGCCCGGTTACTTTGAAGATCGTCGACGTGATGCTCGATCCCGAGTTGGTTTCCAGAGCGTCGCTCGACCCCGAATCGTCTTCGATACCGCACCCTGCCGTGATGGAGCTCGTGCTGTTCATCAGGATGCCCACTGGCCCTGAACTTCCCTGGTCCGTACTGGACGTCGACGTGTAAACGCAGAATTGCGAATTGCCCAGCGCGGCCTCAGCCCGCGCGGAAATTGTCTTCGAATTGATCCCCAGGACTCTGGCGAAGAACGTGTTCTGCGGCGTCGACACCACCGCCTCGACGTAGCCCGTGTTCCCGTAGTTTGGATCGCTCGCCGTGGACCCAAGCGCGCACGGTCCGTTGTTGATCGTCAGCGTCAGCTCGGTGGTGCTGCCGGATGCGCACTGCTTGAGGTCATTGGCGCTGGCGACCGTCATTCCATTTTCCGTCATCGCTTGTTCGGCCGCCGTCATCATCGTGCTGCAGTCGGCCGTTCCTGCACACTTGGTAAGCTCGAGCACGGCCGCCATTGCCGCTGCGTCGGCCGCCGCCTGCAGCTGACGCCTTTCGTAGCGCATCTGCCCGATATCCAGGGCCAGCCCCGCAAAACCGAGAATGGCAACCATGCCGGCAGCTGCAAGAACGACAGCCTGACCGCTCTCGTCTTTCAGTACTTGCTTCAGGCGGGTTCGAATACCTTTCACTGCCTCACCTCCAAACGACTGGAAAACGCGCAAATTCAACCTGGACTCGATCGTGTCGAGCGATCGGCCCGAGCCTTCATCGCCTTTCAGGACAGTACCTTTATGATCGGAACTTTCCGCCCCTCTCGTCTATCCCCCATAAGTGGGCTGACTTTCCGCGCATGCTCTGCGGCTGTGCTTCGACCCCGGTTACGGCAGTCGCCGTGGCGCCGCGGACCCGCTCCCGCTCCGGCTCAATTCGGCGATATTGCGGTCCCCTTTCTTCCGGACGAATACCGCTGCCACCTTGTCCTCGTAGGTCAGCTCAAAATCTTCGTCCGTGCGCAGCAACTGTGTCAGCGCCGCGTCATCGGGAGCAATCACCACGCCCGCCGATTCGAGATCCGGATCCGACGCCCACTTCGGGCCACCACTCCAGGTATGCCGGGACCGGTCGATCAGCTTGTCCCCATACAGCGCCGCCCGCCCATCGATGCTCACCGGCTCACCAAGATTCCAGATCAGAAATCCGCCCCAGTCGTACGTGTTGAAGAGAGCCCCGCCGTAATGCCGTTCTTTCACAACCTCGACCGCCTGCACCGGCATCTTCTCTGCCAGCATCGCCTGGAGCCGCCCGTTGTTCAGGTGCAGCAGCGCCACACTCGCAATAAAAGCGGCGATGGCCGTCATGGCACTGAGCGCCAGCGCCCATCCCGGCAGATTCTTCTGGTATTCCTTTTGCGGGCGCGAGGGCAGTCCGGCAGCCAGAATCGCTCCAGCGGTAATCGCCATCACCCACAAATCGCGCCGGGAACGAAACGAAAGGATCGCCGCCGTCGCCAGCATCAGCGTCTCGAAGGGAGCCAGACGCCGATAGCGGAAGAGCACGCCAGCCGCGGCCAGAGCAAGAAAAAGCAGAACGAAATCGCCCGAGGCGCGAAATGGAAGCGCCATCATTTCAGCGACGCTGTCCAGCACTCCGGACTGCGAGCCCAGCTGCCAGGCGACTTTGTAAATCCCGGGGCCGTAAGGATTGAGGCAGGTTGCCGCGACGCAGGCGCCCAGCGTCAGCCACAGATTCCGCGCTGGCGCGCACCTGGCCTCCGACTTCCACCACCGCGACAGCAATGGTTCCATGGCCGCAATACCGAGCACCAGCAATCCATCGACGAACTGGATGTGCACATTGGCCCACACCGCAAACAGAAGCGGCAGCCACAGCAGTTCGCGGCTCCTGCCCTCGCGCCGCGAGTTCATCAGAATGTCCATCTCGATGGCGAAAAACAGAATCGTGAACAGCCATGGCCGAGGCGTGCTCATCCGCGAAAGGCAAAACATGACCGCGATGGTCAGCACCGCGCGCTGGGTGAAGTCCGCCTGCAACCGGCTCATCATGTGATAAACGGCCGCCGCAATCAGCGCCATCATCGCCGCCGTGAAGACCAGCAGACCCTTCAGATTCATCCACGTGTAGAGCTTCAGGATCACCAGCTCGAACAGCCAGCTGTAGGCCTGCCACGCGTTCCCTCCCGTTACACGCGAAAACGGATCGGCGTGCGGAAACGCATGGTGATCGAGAATCCACTGTCCTGTACGCAGATGCCATCCGATGTCCGGATCGACGACCGATTCAGCCGCGCCGCGCAAACAGACAAAAGCGAAGCCCGCGACCAAAAACCCGATCAGCAACGCGCGAGCGAGCTGATCCGCACGCGGTGAATCTGGATGGCCTGACTGCAATGCGATGCTCCTCTGCCCTCGGTCTTCGGTACCCGGGGCTCGGTACTACGGTGCTCAGCGATCGGTACTCGGTGCCCGGGGTCAGGTGCCGTTAGCGGAATTCGGGGGGAAACGTCCTCAATTATGTTCGGGGCGGCCCACGCCGTCGTCGATAGCACGCACCGCAACCGGGATAACACAGTCGTGCCATCCGTAACACGAACGTGGGATTAGCTTGTCGATAAGAATCGGACACTAAAAAGGCGGTCCTTATTTCTGCGCGCCGTCTCCGTAAGTGAAATCCTGCGTGACCGTCCCCTTCGCCAGCACCGTCACCGTCGCAATCTTCTGCCCCAGCTGTTCCTGATCCGCGACCACCGTGTAAGTCCCCGGCGGCAGACCCTTGATGAAGTACCGCCCCGACACGTCCGACACAGCGAAGAACGGATTCGCCGACACATTGATGAACGCCTGCATCCAGGGATGGTTATTGCAGCGCACCGGAATCATCAGCTCCGGCGCATGAAACGTCCGGGAATCCTGCCCCGCATTCGGTGCCTGCGAAATGTCCACCGGCTGATTGCCCCCGACCGTCGGCGTCATGTGAATGTTGTGCATCGTCGGATCGCTGTTCGTGAAGCGCACCGGCTGTCCCACCATCGCGCCGACTACGTGCGGAATATACCGGCAGCCCTTCTGATCGATGTCCACCGGCTGCGAAGGCGCGGCATACACACGATTCCCCAGGCCATCCTTAATGTAGATGAAGACGTTCGCAAAGCCGCCGCCGTTGCTCACCACGTATTGTTCGCTGTAGAGAGCCGGCCCAAGCGTGCACGCCGGGTCCTGGCTCATGTCGATCTCGATCGGCTTAGGCGGGCTCTTCACATAGTGGATCGTTCCCTGGATCGCGCCGGCGGTGCTCCAGTCAATGGTCGTGTAGCTCCCCTCCGGCGCGCCTCCGGAGCCTTCCTTCTTGCACCCGGCCGCAACCAGCGCCACCAGGCACGTCATCACCGCGATCAGTCGTCCAGTCTTCATCCAGTGTGTCTCCTCAATTCAGGTGATAGTGGCGCTCTCGCGACTCGTCTCGACAGCCTGAATTACCGCGTCCGCAAAGGCCCGCGTGCCCGCCGATCCGCCCACATCGCGCGTCAGTGTCTTCCGCTCCGTGTACGTCTTCTCGATCGCCGCCTGCAGCTTGTCCG
>PMSS01000037.1 GCA_003167515.1 Acidobacterium sp. | reverse complement strand
TGAACCTCGGTCCGCAACCGGGGAACGGCGGTTCCTGGAGCTGGGCAGGCCCCAATGGGTTCTCCTCCAATGCGCGGGAAATCGACAACATCCCGCTGGCCGTGGGTACTAATACCTATGTGGCTACTTATACCAACCAGGTTGGGGCCACCAGTACGGAGACGTTTGTCGTCACCCTCAACTAGACACCCTGTCAAGGACAAATCTGTCACTTTTTGCATGCCGCGGGCTTGCAAAAGGTGACGGGGAGGAACTTCAAATTATGGCTACAACCAAAGTGCGCTGCGAATGTCTCCACAGTCCTCTGAGGGATGCACCAAAGATTCGTTGACGTCTTCTCACTGGGCCATCAGTATCTAACCAGCGGTTCCTACGAACGAAGTGCAGTCAGCGACTGGTTTCTCGTCGCCAGCGCAGGGGAACAACCCCAGAAACGCTCGCCCGGCACCACCCCCTTGGGCCGGAAATATTTCGATGTTTTGAGGTGTCTCTTATGTGTGCCGAACTGTCGCCGGGTTTTTCTCGTCCTTCCCGCCTTTCTCGCTTCGTCGGGAAGAGGCGGTGGCTCATTCCGATGCTCCTGCTGGCAACGGCGGGCGCCGCGCACGCGGCGGATACCTTTACGGTGAACTCCCTTACCGATGATGCGACAGGCGTCGCGGCAAACTGCCCGGCCAACGCCGTCCCCACCGGCACATGCACCCTGCGCGATGCCGTTACCGCGGCGAACGCCGATGCGAATGCCAGCACGATCCAGTTCTCCGTGACGGGAACCATCGTCGTATCTTCGACTATCACCATCAACAACTCGAAAGCAGCAGTGGCCATCAGCAATCAGTCCGGCCCGGGCCCCATTGCGATTTCAGGCAATAACGCCGAGCAGGTGCTCGGTATGCTCCCGGGCACTGCGACTCTCGCCTACATTACGATCGAAAACGGCAATGGCAAAACGACCACAGCGGGCGGCATCTACAACGAAGGCAATCTCACACTGAACAATGTCGTCCTGCAAAACAACACCACCGCGGCTGGAATCGGCGGCGGCGGTATCTATAACGCCGGAACGCTCACCGTAAACTACAGCTCGTTTTCCGGCAATTCCGAATCAATTACCGGCTCTACCGGCGGCGCCATCAGAAACGCCAGCGGCGCTACGCTCACCGTGAATTCCAGCACGTTTGCAAACAATTCCGCTTATCAGGGGGGCGCCATTGAAAATGACAGCACGAATGCGCTCACCATCACCAACAGCACCTTCAGCGGCAATACCGCAACGTACTCCGCCAGCGGAATCTACAGCAACGCCGGCGCTGCTCTCAACATCTACGACAGCACCTTCTATGGAAACAAAAACGGCATTGCCTACGGCGGCTCCAGCCAGCTGAATGTTTACAACAGCCTTTTTGACGCAAGCGCGGAGTGCGGCACTGCCGCTCCGGCATCTTGCCCCACGTCCGGCAGCAAGGGCAACGTTGTGGCGCCTACCAATTCGGTTTCCGGGAGGCCGGCTGTGCTGCCGCTCGGTAATTACGGCGGCCCGACTCAGACCCTGATGCCGATGCCAGGAAGCTCCGCCATCTGCGCGGGGCTGTCGGCCGATATTCCGAACGGCGTGACCATCGACCAGCGCACCTTCCCGTTCAATAACGCCTGTGCGGATGCCGGTGCGGTTCAAACCAATTACATCACCATCACCACCGGCGTCGATGATATCGCTAACGCGGCAAACTGCCCCGGAGCTTCATGCTCATTTCGCGATGCGGTCGCGGCAGCTAACGCCGCGTTCAACGGCGATATCGACTTCGCGAGTGGAGTATCCACCGTCACCCTCACAGCGGAGGGTCCGACCAACCTTTACAACACCAATATCATCGGGCCGGGTGCCGGTTCTCTGACCGTCAATGGCCAGGGCGCCAACGTGCTCTTCGGCACGTTTGGCGGAAACGTCTTCATGTACGGAATGACTTTTGCCAACGGGTATAACGACAGCGACACCACCGGTGGCGCGATCTATAACCAGACGAACCTCACCGTGAGCAATATGACCTTTACCGGGAACGTTGCGACCGGCTACGGCGGAGCCATCTATACCAAGCAGGGTGGCCTCACGGTTCTCAACAGCGCCTTTGTGAACAACACAGCCCCCCAGGGCAGCGCTCTTTACAACAACACCACAAATGGCCCGCTCGTTGCTGAGTACAGCACGTTTGCGAACAACAACGCCACCACCAACGAAGGCGGCGCTATCTTCTCCGCTTACGGCGCCCCGATGAGCCTGTACAACACCACGCTCTCCGGCAATACCAACACCGGCATCATCTTCGCCGGCAGTTCTGCCCTGGTGGTGGAGAACAGCGTCCTGGACAACAGCGGCGAGTGCATCGCCGACGCCCCCGCGGCTTGCCCCACCACGGGCACCCTCGGCAACGTCGTGACTCCGACCAATGTCACCACTGGAATGCCCGCTCTCTCCGCGCCCGGCAGTTACAGCGGGACGAATACGCTCTACTCCGCTCAGTCCGTCCTTCCAGAGCCGGGAAGCTCCGCAATCTGCGCCGGTTCCTCGACGCTGATTCCTGCCGGCATAGCCACCGATCAGCGCGGCTTCTCAAACGAGAACATCACGTACACAGGTTATTCGGCCAGCAAGATTTGCGTCGACGCCGGTGCCGTCCAGACCAATTACACCTCTACCCAGTTTGTCGGGTCTCCTTATACCGGCACTTCGAATGCACCAGGAGCGACGCCGCCCGTGATCGTATCGGTTACCGAGAACGGTCAGAATGTGGGCGGAGTCCAGGTACCGCTCATCTTCAGCGGAGCCGGAACAGCATCGGGAACAACTGCGACCACCGTCGAAGGCACGGGCGCGACCTTCTCCAGCATCGAAGTCAACCAGCCCTCCGGCTCATCGCCTGACACGCTCTCGATCAGCCTTCCCGTAGTCGGCACCGACAAGCTCGCCGCCGGGCCCGTGAACTGGACGGTGTCCGCCGAGATTGTTCCCTACATCCAGGATTACGAGCAGGACGGAGGAGCCTGGCAGAACGTCGCCAGTCTCACGGTGAACTACGGCGACACAGTCAACCTCGGACCACAACCAGGAACTGGTGGTACGTGGAGTTGGACCGGTCCCAACGGCTTCACTTCCACTTCGCGCGCTCTGAACGGCATTGCTTTGCCCACTGGCACCAATGTCTACACGGCGACTTACACCGATCCCGGCGGCGTCAAGAGCACGCTGGCATTTACGATCACGATCGCCTCCACCCCGATCACTCCCTATCTTGAGGTGAACGGAGGAGCCTGGCAGGGGACGAACA
>PMSS01000366.1 GCA_003167515.1 Acidobacterium sp. | reverse complement strand
TTGGTCCGCAGCCGGGCAGCGGGGGTTCATGGAGCTGGGCTGGTCCCAATGGGTACGAGTCTATTTCGCGGCAAATCAACGGTATCCCTCTGAGCGTGGGTAGCAATAGTTATGTGGCTACTTATACTAATCCGGCGGGAGTTACGAGCATGGAGACGTTTACCATCACGGTTGAATAGGGAACCGACCCACTCAAGCCGAAACCGGGCTTGAATGGGTCACCCGGCGTTTACGCACATGGGCGGTCAGAGGGAGCGGAGTTTGGCTAATAGTTCTTCGGGGTGGATGGGTTTGGGGAAGAGCTCGTAAGGAGTAACCTTCGGCCTGGGCTTTGCGCATGAGTTCGCTGGTGGCGGCTTGACCGGAGAAGAGGAAGACGCGGGCGGCGGGATATTCCTGGCGGATTTTGATGCCCAGCTCGACTCCGGACATCTTCGGCATGAGGACGTCGCTGAGGACGATGTCGGGCTGGATCTGGCGGGCGGCTTCGAGTGCTGCCTGGCCGCTGAGAGCCTCGACGGCGTCGAATCCGTTCATATTGGGAATAGCGGCAACGGTTTGGGCGATGAGGGGCTCGTCGTCGACGACGAAGACGCGGGGGATCCTGCCCCTGGCTTTGGAGAGGGACGATGGCGGCACGGGTGGGCGGGGTGAAAATGGTGGCGCAGGTTGGCAGGGAAGGCTGGAAAATCTATGCGGGTGACGCTGTAATTCCGGGCCGGAGGCGCAGTTCTTAACCAATTTTTACTTGACCGGCCTCCTTTTTCGCCTTAGAGTTGGGGCATTACCAAGCGGGGTTTCACTCCCTCAGTCCTCGCTTGTCGCCTTTCCGGGCCGGTCCCCCAAATAGTCAGGGCTTTGCAGAATTTTTCGATACGCGTTGTTTGCGATCATGCGTCACTCGCCTTAGAGAAAACGTGCTCAAGGCTGCCTTGATACTCCGGTAAACCAGTTCGCTCGGCTTGTCGTTCCCCCATCCGGGTTGCCGCCAGGGAAAAAGGGCGGGGCCTAATCCAGTACTTAGCATTTTCATACTTAAGAAGTCGGCCTTTCATTTCATATTTATTCATACCCCTTATTTTTGCAAGACGCGGCCGATTTCAGTGAGGTTCATTTGATGCCGTCAGTAGTTGGTTCTCATCGTTTCTCGTTTTTTTCTATTTTTTCGAGCCTGGTTGTAAAGCGGTTTTGGGTGGTTTCCGGCCTGTTGCTCGCAACGGCGACCTGCACCTTCGCGCAGACCCCGATCATTCCGTACATTGAGGTGAACGGAGGAGCCTGGCAGAGCATCGGCGGTGTCACGGTGAACGCGACCGACACGGTGAATCTAGGCCCGCAGCCGGGAGGCGAAGGATCGTGGAACTGGAGCGGACCCAATGGGTTCGCTTCCAGCGCTCGCGAAATCGACGGAATTCCGCTGACTTCGCCGACCAATTTATACGTGGCCACTTACACCGATGTGAACGGACGCACGAGTGGCCAGGTATTTGCCATCGCGGTTGTTCCTACTCCGATCGTGCCTTATATCCAGGATTTCGAGGAAGACGGAGGGGCGTGGCAGAGCAGTTTCACGCTCACTGCGAACCTCGGAGACACGGTGAACCTGGGTCCGCAACCGCTAAGCGGAGGTTCGTGGAGCTGGACAGGGCCTAATGGATACACGTCCACGGCGCGGGAAATCGACGGCATTGGGCTGAGCGCGGGCAGCAACACTTATGTGGCGACTTACACCAATCAGGCTGGAGTGACGAGTACGCAGACATTCACGATCAAGGCCGGTATGGTGGCTCCGGCGCCGATCAGCAGTTACGCAACGGGCATCGACAACGCCTGCCAGTCAACGAACTGGGAGTGCGACAGCGGAGGGGTGGCTTCGCCCTCCCTGATTGTCTATCCGAAGCTGGCATTTCGCGGAGGCAACAGCAGCACCGGAGGCAATAACTGTGCGGTGCTGGTGGTTCACTTTAACAGCGCTTACACTGCCGTCGGCACGCCCACAGACAATGAGTCGGAGACGTGGAGCGCCGGGCCCAGCGTCACAGACAGCAACACGGGACTAACGATGCAGACGTTCTATGTGCTGGCCGACACGGCGGGGACTAATGCCATCACTGTGCCACTGATCGGAGTCCCGGGGACCTCCAATGCTTACGACTATCTGGGCGGTNNGAACTGCGGGGGGCTGGGCGGTACGGGGACGCTGGACACGGCAGCGACGGGCTCGCCTCTGACGCTCAACCTCAGCGCTGCGCCATCGAATGGCGATCTTGTTCTTGGCTACTTTATGGGCGTGAACCCGGGCACGGTGATGCCCTACCTTCCGTATCCGAGTCTTGCAGCCGGAGCGGGTTTTGCATCACTGTCCAATCAGCTTTCCTTCGGCAAACTCTCCGAATACAGCACCAGCACGACCAGCCCATCGGTGACGGCGAACTATCTATCGAATGCGGGCACTGTGCTGGGGGTGGGGCTGGCGATTCAGCAGGGAGTGGCCGGCACGGCCCCTCCGCCGACCAAGTACATCGACCACTATCAGGTGGAACAGGTTGCGACGGGCACACCTACGATCAACTTTCCATGCTACGGTAATCTGATTGTCGGCCTGACAGGGGAAGAGTCGGGGCAGGTTGCCTCGGTGACGGGATCATCGGGAATATGGAGCCCGGGAGTTACAAGCACTAACTGGGCTACAGCTCAGATTTTCTATGGTACCGGCGTGACGTGTTCTTCGATGTTTGTAGTGAACCCGACGTTCAGCGTCGCGCCTCCTGGAACGGAGATTGCGCTGGCCTCGGTGAGCAACGCGGCAGGGACGCTGGACACGACAGCCTGCGCGGTTGGCGTTCAGCAGTACAATCCGAATCAGAACCCGAATCCGCCGGACTATATCTATTCAGTAGACTGCGCGAGCGGAAACCAGATAAGTCAGACACCGTCGGAAACCGACCCGGACCTTACTTCAGTCTCGATCACGCCGTCGGTTCCGAACGATATCATCTTTTCGACAGCCAGCATCTCATGGCACACGCTCACATCGACGGTCGAGGATGCCAACGGGCATACTCCGACGTTTCTGGCAGCTGTTATGAACGAGGGCGATGACGCCGGCTACCCAGCGCCATGCTCGGCCTCCACGCCGAATTCGACACTCGACGAAGACAATGGTTATGCGTTCTACATCAACAGCGACACGAGCGCTGTCTCCTTCGTTTACGGCGGCACTCAAGCGACAGGCAGTTGCATCAGCAACCCATATGGGGTGTTAGGGTGGTCGGCTGTGGCGGCGGCGTTCCAATGAGAGCAAGCCGTTCCTGAAAAGCGGGGCGGCTCGCCACGCTACATCCCCGCACGGCGTGCTATGCGGGTCGATCCTCTGATTGCGCTGCGCGATGAATAAGGATTGAGATAGTCTTGAAAATCGGGGGTAAACAGGCTACGGCCAATGGGGGGGGAGTGTCTACAGCATAAAATCCGAGTTGAAAGCAGAATCAGTACCGATTCGTCGTTTGGTATGGAATGGGAAGCAGGGTTTCGATGGTCGCGTAGGCGTGGATGACCGGGTCGGGCGTTTGGCTCAGCTCCGTCCTTATTTCCTTCGCTGCCGGACTTGGCAACAGTATGGGAACAGTTTCGTTCTGGATAGTATATGTGATCAGAGCCTTTCCTTTTTCGTCCGGGACGCGGCTGATATTCAGCAGGCGTTTCAGCACGGGAATCCATTCCGATGGGTTGCTTTCCTCCAGTTGATTTCCACCGAGCAATTCATTCACGCTCAGGTCGACCACCCGGTCCAGGGCTTCGCCGGCCGGTAGGTCACTCAACAGCATTGTCAGCACCGTCGCCCGGCCCCGAAAATCGCAGACCGGTTACGGGAATTCTGAGTCTCGCTGGCGAAGACATAGTCCATCACCGCTTCCACATCCGCAGTTTCTGGCTGGATCGTTCCCGGCTTTCCAGATCGATACTTCTGGACCATGTTCGCGTTGTACGTGTCGACCAAGCGTCTTAGGTAGGGCCAGACCTCAGCCGGAATATTCACTTTGGGCTCTGGCTGAACCTCCTGGCGCTTTTGGGCGGCCAGTTGTTCCCCCGCCAGCAGGGCCACGACTGAGGAGTCAACGCCAAAGCGCCGCGCAACTAACTCATTGAACCTTTTCGCTATCTGCTTTCTGTCGACGGAGTAATCGCTGCACTGCTCCTTGTCCAGGCCACGTATCAGGAAATCGCGGTAGGTCTGGATCAAAGCGGCATCGGAGAGGCCAGCGGTTTTCATAGCTCCGGCTACAGAGTCAACGGCCTCCGTTAATTGGCCGGAGTCCTCCATGACGGACATCTCGCGATCGGTCGCGGTCATGGAACCAAACGCAACCGCAAAGGCAGCCACGATGGCCTGAAGGTCTCTCGCAGAGAGTCGACTATCGACCAGCAGTTTCGCCATCGGAACGATCTCAACCGGGGCGTTCATTGTTCGCGCCAGAGACTCAATGTAGACAGGGCCAGACTCGCCATATGCGATTGCGGGAAGCCTGCCGTCTTTGATCAACAGGTCGGCGGTATCGTAGAACGCCGACACATCTGGTATGGCGCGCGCATCGCAGGAAAACCCGTGCGGGGTGGTGACAGAAATGGACTGGAACAGGCTCTGAGCGAAGCGCGGACTCAACCCCAGGGCATAACGCGCGGCACCGGTCTGAATGTCCAGCGCGTCCATCTTTTGGTACCTCTCGCTCGCGACTTGATGGGTGAGACCGAGCGGGCTGTGAGAAGCGTCTCTGATCGGATAGGGTTGGACCGCGTCAACGGCATTGTCGAAGACCATCTGGATCATCTGTCGCTTTTGCTTCTCCGAAAAGGCCGTCCCGGTTCTGTCCAAAACCTGGAAAGTCAGGTCTGCCTGGTACTCGGGCTTGAGCGAGGCAAGAATGTCCGCGATCGCCTGCTTCTGCTGAGCGGGAAGCTGGACATTTGTCGCCGCGGCGGGCGCCCCGGCCCCCGCCCAGGAAAATGCCAGAACGAGGGTGCAGCATATCGGGAGAACCTTCGACGTAGCGCTGATTTTCAAGTCAAACCTCGAGAGCCGCAAGCGGCAGGGTCGACGCTGTCGACAGAACGCAAAGCGAGACCCCGGGGGCGGCAGCTCCTGGACTCAGCTCGACAGCGGGAGCCATGGCTGCCAGACCCTTCGGCCATCACTTTGTCGTTAGCATCCACGGAGCCGAGCGTCTCAGAGCAGCTGACAATTCCTACTGAACATAGAGACAGTGTTCGTTGAGCGTGCCACCGGTTGTGCATGTGCTGCAGCCCTGGTTAAGACAATAGGGGTCGCCGTCACCAGATACGCAGGCCAATGCTTTGCACTCAACGAGTGGATGTACCTGGCCGCTCAAAAGTTGTGCAGAGGTGACTACCCCAATTAGGGCGGCGATCAGAGTTATGGCAGATATACTCATGAGTTTTCGCATTTCCTTTTCCTTTCCACATTTACAGTCAGCAGGGCTAATACGGCCGTAATCAGGGCTGCAAACGCGACAACTTCAGCGCGCCTTGGGACAGTCGCCGAATCCATGGCTAGTCATTGTGTCGTGAAGAATAATCCGTGTCAACGGCTACTTAAGTAACCTTCGGGCATGATATCTCCAACCAACGCCCTCCGGTAAGGGAATTGGCCGTGTCGAGCCGATGAAGGGAACTGGCGAACACCGAATTCAGGACCGCATCGGCGAAGCGTGCCGCGCGAAGTACAAAGGGAGTCCTTATCTGAGGCCGATGGTTGGTGCACGGGCTCGCTCGGCGACTGTCAGGGTTATGCCGCGCTGAAGGCGAGCGAAAAAACTCTTAGCGAAAGGAGCTTAGCAAAAAGCGCTCAGCAAAAAGCACCATCGCGGAAGCCGTCGTGTAGACAATCTACGGCCCTGGAGGTAGAGTGTCTACATCATGAAACTGGAACGGGAAAAGTATCGCAATCGTATTGAGCTGCTGCAGGGGACGCTGGATATGCTGATCCTGCAGACGCTGCAGTGGGGCGCGCAGCATGGGTACGGCATCAGCCAGGCGCTGCGAAGCCGGTCCAGCGAGGTGCTGCAGGTGGAGACGGGGTCGCTGTATCCGGCGCTGCACCGGATGGAGCGGCAGAAATGGATTGCGGCGGAGTGGCGGCAGACGGAGCAAAACCAGAGGGCGCGGTTCTACAGGATTACTGCGGAGGGACGGAGGCAGCTGGCGCATGACCGGTCGAAGTGGGAGACGATGGTGGCGGCGATCAGTTCGATTTTGGAGGCGTAGGCGCGGGCGCGCGGTAAGGAGGATGCGATGAGTCTTTGGCGTAGGCGTTTGGGGAGCGAGGACCGGAAGGCGGAACTGGACGCGGAGATTGAGGCGCACGTGCGGATGGCGACGGCGGATCGCGTGGCGCGGGGGGAATCGGCAGAAGAGGCGCGCGCGGCGGCGGAGCGCGAGATGGGTAACCTGCCCCTGGCCAAGGATGTGACGCGGGAGACGTGGGGATGGGTATGGCTGGAGCGGCTGGGGCAGGATTTCCGATATACGTTGAGGCAGATGCGGCGATCGCCTGGTTTTGCGGCGACGGTGATCGGGACGCTGGCGCTGGGGATTGGGGCGGCGGCGGCAATGTTCACGGTGGTGGATCATGTGCTGCTGCGGGCTCTTCCTTATAAGGATGCGGGGAGGCTGGTGCTCCTGCAGGAGGGCGGGCACACGGCAAATTATTTTTTTGCGCCGTGGGTGGATATCGAGCAATGGAAGTCGCAAAGCGGGTCGTTTGAGGACGTGGCTTTCTCCACCGGGTTGAGAGGTCGCACTTATCTCGAGGGAAAAAGCGCGGCGGTACAGGTGGATGGACAGGCGGTGAGTTCGAATTTGTTTGAGCTGCTGGGCGCGAAGCCTGTGCTGGGGCGCGGGTTCATCGTGGAGGCGCCGAATTTTGTGGCGGGGAAGAACACAGGCACGATTGTGCTGAGCAATGCGATTTGGCGGGCGGCGTTCGGAGGCGACAAAGGCATTGTGGGCCGGGTGGTGCGGGTGAATGACGTGCCGTACACAGTAGTGGGGGTCATGCCAGCGGGTTTCCGGTATCCGGCGGGAACCTCCGCGGTGAGTGGGCAGGTGTGGACTTCGTTGCAACTGGACGAGAAGGATAAGGGGCGCGGCTACGATTCTGACTACTACCAGGTGATTGCGCGGCTGCGGCGCGGGGCGAGCGTCGAAGCGGTGACGGCGGAGATGGCGACGATCCAGAAGCGGGTTGCGGCACAGTATGCCGATGCCGAAGTGCGTGAAGCTCACAGCATTGTGCGGGTGGTGCGGTATAGCGATTCGCTGATCGACGCGGATGTGAAGAAGGCGCTGCTGGCGTTGCTGGCGGCGGCGGGAGTGCTGTGGTTAATTGCCAGCGTGAATGTTACAAATTTGCTGCTGGCTCGGAGCATGGCGCGGCAACGGGAGATTGCGATGCGCGGGGCGCTGGGGGCGAGCCGCGGGCGCGTGATGCAGCAGATGATCGTGGAGGGACTGGTGCTGAGCGGGGCGGCGGCGGTGCTGGGGATTGGGCTGGCGCTGGGCGCGATTCGGCTGACGCGGAGCGTGGCGCCAATCCACCTGAACGTGGATTATTCGACGCATGTGGACTTTACGATTCTGGGCGCTCTGTGCGGGCTGACGCTGCTTTCGGCGGTGCTGTCATCGGTGTGGCCGGCGTTGATTGCGGTGCGGGCTCCGATTGAACCGGCGCTGAAGCAGGGTGGGCTGCAGACGGGATCGGGGAGGCGGCATAATCGGCTGCGGAGCGGACTGGTGGCGATTGAAGTGGCGATGTCTCTGACGCTGCTGGTGGCGTGCGGGCTGCTGCTGCGGACGATCTACACGCTGAGGCACGTTCCACTCGGGTACCGGACGGACCACATCGTCGTGGCGAATTTGTCGGTTCCTTCGTATCGGTATGTGGACAAAAGCGTGACGGCGACGCTGTATCAGCCACTGCTGGAGCGGGCGCAACAACTGCATGGGGCGCAGGCGGCGGGGCTGATGAGCGAGGTGCCGCTGGGGCAGACGTTCAACATCATGCTGTCGCTGCGCATGAATGGAAACGATATTTCGGCCATGTTGAAGCCGGTGAGCCCGGACATTCAGAAGATTTTCGGGATGAAGATGCTGGCGGGACGGTTTTTCAGCAAGGAGGACACGGCGACATCGGAGGGGGTGGCGGTGGTGAATCCGGCGTTTGCGGCGGAGTACGCACCCAACAAGCACGATCCGAACTCGCTGCTGGGGATGAAGGTCTGGAACCTGCGGAAAGATACGCCGGCGCACATTATCGGAGTGCTGGACGACGAGCGTCAGAAGTCGGTGGCGGAGGTGTCGCAGCCGGAGGTGGAGATTTGCCTTTGCCAGATCACGCCGGGGAGCAACATCTATCAGCCGGCAACGGTCGCGATGGATCTGGTGGTGCGCACGGGGGAGCCGACGGCGGTGATGATTCCGGAGCTGCGGGAACTGCTGCGGCAGGCGAGTCCGGAGCTGGCGAACTCGACGTTTTCGACGATGGATCAGATTGTGGAGGATTCGTTTGGGAGCCAGCGGCTGGCGGCGCATCTGCTGGAGATTTTTGGCGGTGCGGCATTGCTGCTGTGCGTGGCGGGATTGTATGGGCTGCTGGCGTATGTGGTGACGCAGCGGACGCGGGAGATGGGGGTGCGGATTGCACTGGGGGCGCAGCGGGGAAATTTGCTGTGGCTGGTGATGCGGCAGGCGGGTGGGATGCTGATCGTCGGCGTGGCGGCGGGGATTGGGTTGGCGCTGGCTTCGGGACGCTTGGTGCGGGGATTTTTGTACGGGGTCGAGGCGCATGATGGGTGGACGCTGGCGGGGGCCGCTGTTTTGCTGCTCGTGAGTGGGTTGGTGGCGGCTTATTTGCCTGCGAGACGGGCGGCGGGGGTGGATCCTATGGAGGCGCTGAGGAGCGAGTAGCGCCAAGGTCCAAGGTCCAGGGTACAGGGTGCAGGGTACAGAAATGTTTGTCAGCTTCGCAGCCCTGGAAACGACAAATTGGCTTCACGCTTGAGAGCCTGGTCGGCGCTTCGCACCGATTCCCTCGCTACGCTTCGGGGGTGCCATTCGGCTCGATCGCTTTCCGCGATCTTGCTCAGGCCAGGCTCTTCGACTGCGCGCCGGAGGACATCGCGCACCGCTGGAAAGTTGTGTGGCGACGCTTCGCTCGGGATGACTCGATGCGATCATTCGCCTGCGACGACGGGATTGATGAGCCGGCCGAGGCCTTCGATTTCGGCGGTCATGGTTTCTCCTGGGTGGAGCCAGCGTTGCGGCGTGCGTCCGAGGCCGACTCCCGCAGGCGTGCCCGTGCTGATGATGTCGCCGGTCTGGAGTTCGGTGATCGAGGAGATGTGGCTGATGAGCTCGGGGGCTTTGAAGATGAGTTCGCGGGTGCTGGAGTGCTGGAGGACTTCGCCGCTGATGGAGAGGCGGATGTCGAGCGAGTGGGGATCGGGGATTTCGTCGGCGGTTACGATGGCGGGGCCGATGGGGCAAAAGGTGTAGAAGCTTTTGCCGAGGGTCCACTGCGAAGTGGCGAACTGGATATCGCGGGCGCTGACGTCGTTGAGGATGGTGTAGCCGAAGACGTGATTCTGCCAGTTTTCTTTCGCTATGTTGCGGCCGGGCTTGCCGATGACGATCGCCAGTTCAACTTCGTAGTCGGGCTGCTGGGTGAGGGAGGGGATGCGGACCGGCTCTTCGGGGCCGATGACGGCGGAGGCGAGCTTGAGGAAGATGGTGGGAACTTTGGGGAGCTCCATTTTGGATTCGACGGCGTGGTCGCGATAGTTGAGGCCTACGCAGAAGATGCGGGGCGGGTTGGGGATGGGGGCGAGCAGGCGAGCGTGTTCCACGGGGAGCTGCGGGGCGTTGGCTTTGATCGCGGGATCGTGAAGGGCTTCAGGGCACGCGCGGATATAGGCGATTGCGTCAGCAAAGCCCAGCGGGGCGAGATCGAGAACGAAATCGTCGACGAGCAGACCGGGGCGCGGGGCGGTGTCAGCAGTGCGGAAGGTGATGAGTTTCATTCAGCTTCTCCAGATGCGGCCGTCGGGATAACTGTAGTCGCGGAGAGTTTCGGGGTAAATCTCGATGCTGTAGCCGGGCTGTTCGGGGAGGAGGTAGTGGCCGCGGCGGATGCGCACGGGATCGACGAAGTGTTCGTGGAGGTGGTCGACGAATTCGACGACGCGGTTTTCGAGTGAGGCTGAGACGCGGAGGTAGTCGAAGGCGGCGAGGTGCTGGACGTACTCGCAGAGGCCGACACCGCCTGCGTGGGGGCAGACGGGGATTCCGAATTTTGCGGCGAGGAGGATGACGGCGATGTTTTCGTTGACGCCTGCGAGGCGGCAGCTGTCGATCTGGCAGACGTCGATGGCGTGGGCCTGCATGAACTGCTTGAAGAGGATGCGATTCTGGCAGTGCTCGCCGGTGGCGATGCGGACGCCGGGGACTTCGCGGCGGATGCGGGCGTGGCCGAGGACGTCGTCGGGGCTGGTGGGCTCCTCCATCCACCAGGGATCGAATTGCTGGAGCTCGCGGGTGCGGAGGATGGCTTCTTCGACGTCCCACTTCTGGTTGGCGTCCATCATGAGGCGGTGGCTGGGGCCGATTTTTTCGCGGACCATGCGGGCGCGGCGCCGATCGTCGGCGGGATCGCCGCCGACTTTGAGTTTGAAATGCGTCCATCCAGCGGCGAGGGCTTCATCGCAGAGGCGGGAGATTTTTTCGTCGCTGAAGCCGATCCAGCCTACGGAGGTGGTGTAGGCGAGGAGGCCATTGGCGCGGAGGTGTTCGAGGCGGTCTTCCTGGCCGGCGCGGCGCTCTTTGAGGAGGGCGATGGCTTCATCGCGGGTGAGGGCATCGTTGATGTAGTGGAAGTCGATCACGCTGGCGATGCGCTCGGGTTCCATCTCGGCGAGGAGCTGCCAGAGGGGTTTGTTTTCGGCGCGGGAGTAGAGGTCCCACACGGCGTTGATGAGGGCGGCGGTGGCGAGGTGGATGACGCCCTTTTCGGGGCCGAGCCAGCGGAACTGCGTGTCGCCGGTGAGCTGGCGGCTGAAGGCGGCGAGGTCATCGGTGATGGAGCTGAGGGTGCGGTCTTTCACATAGCGCGCGAGGTAGCGGATGGCGTCGCAGCAGAGTTCGTTGCCGTGGCCGCAGGTGAAGGTGAGGCCGAAGCCACGGAGGCCGTGGTTGGTTTCGAGGATGCAATAGGCGGCGGAGTAATCGGGATCCTTGTTGACGGCGTCGGAGCCGATGCTTTCCCGGGAGGTGGGAAAGCGGAGGTCAATGACCTGGACGCCGGTGATGCGGAGGTCAGTCACGGGTGGGGGTCGTCCTTGGGCAACGGTGGAGTGTGGGTTCGGCGTACCGCATTGTGGGCGGCTGGTGCGAGCCGAGCACTACAATTTTCACGGTATGTGTTGAGTTGTGAATAGCCATGACGGAAGAAACATCGCGAGGCTCAGGGGCGCTGAGCGGCAAGACAGCCATTATTACAGGAGGCGCCAGCGGGATCGGGCTGGCGATTGCGACTGCGTTTGATCGGCAGGGGGCTGGGGTTTCGATCGTCGACCAAAACGAGGCTGGCGCGCGGGCTGCGGCGGAAGCGATCGGTGGGTCGGCGATCGCGTTTGGCTGCGATGTTTCCGATGCGGAGCGGGTGCGAGAGACGTTTGGGGCGATCTTCGCGCGAGGACGGGTGAACATTCTGGTAAACAACGCGGGCGTGGCGCATGTGGGGACGGTCGAGAGCACGAACGAAGAGGATTTCGACCGGATCCTGCGGATCAATGTGCGAGGCGTTTATCTGTGCACGCGGGCCGTGGTGGAGCACATGAAGGAGCGGGGCGGGGGCGTGATCCTGAACATGGCGTCGATTGCGGGTATGGCGGGGCTGCCGGATCGGTTTGCTTATTCGACGAGCAAGGGCGCGGTTTTGGCGATGACGTTTTCGGTGGCGCGGGATTATCTCGGGGCCAAGATTCGATGCAATGCGATTTCTCCGGCGCGGGTGCACACGCCGTTTGTGGATGGGTTTGTGGCGAAGAATTATCCGGGGCGCGAGGCGGAGATGATGGAGACGCTGGGGCGCGCGCAGCCTGTGGGGCGGATGGCGGAGCCGGAGGAGGTGGCGAGTTTGGCGGTCTGGCTGTGTTCGGAGGAGGCGAGTTTTGTTACGGGGGTGAATTATCCGCTTGATGGTGGGTATATGAATCTGCGCGGATGAGGGGCATCGAACCAGAGTGCGGGGAGAGTGTGGGATGGGGCGGAGGTTCGTGTGGAGCTGATGAGCGAATCGGCAAAGGCGAGCGAGGTGGTTTCGGTTGAGGGGCGTGAGGTGCGGATCACGCATCCTGAGAAGCTCTATTTTTCGCGAGAGGTGAAGCTAACGAAGCTGGACCTGGTGCGCTATTACCTGGCGGTTGCACCGGGGGCGCTGGCGGGGATTCGGGACCGGCCGCTGGTTCTGAAGCGGTTTGTGAAAGGGGCAGAGGCTGAGGCGTTTTATCAGAAACGGGCTCCTGCGGACCATCCTGAATGGCTGAGGACGGTGACGCTGTCGTTTCCTTCGGGGCGGACGGCGGAAGAACTGGTGGTAGACGACGCGGCTGGGCTCGCGTGGGTCGTCAACCTGGGGTGCATTGAGCTGCATCCGCATCCTGTGCGGTCGGGCGATCTGGACCATCCGGACGAGATGCGGGTGGATCTCGATCCGGGGCCGGGTGTGAGCTGGGCGGATGTGCGGCGGGTTGCGACGGAAGTGAGGGCGGTGCTCGATGACGCCGGGTTGCGGGGATGGCCAAAGACGAGCGGCTCGCGGGGCATGCATATCAATGTGCGAATTCATCCGCGCTGGAGCTTTACCGAGGTGCGGCGGGCAGCGCTGGCGCTTTCGCGGGCGGTAGAGCGGCGGGTGCCAGAGCTGGCTACGTCGAAGTGGTGGAAGGAGGAACGGCACGGGGTGTTCCTCGATTACAACCAGAATGCGAAGGATCGTACGACAGCTTCGGCGTACTCGGTGCGGCCGGTGCCGGATGCGCGGGTTTCAGCGCCGTTGGGATGGGATGAGGTGCCGGATTGCGATCCGGCGGAGTTTACGGTGCTGACGATGCCGGGGCGGTTCGCGAAGATCGGCGATCCTCATGCGGAGATGGATCGGACGGCGGGTTCGCTGAATGCGCTGCTGGAGCTGGCGGCGAAGGATGAGGCGGAGGGGCTGGGGGATGCGCCTTGGCCGCCGCATTTTCGGAAGATGGAGGGCGAGGGATCGCGTGTGGCTCCGTCGCGGGCGAAGAAGGCGGCGGGGGAAGGTGGGGCAGCGAACACGGGGAAGCGGCGATCGAAGATGCCGCTCATCCTGGTCGCAAAGTCGGCGCGTAAGGATGCCGCGATGGAGGGGCTGGAGCAATGGAAAGGGCGGCATCCTGAGGCGGCGAAGCTGCTGGCGGCCGACGATGTGCTCGTCGATTCGATGCGGGGGCGGTCTTCGACGTGGACGCGGATTCGGGTGAATCTTCGTCATGTGCCGGAGGAGAATTGGCCGGGGGAGGAGAAGCCGGATCCGGATGATGCGCCGGAGGGGCGATGGCATGGGAAGCCGGCGGACTAGCCTATGAGGATGCCGCCGGTGCATCCCGCCGTTGGGGCAGCGGGATGTTGGCGGGCACGATGGTGATCGCGGTCAGAGGCGGTGTCTGACCGCGTTTGGCATTGGGGCCGAGGAGACTTGGGGGCCTTAGCGCGGCTGTTCGAGGCCGGCAGGCATGAGGAGCTGGGCCATTTCAGAGCTGGGGCCGATGAGCTCGACCTTCACGGGGGCCAAGCCGCGATCGCTGAAGCCGAGGGCGTTGGCGGCGGCGTGGGAGAGGTCGATCACACGGCTTTCGGGAACCGGACCGCGGTCATTGACGGTGACGACGACGGAGCGGTTGTTTTCGAGATTTGTGACCCGGAGCACGGAGCCGAGGGGCAGGGTGCGATGGGCGCATGTCAGTTGGTTCTCATCGTAGGGGACTCCGCTGGCGGTGGCACGACCCTGGAAGAACTTGCCATACCAGGAGGCGGTGCCGACCTGGTACCAGTGGTGGTGGCTGACGATGATCTGGGGGTTGAGGTGCTCCGTAGGGGAAGCAGCCTGGGCGCCGGCAACGCCTAAGATTGTGGCGAGAACTGCGCCGGCCAAAATAAGGATACGGCGAGGACGGGTAGCGTTATCTGATCGTCGGATAGCGTGCATGTTCCTCCTTCGTTAATTGTAGGAATCTGGATCATGTAAGTCAAACATCCAGAACCATTTAATTCAACCCCGCACCTTGCGGAACGCGGTGTTCTGTGGTAGTCCGAATGGTGCTTTTGGACCACAAAAACAAACAGTCTTTTTCTCCGCCTCTTGCGCAAACCACATAACGGAAGAAAAGACCTACAAGGTACGATGGCAGAAAGAGGCAGCGTGCCGCCCTGAATGAAGGAGGATAAAATCTTGCGCCGGAAGGCCAATGCTGTCAAGGACTTGGCGGAGTCGTCAATAGCGCTCACGATAGCGGGATTCGACCCGTCGTCGGGGGCGGGCGTGACGGCGGATTTGCAAGTCTTTGCGGCTCACGGGGTTCATGGAGTATCGGCGATTACGGCACTAACGGTCCAGTCAACCCGGGAGGTGCGACGGGTCGAACCGGTGAACGGGGAATTACTGCGGGAATCGCTGGAGTGCCTGGCTGGGGACTTGAGGATCGGGGGCGTGAAGC
>PMSS01000466.1 GCA_003167515.1 Acidobacterium sp. | reverse complement strand
ATTACTACTTCGACTCGAAGGACGCGATTGTGATGGCGTTCTACGAGCGAGCGCAACTGGAGATGCGGCCAACGCTGGAGCAGGTGCTGGAGGAGCGCCGTAATTTCGATGAGCGGCTGCGGGGTCTTGTGCAGGTAAAGCTGGATTATTTTTTGCCGAACCGGAAATTGTTGGGGGCGCTGAGCGCGCATACGGATCCGGCGCATCCGCTGTCGCCGTTCAGCGAGAAGACACGGCCGGTGCGCGAGGAGGACACGGGATTTTTTGCTCGGGCTGTGGAGGAGTCGAAGATGAGGCTGCCGAAGGATCTCCTGCCGTATTTGCCGCGGCTGCTGTGGCTTTATCAGATGGGCATCATTTTGTTCTGGGTGTATGACTCGTCGGCGGGGCAGAAACGGACGGAGATGCTGTTCGACGGGACGGTGAAGATGATTGTGCTGACGCTGCGGCTGGCGGGTTTGCCGTTTATGCGGCCGATGCATCGGGTGGCTGTGGATTTGCTGCAGGCGATTTACGGAGAGGCGTGATATTCGGGCTGAAAAGCCGTTCCTCAGCGGTTCAAGCGGCACGGGTCCTGGACGCATCACGGCACGGCTGAAGCCCGTGCCCCTTCAAAGAGCGAGTTTCTCCGCAGACTGTTCGGGGGCGGCGGTTTTTCGGAACCAGGCCGCTTTCGGATGCGTATCATTGCCCATGAGCGTCGCTACAACCATCAACTGGGGCGGAACCTGGAACCTGGGAATGATGGGCTTCCCGGGGCGTCTTGCGGACAGGGCGGCGGTTACGAGGCCTGGGCAGGGCGGCCAGGTCCATAGCGGCCAGGTCCAGGGCGGCCAGGTCTCCGGCCAGGGTCGGGGTCAGTATCGGGCGCCGGGAGCCGACGAGCGGAAGCCGGCGGAGCGGTGGCAGCGCAAAGAGCAGGAACGCGGCGTCGAGCGGGTTGGGGAGAAGCCTTTGGATGCGGAGTGGCAGGTCCTGGTGGAGCGGTGCCTGAAGGGCGACTCCTTTGCCTGGACAGAGCTGGTGAAAGCGCATCACAGGCGGGTGTATGGTTTGTGTTTCCGGTTTACGGGATCGGCGACGGACGCCGAGGACCTGACGCAGGAAGTCTTTCTGAAGGTGTACGGGAATCTGACGTCGTTCGATCTGGCGCGCGGGACGTTCCAGACATGGCTTACGACCATGACCCGCAATCTGCTGGTGGATCATTTCCGGCGGTCGCGGGCATTGCGTGTGACGGATTCGATGGACGCGGGATGGGACGGCGATGAGGATATGCCGCTGTTGCAGCGGCTGGCGGATAAGGGTCCGACGCAGCATGACCGGGCGGTGCAGAAGGAAATCGAGAAGATGGTGCAGGAGGCGCTGACGCGGATTTCGCCGGAGCTGCGGGAGGCGGTGATTTTGCGGGATCTGCAGGATATGGATTACAAGGAGATCGCGCAGGTCTTGCGGATACCCGAAGGTACCGTGAAGTCGCGGATCAGCCGGGGACGGGCGGAACTGGCTCGTTTACTGGAGCGTAGTAAAGGGCAGGTGGTGTAGCGTGACGGACCAGAGCAAATTCGGACCGATGCCGGGCGCTACTCCGGGCGGAGGGGGACTCCGCTGCGAGGAATGGGAGGCGTTGCTGGCGGATGCGCTGGACGGGCTGCTGCCCGCGGGGCAGGCGGCGGCGTTCAAGGCACACAGCGAGACGTGCGCGAACTGCGGCGATCTGCTGGCGCATGCGGGGCAGGGCCGGGAGTGGCTGGGGTATCTGCACAGCGAGCCGGAAGTGCCGGCGGGGCTGATCGGCAAGATTCTGGAAAAGACGGTGGGAGCGGGCGGCGTGCCGCTGCCGGTGATTGCGGCTGGGCAGGGTGCGGGCGCGGTGGCGATGGCGTCGCCGTGGCGGCGGAACTTTCACGAGACGCGGCTGCTGATGACGATTGCGATGGCGTTCTTCTCGATCACGCTGATGCTGAACCTGACGGGGGTGAAGCCGGGGAACATTCGTCTGGCGGATCTGCGGCCGTCGCAGATCGGGAGCACGCTGTCGAGGGGATTCTTTACGGCACGGGGATCAGTGGTGCGGTACTACGACAATCTGCGGTTCGTGTACCAGCTGCAGTCGCGGATGCGGGAGCTGCGGAGGGATGTAGAGACGCAGCCTCAGCAGCAACCAACGCAGCAGAAGCAGGAGCCAGGGAAGCAGGGCGGGAGCGGCAATAAGGATGGGCGGCTGGATGAGAGACAGGGGTCGGAGCTCAGGGCGCAGGGAGCACAAGAGGGTACAGGGTACAGGGTGCAGGTTACAGAAAACAGCGGAGTCCGGGCAGAGGAGCTGGCAGAACAGCCAGCAGTGAGCGGTGGACAGAAATCACAAGAAAAGAAGAAGGCGACAGAGGTAAGGGTGTCGGCAGGAACTCGAAATTCTATTTCCCTGGATCACCACGGAGCCGGGCTGGAACAGGCGGCTGAAGCCGCTGGGAATGACAGAAGGAGCCTGGTATGAACTGCGTAAATCATCCCGAAGCGACGGCAACGGTCTTTTGTCAGCACTGCGGCAAGGCTTTGTGTGTGCAGTGCGAGCGCACGGTGCAGGGGAATGTGTTTTGCGAGCCGTGCCTTGCGGCGCGGGTGACGGGGGTGCCGGGAGCGGGAGTACCGGGTGCGGCTGGGGCGGGTGGGTATCCGCCGGGCGGGTATCCGGCGGGCTATGCGCC
The DNA here is from genome assembly GCA_003167515.1 of Acidobacterium sp. Taxonomy (GTDB): domain Bacteria; phylum Acidobacteriota; class Terriglobia; order Terriglobales; family Acidobacteriaceae; genus Palsa-343. The sequence goes on along the minus strand of PMSS01000466.1, from coordinate 4,966 downwards.
GCCGCCGATGGGCGCGCCTAATCCTGGAACGGCGACGATTCTGGGTTTCATCCCCGGCGTGGGGGCGATGTACAACGGGCAGTACATCAAGGCCATCGTGCACGTGCTGGTGTTCGTGGTGCTGATCTCGATCTGCGAGCATTACGGGGTGTTCGGGATTTTCGTGGCCGCGTGGGTGCTGTACCAGGTTTTCGATGCGCACCAGACGGCCAAGGCGCGGCGGGATGGTCTGCCGCTGCCGGATCCTTTTGGGCTGAACGAGCTGGGGAACGCGTTTGGGGGGCACTCGGCGCCGAGGCCTTACGTGCCGCCGGTGCAGCCACCGCCCGGGACGCCGACGGGGGCTGGTCCGGTTCCGGGGCCAGCACCGGGTCAGTCGACTGCGGACTGGGCGGAGCAGGTGCGGCAGCAGGCGCACGAATTTGGGCGGCAGAGCGCTGAGTGGGGCGAGCAGCTGCGGCAGCGGATTGTCGCGGAGGCTACGCCGGGAGCTCGTCCGTTCAACCCTGGTGGGCCGGGAACGTGGGGTACGCCTCCACCACCACCGGGATTTCCTCCGCCACCTCCACTGGGCACGGGCTATAGGCCTCCGCCACCACCGGGATTTGTGCCGCCACCTCCGCCGGCGTGGGTACCACCGCCGCCGGGCATGGTTCCGCCGGAGCTGGAGCGGGCGCGCAGGGAGCCGATTGGGGCGATTGTGCTGATCCTTCTGGGCATGCTGTTCCTGTTCAACACGCTGGGCTTCTTTAACTTCGGATGGGTGAGCCACGGGTGGCCGCTGATCATTGTGGGCATCGCGATATGGCTGCTGATGAGGAACACTGGAGGACGTTTCGGATTTGCGGCGCGGGTGGGACCACCGCCGCCTCCAAATCCGCAGTACACGAGCGGGAATCCGGGACCGCAGGCGGGCGGGAGTACGCAGGGACCGGCGAGTCCTCAGGATCCGTCGACAGGAGGCGGGCGATGAATCAGTACCTGTTTCTGAGGCGGATGCGCGGGCCGATCATGCTGCTGGTGTTCGGGATCACGGCGATTCTGGATGAGTACACGGGGATTCACTACTCGAGGAGCTGGCCGCTGTACATCATCGCGTGGGGATTGATGAAGCTGGCGGAAAACGCGATTCTGGCGCAGAATCCGCCGGATCTCACGGGGCAATATCCAGGGTACCAGGCGCCTGTGGGCGCGGGATACACGACATACACGGGCGCGCCGTACGCGGGCCCGGGTACAACGGGCGGGACGGGTAGTGGGACAGGACCGGGGACGGCGGCCGTTGCGCCGGCGGACTCACCAATGCAGGACGAGGAGAGGAGGTAATTATGGCAACGACACCTCCATCCTGGACACCACGGGAAACGCGGTGGCAGGCAAAAGCGGCGGCGCGGGCGCAGAGGGATCAGTGGAAGGCCCAGGCGCGAGCGCAGCGGGACTATTACAGGACGTACTGGCGGGGATGGCACCGGCCATCGTTCGTAGGGCCGATCATTCTGCTGAGCATCGGCTTGATTGCGCTGCTGATGGAGACGGGGCGGCTGGACGCGGTGGAGTTCTGGGACTGGTACGCGCGGTGGTGGCCGATGCTGCTGATCGTGATGGGAGGGCTACTGCTGGCGGAGCACTTTCTTGACTGGAACCGGCCGTATGGGCGGCGAGGGATGGGCGGCCTTGTGTGGCTGGTGATCCTGATGATTGGCCTGGGGTGGGTTTCGCGCAACGGGCATTTGATGGGGCCGTTTTCGTGGGGGTTTGGCGATGACGGCGGCGGCGATGAAATCTGGAGCTGGATGGGGGCAGAGCACGACAACGACGTACAGATCGACCAGGCGCTGAAGGGGGCGAAGCCGGCGGTGAGCATCGAGGATCCGCAGGGCGACATCACGATTACGGCGTCGACGGATGGGCAGATGCATCTGCGCGCGCACCAGATGGTGCATCGGGATTCGGATACGGAGGCGCAGAAGATTTTTGTGCAGCTGAAGCCGAAGGTGGATGTGTCGGGCGGCGGCGCGGTGATTACGGTACCGGAGAAGCAGGGCGCGCGCGTGGATCTGACGCTGGAGTTGCCGGCGGCGGCGTTCGCGACGGTGACCGCGGGGCACGGCGACGTGACAGCGGATGGGCTGAACGGCGGCGTGCAGGTGACGGATAATCACGGCGAGGTGAAGCTCGAAGATATCGGAGGCGATGCGCAGGGGCACATCGACCATGGGGACTTTTCCGCGCACAACGTGCAGGGACGGGTGCTGGTGGATGGGCACGGCGACGATGTGACGCTGTCGCAGATCCAGGGCGAGGTTACGATCAACGGGGATTTCTTTGGGGATATTCACCTGGAGCAGATCGCGTCGGGGATTCACTACCATTCGAGCCAGACGTCGCTGGATATACCGCACCTCGAGGGCGCGCTGACACTGGACAAGAGCGACCTGAGCGTGAGCCAGGCGATGGGACCGGTGCGGGTGATCGCGCGGTCGAAGGACATCGACCTGACTCAGATTGCGGGCGACGCGCACATTGAGGATTCGAACGGGGATGTGAATATTGTGGCTGCGAACCCGCTGGGAAATTTGCAGATCACAGATCATACGGGCAACGTGATCGTGACCATGCCGGACAATGCGAACTTCAGCGTGACGGGCAGCACGAGCGAAGATGAGGCGATGCGGAGCGATTTTCCGCTGAAGACGTCGACCGAGGGCGGCCGGCAGACGCTGCAGGGTTCGGTGGGGCATGGTGGTGTGCAACTGGAATTGGAGACCGACCACGGGAACCTGGAGCTGCGGAAGGGCGAGAATGCTACGGTGGCGGTGGCTCCGCCTAAGCCGCCGAGTCCGCCGGGAGCGCCTGCTGCGCCGAAGCACTTTAAGGCGCCGGTTGGGGCTAAAACGGAGGAGCAGTAGGGGGGTGCGATACACCCTAGCCGGCTGAGGCTTCCTCCTGGAATTGCGTGATCTGAACTTCGCCGTCCGGGAAGACGGCGCGAATCTGCAAGCTTCCGCCCATCGCTTCGACGTAGCGCCGCAGAGTGCTGATGTACATATCGGTACGGCGCTCCAGTTTTGAGATGGATCCCTGATCGACCCTCAAAACTTCGGCAAGTTCTGTTTGCGTGAGCCGGCGAGCGGAACGCAATTCATCCAGCGCCATTTCCTGGAGGGCCTTGCGGACGCGCTCCTCCACGCGAGCGCGACGCTCGGGCGACATTTTCGAACGTAGTTCTTTGAAATTCCGTGCCATCCTATCCTCACCTTCCTCCGCGGGAATCCCGGTTACGGAGCTGAATGTCCCCGACGATTACGTCTATTCATCCTGCAATTCGGCGAGATGTCTCTCGTAAATTGCGTCCGCTCGCGGAATGTATTCCTCATACCAGCGAGAATTGCCAGTCTTGTCGCCACCAATGAGCAAGACGCCCACGCGACGAGGGTCAAAAGCAAACAGAACTCTGTATGGTCGCCCCTCGTGCTGGCATCGTAGTTCCTTCATGTTCGGATATTTGGAACCCTGCACCGTATCCGCGTGTGGGCGCTTGAGCCAGGGTCCGCGCTCCTCAAGCAGTCGTACTCCGAAATCGACGCTTTCCTGCTCGTCGGCAGTGAGGCTGTCCCACCAGAGGCCGAAGTCATCAGTGAACTCGACTTCCCATGCCACGGAGCTAGTATGGCTCCGAATGCATTATGGCGTCAAGTGCATATTAAGGGGAAGCCGGTACCAGCTTGCCTTTCGGGGTGCGGTTGCGGAGTCAGGCTGAGGATCTCCGGCGATCGTGCGTGTACCCGACCAGAATTCCGCGATGTTCCGGTACGGGCCATCTCTTTCAGGAATGTTGCAGGTGAGGCAGCGGTCTCACTTTGATGGTGTTGTGCTTTTGTACCTGCCAGAGATCATATTGAGCCTGCATGCCCAGCCAGACTTCCGGGGATGAGGTGTCGAAGGTTCCTGCAAGGCGCACGGCCATTTCTGGCGAAATAGATGCGTTGCCATTCAGGACACGAGGGAGCGTGACCCGGCCAACGCCGGGGTGGTTCGCGGCCGCGGAGACGCTCATGTCCCCGAGATATTCGCGAATAACTTCGCCGGGGTGCGGTGGATTGTGCATGCGCATGATCGAGATCTCCTTCGCTAGTGATAGTGTCGCAGAGAGTCGCCGGAGACTTCGGCTTCGGACAAATGCAGGTCCTTCGACTGCGGTTATTCGCTTATGCGAATAACCTCCGCTCAGGATGACACTTTCGTTTTTTTTGCGATGGTTTGTGATGGTGCGAGCGAAGAGCAAAACCAAGCCCCCATCGACTCGGCACCGTTCAGCTCTTCTCTCGCTATGACATCGGTATTTGATACCGACTTTGTTACAGATCCTTAACCGGCTTTTTCGGCGGGGTTGCGGTGGGCGAAGAGGGGACGGACGAGGTCTTCGATGCGGGTGAGGACCTGGTCGAGGGTGAGGGTGGTGGAGTCGATGACGACGGCGTCGGGGGCGGGGTGGAGCGGGGAGTTGGCTCGATTGCGGTCGCGCTCGTCGCGCTCGCGGAGCTCCTGAAAAACAGCGGAGTGGTTGGATCTGGCTGCGGCGCCGTCTCTGGCGCCGGCATTCTGCTCGTAGCCTGAGTTCGGGGTGCGGTTGTCCCTCCCGCTGGAGTTCTGCTCATAGCGGCGCTGGCTGCGCGCTTCAGGAGAAGCGTCGAGAAAGACTTTGACGTCGGCGTCGGGAAAGACGACGGTGCCGATGTCGCGGCCTTCCATGACCACGCCGCCGCGACGGCCGAGATCGCGCTGGAGGTCGACCATCCATGCGCGAATGTGGGGATGAACGCTGACGCGCGAGGCTCCCTGAGTGACGTCGGAATCGCGAATGCGTTCGGTGACGTCAGTGCCGTCGAGAAATACACGGTTGCTCTGACGGTCAGATTCGAGGCGGATATCGGTGTCGCGGGAAAGGCGTTCGAGAGAGAAGGCG
>PMSS01000338.1 GCA_003167515.1 Acidobacterium sp. | reverse complement strand
GCCTCGCCGACGGCGACTGGGCGAAGATCAGCTTCAGCGGTGAGCTCGAAAATCCCGAGGCTGCCGAGGGAGCGGAAACGGCGGCCCCTAGTCCCCAGCCGATTGAAGGGAAAGACGTCTCGGTGGAGATCGGCGGCAAAGATACGGTGGCAGCCTTCTCCGACGCCCTCCGGGGATCGAAGCCCGGCCAGGAGCTGAAATTCGAAGTGACCTATCCGGGGGATTTCGGACAGCAGCGTCTAGCAGGTAAAACGGTCGCATACAAGGCGGAGGTTCAGGGTATTCAAAAAAAGGTGCAGCCTGAACTGAACGATCAATTCGCAAAAGAACTGGGCCACTACGAGAATCTCGAAGACCTCAGGAAGAAGCTTAGAGAACACCTCGCATCATATAAGAAGCACAGGCTGCTCACGGATACACGAAATCGACTTGTGGATGCGCTGGTCGAGAAGTTTCAGTTTCCAATCCCGGAGTCGATCATCCAGAGCCAGATCGACACCAGGCTGGAACGTGGTTTGCGAGCGCTGGCAGCACAGGGCATGCGAACGGAGGACATGCGCAAGCTGGATTTCGATCGGCTGCGTGAGGCGCAAAGAGAGAGCGCGGCCAGTGAGGTGAAGGGTACGTTGGTGCTGGATCGTATTGCCGATGTGGAAAACATTCAGGTCAGTGACGAAGATGTCGAACAGGAGCTTCAGGTAATCTCATTGCAAACCCGGGAACCGCTGGAGAGTCTGCGGGATCGTTTGACCCGTGAAGGGAGTCTGGCTAGAATCCGGGAACAATTGAGGCGGGAAAAAACGGGAAATCTGCTGGTAGAGCGGTTGGCCTGAGGCGCGCAATGGGGCGCGAAGGTGATTCCTGTCACTGACGACGAGGCGTCGAAGCCTCAGAACTGAGAGTAGAGAAGAAGATGGCATTAGTACCTATGGTCGTAGAGCAGACGAGCCGCGGCGAGCGGGCGTATGACATTTATTCGCGCCTGCTTCGCGACAACATTATCTTTCTCGGTACGCCAATCGATGACATGATTGCGAACCTTGTGATTGCGCAGTTACTCTTCCTGTCCGGGGAAGATCCGGAAAAAGACATTCAGCTATACATCAATTCCCCGGGCGGATCGATCACGGCCGGGCTGGCCATTTACGACACGATGCAGTTCATCCGGAACGATGTGGTGACGTATTGCATAGGCCAGGCGGCCAGTATGGGCGCCTTTCTTCTGATGGCAGGTACGAAAGGGAAACGCTTTGGGCTGCCCAACTCGCGCATCCTCATTCATCAGCCGTCGATGGGTGGTTTGGCCGGTCAGGCAACCGACATCGACATTCATGCGCGCGAGATCATCCGCATCCGCGAAATCACGAACAAGCTGATGGCGAAGCATACGGGGCAGAGCCTCGAGAGGATCGAAAGGGACGTCGAACGGGATTTCATTATGAACGCGCCACAGGCGAAGGAATACGGGATTATCGACGAAATCATCGATCGACCGCCAACCACCACAAACCAGCAGTCGGGCCGTTGAAGGGCTGAAGGAGTAGTCGGGATGAAAACGCGCACGGGATCTGATGAAGCACTTCGTTGTTCGTTCTGCCACAAATCTCAGGATGCCGTTGCCAAGTTAATTTCATCGCCCAGCGACTATCCGCGCGCGTACATCTGCGACGAATGCGTGGCGGTCTGCAATTCGATTCTGGAAGACGACCGCACCGAGACCTCGACCGGAGCTGCTCCTACCCATCTGCCGAAGCCGCTGGAAGTGAAGGCATTCCTCGATGAGTACGTCATCGGTCAGGACCAGACGAAAAAGAAGCTCGCCGTCGCTGTCTACAACCACTACAAGCGCGTGCAGATGAACCGGACGCGCGGCGCCGATGTGGAACTCTCAAAATCGAACATCCTGCTGGTCGGCCCAACCGGCAGTGGCAAGACGCTGCTGGCGCACACCCTGGCCAAGATGCTCGACGTTCCATTTGCCATCGTTGACGCGACCACGCTGACGGAAGCCGGTTACGTTGGCGAGGATGTCGAGAACATCATTCTGAAGCTGTTGCAGGCGGCGGATGGCGATGTGGCGCGTGCGCAAACCGGCATCATCTACATCGACGAAATCGACAAGATTGGGCGCAAGGACGAGAATCCTTCGATCACGCGCGATGTGTCGGGCGAAGGAGTCCAACAGGCACTGCTCAAGATCCTCGAAGGCACGGTGGCGAATGTGCCGCCCCAGGGCGGCCGAAAACATCCCCACCAGGAATTCACACCGGTGGACACGACCAACATTCTCTTTATTTGCGGTGGGGCATTTGTGGGGCTGGAGCGGGTTGTCGGGCGCCGCGTTGGCAAGAAGGCCCTGGGCTTCAAGGCGCTGTCGGATAAGGAAACCGAGGTGGGCGGCGTCCCGATTCACGCGCAACGTGACAGCGAACTGCTCCGCCAGGCCGAACCCCAGGACCTGATTAAGTTTGGCCTGATTCCCGAATTTGTCGGACGTCTGCCGGTGATGGGCATTCTGGACGAACTGGACGAGGCGGCGCTGGTGGAGATTTTGACCAAGCCTCGAAACGCAATCATGAAGCAATACCAGAAACTCTTCGATTATGAAGGCGTGAAGCTCACTTTCACCGAAGACGCCACGCGCGCCGTAGCCCAGGAAGCGCTGCTGCGCAAGGTTGGAGCACGCGGCTTGCGCATGATTCTGGAAGAACTGATGCTCGATCTGATGTACCACCTGCCCAGCAACAAGAAGGTGAAAGAGATGCAGATCGAAGCGGAGATGGTGAGGAACCGCAATCTCTCTATGTCGCTGCTGGAAAAGGCGGGCTGAGAGGCCTTGCTGTGATCGCGCAATTCGCTCGAAGCGCGATATTCTCTGACCCGCGGACAACGATCTCGAAAGAAATGTAACGCTAGGCAGATGATCTGCGTCTAAACATCGCTGGTTACTGTAGTTCGTCCCCGTGGCCAGTTGATTTCCCATATCGACAAAAACGGGTGTGACCATCGCAGCCGTTCTCCGGATGGGTTAACCTCTCTTAATGAGCACGACCCATTAAAATCGTACGAAGATCGCAGCGCTGAAAGGAATGCCGTGAGCCAGCCTTCGAAAGAGAGCCGGGAACGCAACGAGCTACGCAAGTTCCCCATGATGCCGATCAGGGACATGGTGATCTTTCCTCACATGATGACCCCGTTCGTGGTGGGTCGCGAGTCGAGCGTGCGTGCACTGGAAGAGGCGCTCAACGGTGAGCGGAAGATCTTCCTGGCCACGCAGCATGACGCCCGCGTCGATGAGCCGCGGCCGGATGAAATTTTTCAGGTGGGCACGGTCGGCAACATTGTGCAGAGCGTGCGCATGCCGGACGGCAACATCAAGGTCCTGGTGGAAGGAATTGAGCGCGCGCGGGCCGTCGAGATCAGCGACTCCGATGGATTTTTTGTCGCGACTGTGAAGGTGGCAAAGCCGCTGCCGGAAATCACCCCGCAGATTGAGCAGCTTGTTCAGCGGGTGACTTCGCTGTTTGAGCAATACGTGAAGCTGCAGCAGTCGCTGAATGTGGAGACGGTTGCGTCGGCGATCCGCACCGATGAGCCTTCGCGGCTGGCGGATACGATTGCCGCCAATCTCCAACTGGAAGTACCGGACAAGCAGGAGCTGCTGGATATTTTCGATTTGCCGGAGCGGCTGCTGAAGATTGCCGATGTTCTGGATATTGAAATTGAGAAGCTGAACATGGACCGCAGCATCCAGTCGCGCGTGAAGCGGCA
>PMSS01000179.1 GCA_003167515.1 Acidobacterium sp. | reverse complement strand
AGCCCGCCGCCATCACCACCAGCGGCGTCACAATATGCCAGAACCGCTCGCCGGTCCGGTCTGAATCCCATCCGTTCCCCAGCATCGCCAGCGCGCCCGCTACACCCAGCCCCGCAATAATGAACCCCACCGCCGTCGTGCTCAATCCCGTCACCTGCTGCACCAGCGCCGGAGCCGAAAACGCATATGCATACCACGCCAGCAGCACGCAGAAGTAGAATCCTCCCAGCAGCCACACGCGCCCGTCGCTGAATGCACCCGCCAGCCCATGCCGTCGGTGCCCACTCGCCTCTGACTCCTCCCTTAGCTTGCGCAGAATCCACTCCCGCTCCGCCTCCGTCAGCCATCTGGCCGTTTGAGGACTATCCGGCAACCCCAGCAGAAACACCGCGCTCATCAGCACCGCCGGCAATCCTTCAGCCAGCAGCAGCCACTGCCACCCCGCCAGGTGCAGCCGCCCATCCTGATGCATCAGCCAGCCCGCCAGCACGCCCATCACCGTCGAGCTCAGCGGCGCCGCAATATAAAAACGGCTCACCGCTCGCGCTCGCTGGCCCGCTGGGAACCACTGCATCAGATAAAAAATCACGCCCGGGAAGAAGCCGGCCTCCGCCGTACCCAGCAGCAGCCGCATCACGTAAAACTCCACCGGCGTCCGCACCAGGATCATCCCCATCGACAGCAGGCCCCACGTCACCATGATCCGCGCCAGCCAACGCCGCGCCCCAAACCGCATCAGCAAAAGGTTCGATGGAACCTCGCACGCCGCATAGCTCAGAAAAAACAGTCCCGCACCCAACCCAAACACGGTCGCAGAAAAGTGCAGCTGCTTGTTCATCTGCAAAGCGGCAAAACTCACGTTCACGCGATCCATGTAAGCGATCCCGTATCCGAGCCCGATCAGCGGCAGCAGCCGGACGCTCGCCTTGCGCAGCGCCGACCGCCCAATCAAATCCTGGCGAGCCTCTTCCGTCAGCGGAGGCACCACCGCTAGCCCCGGATTATCGGGTTTCCGCGCAGCCTGGGTTTTTAACATAGGGAGCGAAGGGGATGGCAGATAGTAGCACAGACAAAGGAGCATGCGGCTTCCGCCCAGGACTACGGTCGCGACAACATCATCGCCGCAAACGTTAGCGTGCAGAACGACGCGAAACCACAAACGGTCATAATTGGAACGAAAGTCAGGAACACGACACAATACGGTTCATCTAGGCCCGGACAGATTGCCGTTGAGGAAGACGTTGCGCACTGCCTCTCACGATGAAGATCTCCGCGCGCGCGATCTCCCGCCCGAGAATCGGATAACCGGTCAATCGGTAGCCGTCGTCTACGGACATCGCAGCGGAGAGGATCGCTGCCGCGTCCGGTTCAAAGGCCCTCAGGACGACGACTCGCTCAATCATGGAGAGAGACTCTCTGCTCAGCCGCGTCTCCATCCAGTTCCACACCAGTGCGATGGCCGCGCGCTCGGACTTGTCGTCCAGTTCATCGGCGCAAACGCAGAAGGTCCAGCTGCCCGGATCGACTGTCGACGTCGTCTGATACGCCATGCAGAGCAGGATTCCGTGAATCTCACCCTTTAGGAATTCCGCAAATGCGCGCAGGTCCTGCATCAGGTTGTACGATCTCGTCACCATCTCGTTTGAAGCCATGTCAGCACCCCGTCATTCGGATCTTTGAGGGCATCGAGCCGGTCCGACGCATCCGACTGACCGGACGTGTTTCTCGGTACGTAGCGCAGCGTGCTGTTCCACCTCGACACCAGAAACCAATTCGTCTTCAGTGCCCCGCTCAGGGCTTTCACGTCGCTCTGAAGACCGGCCAGCAGCACCAGATTGTCAAAATCGTGTATTTTGAATGCCGGTCGCGACTCCGGGTACTCGTTCAGGTTCAGCGTGCGGCACACAACGGCCTTCAGCCCAGGCTCAACGACATACCCGCAAAGATAGACGCACCCATCGAATTTCTGCGCGGCGTATAACGCTTCCGCTTCTTCCAAACGAAGACCGGTGAGGTCCTGGAGTTCAGCATGAGTCATCGGGTCCAGCCTCGGATTGCAGCCCTGGAGCTATTATCCTCTGCTTTTCTTCACTTCCTCCGTCAGCGCAGGCACCACCTGAAACAAATCTCCCACCACCGCCACATCCGCAATCTCAAAAATCGGCGCCTCCGGATCCTTATTGATGGCCACAATCGTTCGCGCGCCCTTCATCCCCACAATGTGCTGAATCGCCCCGCTCACCCCCAGCGCGATATACAGCTTTGGCGCCACGGTCTGCCCCGACGACCCAATCTGCCGCTCCAGCGGCAGCCACCCGTTGTCGCATATTGGACGCGACGCCGCCACCTCACCCCCCAGCGCCGCCGCCAGATTTTCCGCCAGCGGCATGTTCTTCTGCTCCTTGATCCCGCGCCCCACCGCGACAATCACCTCCGCCTGCGACAAATCGACCGTCTGCTTCGCCTCCTGGAAAACCTCATGCGGAGTCACCCGCGCCGGCGTATTTGCCACAGCCGCCGTTACATTTTCGACAGCAGCCGCCCCCGACGCAGTCTGATCCCCGGAATGATCGGCACGGAAGGCCCCAATCTGCACCGTCGCCATCCACGGCGCATCGCCGCCAAACGAAACATCCGCCGCAAACTTCCCCTGAAACATCTGCCGCGTAAACCGCAGCGACCCATTCTCGTACTTGTAGCCAGTCGCATCCGAAATCAGCGTCCGATCCAGCGCCAACGCCAGTCGCGGAGCAAAATCCCGTACCTGGTATGTATGCGGAAACAACACCAGCTTCGGCTGCTTCTCCGAGATGAAAGCCTTCAGCGCGTAGACATAAGCGTCCGACGTGTAAGCCGCCAGCGCCTCAGCCTCCAGCGCATAGACTTTGCCGACCGCCTTCGCCGCCAACTCCTGCGCCAGCGCCGCTACCCCGCTGCCCGGCAGCACCACCTCCACTGCCCAGCCAGTCTCCTTCGCAATCAGCTGCGCCGCAGCAATCGTCTCGAACGAAACGCGGTTCAGCTTCCCTTCCCGCTGCTCCGCCACCACAAGAATCAAATCCGCCATACACAATTCAGGGAAGCCGAAGCTCCCCCTTATCCCTTCCTCATCGCTCCCGGCTACAGGCGTTTCGCTACCGGCTACCGCCTACTGGCTACCGGCTGCCGTCCTCAGTACTCGTGCACCCGCCCCCGCCGCAAATACGTCCCATACATCCCAAACACCACCGCCAGCACGCCTGTCACCACGTTGTAATAGAACATCGGATGCACCCAGCCCGGCGAATACTGCAGATCCTGCCCCGTCCACACCAGCAGCAGCACCGCAAAAAACGCGAACTGCCCGGAGAGCACCTGGTACACCAGCCCCCATTGCCGCCGCTTATCGAGCCTCGCCACCTGCGCCGGGCTCAGGTTCCGCTCTTCCGCGGGAATATTCAGATTGGCCATCGCTGCGTCTCTCTCCTCAAAAAATGCCGGGGGGTGCTTCTAAACACCACCCTGAACTGGCCCCAGCCAATTTCTAGGTCAGGGTACCAAACTCGAAGTCCCTCACGCTGAACGCCGAAAGCTGAACGCTCTCCTTCACAACACCCGAGCTTCATTCTTCAAATACTCCACCACCTGTTTCGCCGCCTCGCCCGCCGGACCCTCAATCTTCCGCGTCTTCTTCTGGCTCCCCGGCACATACAGCTTCTCAATTCTCTGCACGTTTTTCGAAAGCTTCCCCTCGACCTCCGCCCAGGCAACCTTACGCATCGGCTTCATCTTCGCCTGTTTGATGCCGATCAGCGACGCGTACCGCAGCTTGTTAATCCCGCTCTGGATCGTCAGCACCGCCGGCATCGTCATCTCTATGTGCTGATAGTGTCCCGCCTCGAGCTCGCGCTTCAGCTTCAGTCCCGAGTCCGTCTTCTCAATCCCAATAATGATCGTCGCGTGCGGAATCCCCAAAATCTCCGCCAGCAGCACGCCCGTCTGTGCCGCCCCAAAATCGTCCGACTGCAACCCCGTCACGATCAGATCGAAATTCTCGCCCTCAATCGCTGCTGCCAGCGCCCGCGCCGTGTTCGCCGCATCCATCTGCGCAAACCGGTCGTCTTCCAGATGAATCGCCCGATCCGCGCCCTTCGCAAGCGCCTCCCGCAGCACCTGCTGCGACCGCGCCGGTCCCGCCGTGATCACCGCCACTTCCCCGCCATGCTTTTCCTTCTGCCGCAGCGCCTCTTCCAGCGCATAAGCGTCCGGCTCATTCGTCTCCCACGAAACGTCGTCCCTGATCCACGTCCCCTCGGGATTCAGCCGCAGTGGAGCATCCTTCTGCGGAACCTGCTTGATGCAAACCAGTATCTTCATCGCAACAAAAAGTATATTCGGCTGGCCGCCACATCGCGCACACCCGGCTCTTGGCGCGAAGCGCGCTCGCCTGGACGGCCCGCCCCGACGCCCAGGCCCGCATCAAAGTAAAATAGAAGTAACCCAATTTCATTGAGAGCTGCATGATCTCCGTTAGCAACATCACCATGCGCTACGGCGCTAAAGTTCTGTTCGAAGAGGTTTCCGCCACCTTCACCAACGGCCGCCGCTACGGCCTCACCGGCCCCAACGGCGCCGGCAAAACCACCTTCATGAAAATCCTCTCCGGCGACATCGACCCCCAGAAGGGGACCGTCGTCCGCCCCCGCAAGCTGTCTGTCCTCCGCCAGGATCAGTTCGCCTTCGACGCTTTCCGCGTCATCGACACCGTCATCATGGGCAACAAAGGTCTCTGGGCCGCCCTCGAAGAGCGCGACAGGATTTACGAGAAATCCGAATTAACCGACGACGACGGCATGCGCCTCGCAGAACTCGAAGGCGTCGTAGGCGAAGAGGACGGCTACACCGCCGAAACCGACGCCGCCATTCTCCTCCAGGGCCTCGACATCGAAGACCACCTCCACGAACGCAAAATGGGCGGGCTCCAGGGCGGCCAAAAAGTCCGCGTCCTCCTCGCCCAGGCTCTCTTCGGAAAACCCCAGGCGCTGCTCCTCGACGAGCCCACCAACTACCTCGACCTCGACTCCATCCACTGGCTCCAGGATTTCCTCGGCCGTTTCGAAGGCACCCTCATCACCATCTCCCACGACCGCCACTTCCTCAACAGCGTCTGCACCCACATCGCCGACATCGATTACCAGACCATCATCACCTACACCGGGGGCTACGACGACATGGTGCTGGCCAAGACCCAGATCCGATCGAGACTCGAGTCGGAAAACGCCCAGCGTGAAAAGAAAATCGCTCAGCTCAACGAATTCATCGCGCGCTTCTCCGCCGGCACACGCTCCTCCCAGGTCACCAGCCGCAAAAAGGAAGTGGAACGGTTACAAACCACCGAGCTCGCTCGCTCCAACATCGCAAGGCCCTATATCCGCTTCGACCAGAACCGGCCGTCAGGAAAATATGTGGCCGAAATCGAGGGCCTGCGCAAGACCTACGACGACCTCACCGTCATCGATGGCTTCAGCGCAGGCATCATGCGCGGCGAAAAGATCGGACTCATGGGCCGCAACGCCCAGGGCAAGACCACGATGCTCAAATCGCTGCTCGCCAACCTGCGCGACTTCGCCGAAAAGGACTTCACCCTCGACATCGGCAACGTCAAGTGGGGCCACGAGGTCCAAATCGGATACTTCCCTCAGGACAACACCGGCGTCATTGAGCCCGGCACCACCGCCCTCGACTGGCTCCGCCAGTTCGACGCCAAAGCTACTACCGAAGATATCCGCGGCATCCTCGGCCAGATGCTCTTCCGCGGCGAAGAAGGCCTCAAGCCCACCGCCGCGCTCTCCGGTGGCGAAGCCGCGCGCCTCCTCTTCTGCAAGCTCATGCTGCTCAAGCCCAACCTGCTCATCCTCGACGAACCCACTAACCACCTCGACCTCGAAGCTATCAACGCCCTCAACATCGCACTGCAGAAATACGAGGGCACCGTCCTGCTCGTCACCCACGACCATGACTTGATCGACGAAGTCGCCACCCGCATCTGGCACTTCGAGCACGGCGTCATCGAGGACTTCAAAGGCCCCTACGAGGAATACCAGCAAGCCGCAGCCGCCGCCCGCTGACCATGGCGGTGTCATCCCGAGACCCTCTGCGCCCGGTGCTCCGTCCCCTGCACGGGCCAGGCCCTTGTTGCCGAGCACGACCGCAGGTACGATGAGGCTCAATCCTTCGGCGCGGGACCCATACGATGCCGGATTTTTCCAACCCTGTCAAAACGCCGCCTGTTCGACATGGCCCTGAACCCCTCGGCCGCACCGTCGGCCGGTTCAGGATCGAGGCCCTCCTCGGCTCCGGCGGCATGGGCGAGGTCTACCGCGGCTTCGACACCGCCCTGCAGCGCACCGTCGCCATCAAGCGCATGTTCGGTCGCGATGAGGACGCGGCCGCCGACCGCAGCTTCTTCCTCCGTGAAGGCCAGCGCGCCTCCGCCCTCAGTCACCCCAACATCGCCGCCATCTATGACGTGATCGAAGAGAAGGAGGATGTCCTGCTCGTCATGGAGTTTGTTGCCGGCTCCACGCTGCGCGACCAGCTTGGCGCCCCCATGCCCCTCGATCGCTTCTTCTCCATCGCCCTCCAGTGCGTCGACGCTCTGGGCGCGGCCCATGCCAAAGGCATTCTCCACGGCGACGTCAAGCCGGAAAACATCATGCTCACAACTGCCGGCCAGGTCAAGCTGCTCGACTTCGGAGTAGCCCGCCGCCTTCCCGCCTCCGATCCCGCATGGGCCACGGCCACCACCCAGACGCTCTCCGAGCGGCGCGCCATGGCCGGCACGCCCGTCTACATGGCTCCCGAAGTGCTCCGCGGAGAGTCACCCGACGCTCGCGCCGACATCTTCGCGCTCGGCATCGTCTTCTACGAGATGCTCTCCGGCATGCATCCCTTTCGCGGTTCTACCGTCACGGTCACCACCGCCGAGATCCTCAACGAGCGCGAAGCGGGTGAGCTGGACCGGCCTCCAGTAAAGATTCCACGTAAGCTCGCCTCTGTCGTCGCCCACGCCCTGCGCAAGGATCCAACCCGCCGCTATGCCGACACGAACGAACTGCGCCGCGATCTCGAGATCGTGCTCCAGGGAGGCCGTCCCGCCCGCGCCTCGCACATGCGGACTCAGCCCCGCCCACTGCTGCAATGGCTCGGCCTCGCGGCAGCCCTTGTCGCCATCGCCGCCGTTCTCGCTTTCCTTCCGGCCACGCGCTCCCGCATCGCCGGATTGTGGAAGCACTTCCGCTCCCCTGCAGTGACTGCCGCCCCGCGCCTCGCCGTCATGCCCCCGCGCATCGATGGAACCAGCCCGGACCTCGCCGCCTTCGCCGACGGGCTTTCCGCCACCGTCGCCGCCAGGCTGTCGACGCTCTCTCAGAATCACGATTTGCAGATCATCGACTCTACCCGCGTCGAAAGGGCGCGCGCAGCCGCGCCCGACCAGGCCATGAACGCTCTCGGCGCCAACCTCGCCCTCCAGATGGAGATCCAACAGGCAGGCCAGATGAACCGCGTCGTCTGGACCCTCACCAGCGCTCAATCCGGCCAGACCCTGGCCAGCCAGACCCTCACCGCCCCCGTCTCCGATCCCTTCGCCCTCCAGGACCAGGTTTCCGACGGCGTCATAAAGGCCCTCCGTATCACCCTCCGCCCCGACGAGCACGCCGCCATCGCTGTCCACGGCACCACCGACCCCGCCGCTTACGACTTCTACCTCCAGGGAGTCGGTAATCTCGATCAATTCACTCGCCCCGGCGCTATCGACAACGCCCTCGGCGTGCTGAACCGCGCCGTCGCTCTCGATCCCAACTTTGGCAGAGCCTATGCCGTGCGTGGCCGCGCCTACTGGCTCGACTACACGAACACGAAGCAGCCCTCCTGGGTCGACAAAGCCCGCAGCGACTGCAACCAGGCCGTCAGCCTCGGCAATGCCGGCGCCGACGGACATATGTGCATCGGCCTCATCGATGCCGGAACCGGTCAATATGACCAGGCCGCTCAGGAGTACCAGAAAGCCATTGAACTCGAACCCGGCTCCGAGCGCGCCTACGTCGGCCTCGCCGATGCATACACCAAACTGAACCGCCTCTCCGACGCCGAAGAGACCTACCGCCAGGCCATCGCTGCCAATCCCAATTCCACCTTGGTCTACGAGCGCCTCGGTGCCTTCTACCTGCAGCAGGCCCAGTACGCCAAAGCGGCCGGCCTCTTCCAGAAAGCCATTGGCCTTGCTCCGGAAAGCTACATCGATTACAGCAATCTGGGGGCTGCCGACTTATATGTGGGAGATTACCCAGCCGCCATCGCAGCCTTCGGGCAGTCGCTCCGGCTCCGCCCCGCTCCGGCCGCTTACGCCAATCTCGGCACCGCTTATTATCAGTCGCGCCGCTTCGCCGACGCCGCGCATAACTACGACCTGGCCCTTCACTACAACCCGAGCGATCCCGATATGTGGGGCAACCTTGCAGACGCGTACCATTTCAGCGGCCAGCAACCGAAAGCTCTCGACGCTTACAAAAAGCAGCTAGCTTTGCTGAACGATCAGCTCAAGGTCAATCCCCGCGATGCCGTGCGCCAGGGCGAGGTCGCCTCCTGCTATGCCGGCCTCGGCGACAAGTCCCAGGCCGCCGATCACCTCGCGCTATCGCTCCAGCTCGGCCGCGGCAACAAAGACCTGCTCTTCAACGCTGCTGTGGTGTATAACGATCTCGGCGAAACGGGCGAAGCTCTCGAGTGGCTGCAAAAATCCTTCATGGCCGGCTATTCCGCCTCCATCGTCCGCGACTCCCCGGAATTCGATAACCTTCGCGGTAATCCCCAGTTTCAGCAGTTACTCAACCAGGCCCTCGTCAAATAATTCTTGTAACTCTTGAACCCTTTCCCAGGCATTTCCCCAGACTGCTCGTCTCCTTCGCTGCCCGGAATCCCCCGCTCCGGGGTTTGCGCGTACAGTAGCCGTCCTCACGCTTTCCTCACGAAAGGAGCATTTATGCAGCAACGTCAGTTCAATGTTTTCAGTCCCCTCGTCGTCCTCTCTCCGGGCGAGACATTCACGTGGATCATGAACAAGGCCCAGGGCGCTTCGGTGACCGTCCAGCCCTCGTCTGGAACCTCATGGCCGCTCGAAAAGTCCTCGTATACAGTTACTCCCACCGCATCCGCCTCCGCCAAAGTCACCGGCAATACTGCTGCCACCTTCACTTGCACACCACCCGCCAAAAATGTCACCACGCAGAAAATCATCATGACCACCAAGGTCGCAGGCCCCGCGTGCGACGGCGCAAGCGCCGCGCCTGGCGGCTACTTCATCATGCTTAATGAGTCCGCTGAAACTCTGATCATCGCGCCCGATCCGGCGAATGCCAACTACTGGCCCCTTCCACAGCCGAAGTATGCGCTTCCGCCCAATAGCTGGATTGCTGTCGCTATTCCCTCCGACGCAGCGAACGGCACTTATCCAGTCACCGTCACCGACAAACTCGGAACACCACAGTGCCCCCAGCAGGGCCAGCCCGTGATCATCGTGCAGACGAACTGAGCCACAGGACACAAACACTGAACCCTGCAATCGGCGGAGTCATGGCGCGAGGGGCAAACCAATATCCCCCGCCCCAGCGCCGGCATCCGAGAGGGGTATCTCCCCAATTTGTGGCCAAAGCTCATTCTGGATTTCGGGAGCCCGTCATCGCCCACTGATCACTGTTCCTGCCAAATGTGGAAAACTTGTCAAGCCCCCACCCCCAAAACCGAAGTAATAACCCATGACTTAGCTCGACTTACAAGCCAACCCATCCCAACAAAGTTGGCAGTTTTTTCCCTCCAGCATGATATTCTGAACTTAGGATAGAAAAAGAAAAAGCCTGCCATCCCGGCAGGCTTTTCTGTTTTGGGAAAGGGGGGAACTCCCGCCCTCCCATCCGGACTTGGCTTGTGCAGGCAAATCCCCCCGCACCTGAAAAGGAGCGTTAAGTTGTCTCAAATGAAATTGGCCGCCGCAATCACCGCAGAATCAAATAGATTCCGGCCGGCCAGATGTTGTCGAGGCTGTAAACATTTGACCTAACCTAACTGATTTCAAATTGATACGCGTCAGCGCCCTCCAAAAAAGGGTAGGGGGTAGGGAGATGTTGTCAAGATTGTCAACATCTCCCTGAAAATCCCCAGAGGCGTGATCCCAAAAAGGTCGAATCGGAGGCAAGCACGTTGAGCGACACAATCCAGCCATACTGGGGAAAAAACGCAATGAACCGCGCCGACCCCAGGAGAGATGGAGCCAAACCACCACTGCAAATGCCGCGTTTTCAAAAGGATGCCGCAGCCCAAAACTGGCCTCCAGCAACCCCAATTACTGCAACAACTTGCCTGACCCCCCACCCCGGGGGTGGGGGGTCAGGCCTTCCCCAGTGCATTAATATCCCGAACCTCCAAAATCTGTTTCGGATACCCCTGCGTCACGCACCGGATCATCGCCCGCCCCACAACCTCGAGCGTGCTCACATACATCGGGATCACCACGCGCACCAGAGGATAAAGCCACCCCACCGCCTTGTAGGGGCCAGGAAGATGCCGCTGCCCCGGCATAGCCCGCATAAATCCCGGCCGAAAATTGTAGGCCCCGCGAAATCCTACCCGCGTCACAGCATTCTCCGTCCGCCCCTTCACCCGCGCCCACATCGTCCGCCCCTTTTCGGTGCTGTCCGTCCCCATCCCCGACACATACGTAAACACCATCCCCGGATTCACCCGAGCCACCGTCTCCGCAAAATGCAGTGTCGTGTCATACGTGATCCGCGTGTACTCCGCCTCGCTCTTCCTCACCGAACTCACGCCCGCGCAAAAGAAGCACGCATCGTACCCACTCAGGCGATCCATCACTCCGTCGAGCTGCATGAAATCCGGCACAATGCATTCCCGCATCTTCTCAAGCGATTCCCCATAAGGCCGACGGCTCACCAGCAGCACCTCATCCACATCAGGATGCGCGAGACACACCAGCATCACCCCTTCGCCAACCATCCCCGTCGCGCCCGTGACAATAACTTTCATTCGTAACAATCTCCGTTACTCATTCGGATCTCCGAGTCTCCATCCGGACCTTCCGGCTGACAAAGGCTCCCAGCTCCCGGCTCCCAGCTCCCAGCAACCCGGCTACCGGCTGCCCTTCAGCAGCCCCAGCTGCACCAGGCTCTCCGCCGTCGCCACAATCGCGTCTTCCCTCGACCGCGGCTCCCACCCCAGCAACTTCCTCGCATGCTCGCTCGTCGCGTTCTTCTTCTTGCCCAGCTCCGGAATAATCTGTTTCACCGCCGGATCGCGCAGCGCCGCCAGCCTCACCATAAAGTTGGGCAGCTGCAATGTCGGCACCCGCCTGGCCCGCTCGCCCAGACGGCTCTTCAGCACCTTGGCCACATCGCGCAGCCACATAAAATCCCCCGACACCGCGAGAAACCGCTCCCCCTTCGCGGCGGGATTCGTCATCGCCCGAATATGTAAATCGGCAACGTCCCGCACATCCACCACCCCGAACATAAACTTCGGACACCCAGGTAAAGCGCCGTCCATCAGCCGCTGCACCAGCAGAACCGAAGTCGAGTAGTCCGCTCCCAGCACCGGCCCAAACACGACCACCGGGTTCACGACCGCCAGCTCCAGCCCGCCCCGTTCCCTGCCCATAAAATTCCACGCCTCATTTTCGGCAATCGTCTTCGACTTGACATACGGGGTCACCCCCCCCCGCTTCAGATTCGTCCAGTTCCTCTCATCGAACGGCCTCTGCTGCGGCCACTGCCCGTACCCGATCGCCGCAAACGACGAGGTCATCACCACGCGCGTCACATTGGCATCGCGCGCCGCCCGCAGCACCCGCAACGCCCCGTCGCGCGCCGGAACAATCAGTTCGTCCTCATTCTTTGGAACCGCCGCCGGAAGCGGCGACGCCACGTGCAGCACGTACTCACATCCCGTGACAGCCTCCTTCCAGCCCTCGTCCTTCATCAAATCCGCCGCGAAGAACGACAGCCGATCCCCCGGGTCCGCCCCGCCCACCTTCAGCATCGCCCGCACATGCTCCTCGCGGTCGAGAGACCGCACCGTGGTCCGCACCCGATGACTCGCCGCCAGCAACTGCAAAATGCAATGGCTCCCGATAAAACCCGAACCTCCGGTCACCAGCACTATGCTCATCGTTCCCTCCAACCCTCACAGCATACGCGCCACTGCCAGACAACCTGCATCTAACTGGCCCGCATCCAGCCCTGGGAGAAGCTGCGTTGAAAACCCTGCTCCCCGCCCTCGTCACCTGTCTCGTCCTGCCCGCTCTGACTTCCTGCGGAGACAAATCCAACGCCACGCAGCCACAGACCGCCGCCTCCACCATCACTTCGGTCGCGTCCCTCTGCACTCCATCCACCGTGGCAACAAGCGCAACCTCACAGTGCACCGCCACCGTTCAGGGAACCGGCGCCTTCAGTTCCGCAGTCTCCTGGTCCGTGACCAGCGGAGGCACGATCAACGCCAGCGGCCTCTTCACGGCACCCACCACAGCCGCCTCCGTCGATATCGCCGCAACCAGCGCGCAGGACCCAACCAAATCCGGCTCCGCCACCATTACGGTGCAGGCTACTCCCGCTCCACCCCCGCAGATCCCTGCAAGCCAGCACGTCATCCTCGTCATGGAAGAGAACCAGAGTTACTCCACCATCGTCGGCGATACCAGCGTCTGGCCCAATTTCAATAACCTCATCGCCACTGGCGCTCTGCCCACAAACTACTACGCGAACTCCCACCCCTCCATCGGCAATTACTTCATGCTCACAACCGGTCAGTTACTCACCACCGACGACAACTCTACAACGGTCTGGAACGTCGATAACATCGCACGCCGCATGCTCTCCACCGGCGTTTCCTTCAGAATCTACGCCGAAGGAATTACCCAGGGATACACCGGCGGCAATACCGGTCTCTATCTCATCCGCCACAATCCATTCGCCATGCTATCCGACATTGCCGACAACCAACAGGTGGCCAATGCCACCATCTGGCCGTTCTCTCAGTTCGCCACCGACCTCGCCAACAACGCCCTCCCCGCTTTCTCCTACATCGTCCCTGACGTCAATGACGACGCGCACAATGGAACCCCACAACAAGCCGACGCCTGGCTCGAGGCCAACGTCGTCACGCCTCTATCCGCGAACTCGGCATTCCAAACCGGCGGCGACGGCCTTCTCGTCGTCGATTTCGATGAGGCGGAAGACAGCGACAACACCTACGGCGGTGGCCACGTCGCTCCCGTTCTCTGGGGACCCATTGTCCAGCCCGGCTATACCCAGACCTCAACCACTGTCTATCAACACCAAAGCATGCTGCGCACCATGACGGAGGCCCTCGGTCTGCCCAATCCTCCCGCCGCCGCCGCTACGGCACCGAATATGACCGAGTTTTTCGTCCAGAAGTAGCCCAGAACTAGGCCGGAACTAACCTTCGTCCCGCTCTCGCTCAAAAATCCCTTCCCACACCATCCCATCTTGGCAGCGCAGTGTCTTCGCATTCCCGCCTCTGGTAAAGTTGCAGCCAATGCCTCTTTCAGGAGTTCTGCGGATGTCCAGGGTCCATTCCCTACTCGCTCCATCGTTTCTCGTCTTTCTGGCTCTGATCGGCGCGGGCCTTCACGCCCAAACGCAGACCGGCGATCCCACCGACAAATACATCTGGCTCGAAGACGTGAACAGCCCCCGCGCCATGGATTGGGTCAATGCGGAAAATGCCCGCACCGCCAAAGTCTTCGAAGCCGATCCCCGCTTTGCCGCTTTCCAGGCCGAAGCCCTCAAAGTCACCGAAGACCCCAACCGTCTCCCCACGCCCATACTGCGCGGCGACCTGGTCTACAACTTCTGGAACGACGAGAAGAACGTGCGCGGCCTCCTGCGCAGAACTACCGTCGCCGACTACGCCAACCCCACTCCACACTGGCAGACCGTCCTCGACATCGACGCCCTCGGCAAGCAGGAAAAAACCAGCTGGGTCTTTCACGGCATGTCCTGCCTCTATCCCGGCGACCAGTACTGCGTCGTCGACCTCTCCGTCGGCGGCGAAGACGCTTCCACCTCTCGCGAGTTCGACCTAAAAGCCGCCCGCTTCGTCGATGGCGGATTCACTGCGCCGCACAGCAAACAAGCCATCTCCTGGGAAGACAAGAACACGCTCCTGATTTCCCGTGACTGGGGTCCCGGCACCATGACGAAATCCGGGTACCCCTTCGTCGCTAAGGAATGGAAGCGCGGCACTCCCCTCGACTCCGCGACCGAAGTCTTCCGCGGCGAACCCTCCGACATCGAAGCCGGTGGCTTCGTCATCGAGGACGCCCAGCACGATCGCGTCACGCTCTTCTCGCGCGCCGTCTCCTTCTTCGAGACCCGCGTCTGGGTCAAAACTCCCGGCGGTCTCAAAGAACTCGCCATCCCCCGCAAAGCCACCATCGCCGGCCTCCTCGCCGGCCGCCTGCTTATCGAGATTCACGAAGACTGGACCCCAACTCCCGCCGGCCCGAAGTTCACCCAGGGCTCGCTCCTCGCCCTCGGCCTGCCCGAAGTCCTGCGCGACCCTGCCAATCTGCATCCAACCGTCGTCTTCGCACCCACCTCTGACGAATTCCTCGACGGCGAAGTCACCACACGCTCCCGCCTCATCGTCGTAACGCTCAAGCATGTTCTCGGACAGGCGTACGTCTACACGCCCACCGGCAAAGACGGCTGGTCCCACAAACCCCTCGACGTTCCCGAAAACAGCGCCATCAGCGTCGTAACCGCCAGCGATACCAGCGAATCCTTTTTCCTCAATTCTCAGGGCTTCCTCACGCCGCCCTCTCTCCTCGCGGGCGACGCGGCCACAGCTCATCTCACCCTCTCCAGATCCCAGCCGCCCCTCTTCGACGCGTCCCAGGATACTGTCGAGCAACTCTACGCAACCTCCAAAGACGGTACAAAGATCCCCTATTTCGTTGTGCATCGCAAAGATATGCAGCCGAACGGACAGAATCCTACGCTGCTCAACGCCTATGGTGGATTCGAAGTCTCCGAAACACCCCACTACTCCGCGACTCTGGGCAAGCTCTGGTTCGAGAAAGGCGGCGTCTTCGTCCTCGCCAACATNNACCGCCAGCGCATCTACGACGACTTCGCCGCCGTCGCCGGAGACCTCATCGACCGCAAAATTACCTCGCCCGCTCACCTCGGCATCATGGGCGGTTCCAACGGCGGCCTGCTCATGGGCGTCGAGTTCACACAGCATCCCGATCTCTGGAATGCCGTCGTCATCCAGGTCCCGCTCCTCGATATGCTTCGCTTCGAGCACATCGCCGCCGGCGCCAGCTGGGTCGGCGAGTACGGCTCCGTCAGCGTGCCCGAAGAGCGCGCCTTCCTCGCCTCCATCTCGCCCTACAACCAGCTCAAGCCGGATGTGAAGTATCCCGAGCCGCTCATCTTCACCACCACACGCGATGACCGCGTTGGCCCGCAGCACGCCCGCAAATTCGCCGCCAAAATGGAGGAGTACCACGAGCCCTTCCTCTACGACGAAATCACCGAAGGCGGCCACGGCGCAGGCGCTGACCTCAAACAGACCGCCCGCTCCTGGGCCGAAACCTACCTCTACCTCGCGGAAAAACTGATGTCGCCGAGCCCATCACCGCAGTAACGAACCATCATCTGCTTGTCATTGCTCATGAAAAGTGGATAAGTTCTGATCGCACGCCGTCGCGCTGATCACTTATCCCTGAGGCCGATCGCTGATCGCTGTTCGGTCCCCGGATAGTTGTATTCTCGTTACCCCCGTTTCTCACCTAGACTAGCTGCGGAATCTCAGCACCCTGCGCTGCGCCTCGTCCCCGGCAACCAGGCGTCACAAAGCGATCCTCACAAGGGCTCTCCGTATATGCGATTCAAAGGCCCGACTGTACTTCTCGCTCTCGCCGCGCTGGCTCTCACTGCCTGTGCCGAGAACATCTCCGGCACAATCCTGATCAAAAAGAAGCTCACCAGGCGCAGCGTCACTCCCGTTGTTTCTGTTTATCAGCGCGGCACTGCCGTCGAGCTCGGACAAGACACTAAGACCGATGCTCTTTCCTTCGAGCGCTCGCGTGTTGTTATTTACCTCGAAGGTCCAGCCCCTGCCGGCGTCGCTCCAGCCAGCGCTGCCGTTCCCCAGGTCGCCCAGCTTGACCGGCGATTCTCACCCGATCTTCTCGTCATTCCCGCCGGTTCCACCGTCTCGTTCCCCAATATGGATCCCATCTTCCATAACATCTTTTCCCTGTCTCGCGCGAAGACCTTCGACCTCGGAAGTTATGACCAGGGACAAACCCGAAAGGTGCTTTTCCCAAAGGCGGGCATCATCGACGTCTACTGCCACCTCCACCCAAATATGGAAGCGACCATCGTCGTGACGCCCAACCGCTGGTACGCGCGCTCCGACGGCTCGGGCCAGTACCGCATTCCCGATGTACCGCCTGGCCAGTACACGGTTGTCGCCTGGCATAAG
The DNA here is from genome assembly GCA_003167515.1 of Acidobacterium sp. Lineage (GTDB taxonomy): Bacteria > Acidobacteriota > Terriglobia > Terriglobales > Acidobacteriaceae > Palsa-343. The sequence goes on along the minus strand of PMSS01000179.1, from coordinate 2,997 downwards.
TACGCCGGTTTCTTCCGCAAGACCATCACCGTCGAGAACGGTCGCGACTCGGTCGCCGACTTCTTCATCCCTCTCGAAGAGGATGCGAAGTAGGAACCCATTTGACCACCCGCTTCCGAACTCGCGCCTTCCTCATCTGCTTCATCCCCTTCGCCATTCTTCTGGCTGCCAGCTTCTGGATGATTCAGCGCTTCGTCCAGGTTTCGGTGCGCGAAGGATTGCGCGCCTCGCTGCGCGAAAATCAGGCTGCCCTCGCCAACATGCACGCGAAGGGTGATCTGCAGAACAGCCGTTTTCTTAAGGTTGCCGGAGAAAACGCCGCCCTCAAAGCCGGAATCGAGCTCCTCCTCTCCGACCCTGACAGTCCGGCTGCGCGCAGAACCGTCGAGGATCAGTTGCGTGAGCTGGGCCAGCATATGGGCTTTGACTTTCTCCTCGTCTCTGCCCCTGGCGGCTCGCCCATCGCCGGAGTCGTCCGCCAGAACAGCCAAAACGCCCAGAGTCAGCTTGTACCTCTCAACACAGCCCTGCTCGACCACGCCGGCTCAGGTCTGCTGATGCTCGGCGGCCGCACCTTCCAGGTGGCTTCAGTCGCCATCGATCAGGACGATGGAAACATCGGCTCCCTTGCCGTTGGCGAGTATTTCGATTTCTCTGAGCTCACCACGCCGGCGGTCCTCATCCACAACGGAAAGGTCATCGCATCCAACATCCCCCACATTCCACTCCGTGCCCTCACCGCGGCCCTTAACGATTGCGGGCCTCAGTCGGAGTGCGATCTGCGCCTCCAGAATGCCGGCTGGATCTCGGCTCCCATGCAGTCCTGGACTGGCGGTTACCTCCTGCGCAGCCTCGAAAACGTCGACGCCGCCACAGCTCCCCTTCAGCACCGCCTCCACAATCTCTTCCTCAGCCTCGCGTTGATTTGCGTCTCGATCGTCTTCCTCTCCAGCCTCCTCTCCGCCCGCTCCATCGTCGAACCCATCGCCGATGTAGTCTCTCATCTCCAGAAGGCCGCTCGCACCGGAGTCCTCGCCGGGTTCGAAGGCCCTCGGTCCTCCATCCTCGAAATCCGCGAGCTTGCCGATATCTTTAACCGCGCTGCCGTCTCGGTCCGCGCCTCCGGCGAAAACCTACAGACCGCCTATCTGGAATTTGTCGGCGCTCTGGCCAGCGCTCTCGACGCGCGCGATGGCTACACCTCCGGCCATAGCTGGCGTGTCTGCCATCTGTCCTGCGCCATCGCATCCTCCCTCCGGCTCGACCCCGACGACGTCGAACGGATTCGCATCGGCGCGCTCCTCCACGACATCGGAAAAATCGGCATTGCTGACAGCGTCCTTCAGAAGCCTGGCCGCCTCACCGAAGACGAGTGGACCCTCGTCAAACAACACCCCGTCATCGGCCGCCGCATTCTCGAAGGCGTCCAGGGTTTCGCGCCCTTCCTCGCTGCCGTCGAGCTCCATCACGAGAATTGGGATGGCTCCGGCTATCCCAGGGGCCAATGGCAGGAAGAGACCCCCATCGATGCGCGCATTATCCACGTTTCCGACGCCTACGATGCCATGACCACCGATCGCCCCTACCGGCCAGCCATGACCCATGCGCAAGCCATCTCCATCATCGCCGAGAATGCAGGCAAGCAATTCGATCCCCGCATCGTCGACGTTCTACTCAACATGCCCCTCGAGACGCTCACCCTGCAGTCGCCCCCCTCCGAATATCCGATCGAAGTGGAGGATCCGGTCATGGCGGTGGCCGGATGAAAAGAGCTTCCCTCCTGGGTCTGCTGTGCTGTCTCGTAGTTGCGATGCCCCCCCCGCATCTCCTCCTTGCCCAGGAAGCAAGCTCCGGCTTCGATCTTCGCGAATCCCTCTCCGCCCTGGGAGTCGATTCCAATGTCCTCTCTGCTCCGCCCCGTTCCGGTTCCCCGCTTGCCGCCGGCTTCCGCTCGGTCACCTATCCCACCTGGAAAATCAGCCCCAACTGGGGCGTCACCGGCGCTCTCGAATTTGTCACCCGTCCTTACTTCTACGAAGACTTCGACACCACCGGCTACGGCGCCAAAGGTTACATCCTCCAATCCACCCTCAACTATTCCCGCGTCTCCGATAAGGGCTCCGTCCTGGTGCGCGCCGGTGTGTTGTCGACTTCCTTCGGTTCGTTTCTGCTCCGTTACGATGATGCCGACAATCCCCTCATCGATATGCCGCCCCAATATGGCTATTACTATGCCCCCGTTTCCACCTCCGGACTCCCCGGCGCGCAGATCGACGCCACCCGCGGCAAATGGGACGCCCGCCTCCAGTTCGCCAATTCCTCCCCCGCCAATCCACGCAGCCTCTTCGCCCACGACCAGTACGGCAACTGGGCCGGCGGCGCTGGTTATACCATCCGCCAGGGCTTTCGCGTCGGCGTCGACGCCTATCGCGGCCCTTACCTCGACAGACAGTATGCGTACTTTCTCCCCGGTGAGAAAAACCCGAGCACCCTCCCTGCAACAGGACTCGGCCTCGATGCCGGATGGGCCCACGGCCACACCAGCGTCCAGGTCGAAGAAGACAGATTCGTCATGCCCTACACCGTCATTCCGACCCTCCGCGAATCGGCCGGCTATGTCGAGCTCAGACAGGTCCTGACTCCTCGGTGGTATCTGGCCTTTCGCCCCGGCTATACCGCCGCCAATGAAGGCGGTGACGTGCGCTGCTGGGAGATGGCGGCAGGCTTTCGTCCCAACCGGTTCCAGCTCATCAAGATCGATTACGAAATTGAACACTACACCGTCGGTGCCCCTGCCAATCAAAGCACGCTGGCCGTTCAGTGGGTCACAACCCTGCACAAGGCAGTGGTCACCAACTAGCGGACTGTCGCAGAGATTTCGTTACCGTTGCCGCGAAATTGGGTGCCCCACGTCTCGCTTTTAAGACGTGGGTCTGATGGGATCTCCACCAGGAACGATTTCTCTGCGACAGGCTACTAGTCTCCTGTTTCTGAAGT
>PMSS01000084.1 GCA_003167515.1 Acidobacterium sp. | reverse complement strand
GGCGCGACTATTCGAAGCTCGACATTGTCCCTGGCGATGACTTCGGCAACGCCGCTCGCTCCCGCGCTTTCGAGCTCGACTACCAGCTCAACAAAATCGGCAAGCCCGTCAATCGCCAGGAATGGGGGATGACCCCACCCACGGTGAATGCTTACTACAACCCCTCCATGAACGACATCAACTTCCCCGCGGGCATTCTCCAGCCCGCCTTCTACGATAAAAACGCAACCGACGCCATCAACTACGGTCACATCGGCGCTGTCGTTGGACACGAGCTGACCCACGGCTTCGACGACGAGGGAGCCCAGTTCGACGCTCAGGGCAACCTCCACGACTGGTGGACGCCCGAAGACAAAAAGAAATTCGTAGAGAAGACCGACTGCATTGTCGACGAGTACAGCCAGTTCACCGCCGTAGACGATCTCAAGGTCAATGGCCGGCTCACGCTCGGCGAGAATGTCGCCGACAACGGCGGCGTGCGTCTCGCCTTCATGGCTCTCATGGCCCGCGCCGCCCTTGCCGGACAGCCGTCAGCAACCACACCGGAGGAAAAAGCCGAGTCCACGTACACGCCTCAGCAACAGCTCTTCATCGGATTTGCCCAGAACTGGTGCACCAATCAGCGCCCGGAAATCGTTCGCAAGTATGTTCAGACCGATCCGCACTCCCCCGACGCGCTGCGTGTGCGTGGCGTCGTCGTCAACATGCCGGAGTTCGCTCACGCCTTCGGCTGTAAGGCCGGTCAGCCCATGGCCCCGGTCAGAAGCTGCCGGGTCTGGTAGACATGTCTGTACAATCCGTTTTGATGCTACTCATGGCCCGTTGGTAGCATAGGATGGCGACTTAAGTAACCTTAATGCTGGCATCCAAGTAGTTATATCCAGCCCTATCTCACTCCACCTTCGTACTCTTTTTCAGCGTACCAAGGTCGTAAATATCTGGCCCGTAATCCACCGCTCTTCGGGTTAGCCTCAGGTCGCGCAACCTGCGCCCAAAAGGAATAACCCCATGACCAAGACCCTTCGAGTCGCGCTGTTGTCTGGAGTGCTAGCCTTCTCTGCCTCTCCGCTGTTCGCTGGCGATCCCGGCGGCAACGACCCCCCACCTCCTCCAGGCAACGGCGGCGGTCAGGCTGTCGTTGTCTCATCTGTGTTTGTTGCGGTTGTCGCCTCTCTCGGCCTGTAGCCTCCAGCGATAAGTCTGCCTCGCCGGTCCCCACGGACTCCCGCCTTCAGGGCGGAAGTTCGTGGCGTGCCGTATCCTGTATCTGAGGCAGACGCATGCACTTCGCCGGACTGGACAGACTTTTTTGGGCGGAAGGCTGGTTCCTGTACCTCGCGCTGCTCTTTGTCCTGTTCTGGCGCGGCCGTTGGCGCCAATTTCCCGTGCTCACCTGCTGGTTCGCTTTCATGGCGGCGCGGACCGTCCTGCTCTTCCAGATGTATCTCCATGGTTCTACATACTGGTACACCCGGGTCTACACGATTGGTAGCTGGGTCGATTTTGCCCTTCAGCTCGGTGTGGTAGTTGAGATCGCCCGCATCGTGCTCCGCCCCACCGGAAGCTGGGTTCGCGACGCCCGCGGTTACTTTCTGGCTATCGGTTTCACATGTGTCGCCGTGGCCGCTCTCTTCGCATGGTGGGTTTCTCCCCCCGGCCAGAGCGTTCGGCGGGTCTGGGAGATCCGCGGTAACCTGTTTACCAGCCTGGTAATCTGCGAGTTATTTGTTGTTATGAGCCTCACCGCCAATCGCCTCGGTCTCGGCTGGCGCAACCACGTTATGGCAGTCGGTCAGACGCTCACCGCATGGAGCGCCATCATGGTCATCAAGACCGCGTTCGAGAGCTTCTTCGGTACCCAGTACCTCTATACTCAGCTTGAGCAAGTCCGCTACCTGACTAATACCGCGGCATACTGCTGGCTCCTTGTACAACTTTGGCGGCAGGAGCCCGAGCGCCAACCGATTTCTTCGGATTTGCAGCAATATATCCTTGCACTCCACCGGCGGGTCGCGTACGATCTCCAAAGATTTGACGCTCGACATTAGTCGGTTCGTCGCTCCGGACTCGGGGAGTCTCGAAGCTCCCTATAAGAAAGGCCACGGTTGTGTTGGCTTACCTCCTCCTGGGCGTTGTCGTAGGTTGCCTCCTCGCAGTCGCGATTCGGAGCCAGGTGTCGGCCCTTCGGATCGATAGGCGCAGCTGGCAGGACTTAGTGTCCCAGCTAAAAAGCATCGAGTTCGAGCGCATAACTTCCGTAGCTCGCGACTATCTTGAACCCCGAGAAGGACAGATTTCTCTTGAGCCTGCTGAGATGTGGCTCATGCTCGGCGGCCGCGAAGGCCTGCGCCGCATGCGCGAAAATGCGAAGCTTATGCTGCTTCTCGCAGTCCATGCGCAGCAATGGAACTTCGATGAAGGCGTCATTGTCACGGAACGCATGCGCCGCGACGCACTTCGACTTTACCACGCCGTCCGCCGCGTCGAGATTGCGCTGACCTTTCACTTCGTTGTGCGCCGCTCCGCCAATCTCATCCCGTTCCACCTGCATGAAGCCGCTTCCTCTTACTACCTGATGCGCCAGCGCCTGCTGGCTCTCTATCAGACCAGCCACGCCGGCCTTTATCCGGCCCTCGCTCAAGTCCTCTGATTCGCCGCCTGATTCGTTTCTGACTTTTCCGCGCTGCGCTTGAAGGTGCTTCTGCTCCGTCAGGCGTCAGCCTCGCAGCTTGCCGCCCTCGGCTTCGAGCGCCGCAATCACCTGCTGCGACCATCCCTGCACTTCTTCCTCGCGCAGCGTCCGCTCGTGCGATTGGAATACCACCCGCAGCAGCAGCGAGTAGTGCCCGGCGGGAACCAGCTTTCCCTTCGGATCGCGCAGCACTTCCTTCGACTCGAAGCTGCGCAGCTCCGGAATCGCGAGGCCCTCGAGCGCGGCGGCCACTTTTGCGTACAGCACGCCGTCCGGCAGGGTCACAGAAAAATCGCGCCGTACCGGCTGATACCGCGACAGCTCCTCCACCACCGGTTGCCGCAGCGCCTGTTTATACAGCCGATCCAGCCACAGCTCGCCAATCCACACCGTCTGCTTCAGCTTGCGTCGCTCCGCCTCCGCGGGATGCAGCTGGCCGAACCATCCCATCGTCGCCCCGTCGAGTACAGCCCGCGCGCCGCGCCCGGGATGCAGCCAGGCCGGCATCAGCCCCGACGCGGCAGGGAAGCGATCGAAATAGACCGACCGCGCCGCAAATTTGTCCAGCAACTTCTCAACCGCTCCCTTGAGGTCGTAGAAACCCACTTCATCTTTGACGAAAGCGCTCCCCGTTGCCCCAATCGCTACCGACGGCCGCTCGTCCACCCGCTCCGGGCCTCCACTGAAAACCGTACCCATTTCGAACAGCGCAGCGCCCTCCACATCGCGGCTGATGTTCAGCGCCAGCATGTCCAGAACGCCCGGGAGCAGCGAAGGCCGCAGCATCCCCGCTTCTTCACTTAACGGATTTCCAATCGCAACCGCCGAACGCGGTTCGCGCGCAAAGCGCGCAGCATCCTCCGCGCCGCAGAAGCTCGACAACACTGCCTCGTTCCATCCCAGCGCCAGCAGCGTCCGCCGCACCGCGGCTTCCTTCTCAGCCCAGGGCAGCTCGACGACGGTTCCCTTAAATGCCGGTAGCGTGTTGCGAAAGCGGTTGTAGCCGTAGACCCGGGCAATCTCCTCGACCAGATCGATCTCCCGCTCCAGATCAAGCCGCCAGCTCGGCAGCGTCACGCTCCACTGTTCTGGACCGTTGGTGGCCAGGCCACAACCGAGGCCCGTGAGGATTCCTTCCGCAGCAGCCGATGTGATCCCTTCGGCATCCTCGGTCGGCCCCAGCATTCTTCTTACTTCCCCCATAATGAAGCTGATCGCGCCGCGGTTTGCCGTGCGTGCGATCGCTTCGGGGATCACCACATCCACCAGCTCGCCGTCTATAAAAGCGCCGGCTTCGTTTTCTTTTTTATCCCCCGCCTCAAGAATGATCCGGCTCACCAGCGCCGAAGCCACAGGAGGCGCGTTGAAATCGGTGCCGCGCTCAAAGCGATGCGAAGCGTCGGTATGCAGCAGGTGCCGCTTCGAAGAACGCCGCACCGTTGCCGGATCGAACCACGCCGCCTCCACCAGAACGTTCTTCGTCTCCGGCGCGATCATCGTGTCCCATCCGCCCATCACGCCCGCGATGCCCAGGGGCTTCTTCTCATCGGCGACCACCAGATCGTCTGCATCTAGCACGCGCTCCACGCCATCGAGCGTCCGCAGCTTCTCACCCTTCCGCGCGCGCCGCACCACGATCCCGCCCTCGATCTTGTCCAGATCGAAAGCATGAGTAGGCTGCCCCATGCCGAGCAGCACGTAGTTGCTCGCATCGACAGCGTTGTAGATCGGCTTCTGCTCGAGCAGGCGAAACCGTTCCGCAACCACGCCCGACGACGGTGCAATCTTCACATCGCGCAGCACGCGCGCCGTGAACCGGCCGCACAGCTTCGGCTCTTCAATAAGAACCGAAAACGCCCTGGCCCCGGGCCTCGCTGTGGGCAAGCTCGCTTTGAGAGGCTTCAACTCCAGCCCGTAAATCGTAGCCGCCTCCCGCGCGATGCCGTAATGGTTCATCGCATCGACGCGATTGGTCGTGATGTCCATCTCAAACACCGACCCGTGCGCGCCCAGGTCGAAGACGCCTTCGACAGCAATCCCCCGCAGGGTTAGATCGTCTGCGAGCACGCGGTCAGAGGCGGTGATTCCCGGAACGTATTCGCGAATCCAGTTGGAGAGGATTTTCACACGAACTGCTCCAGGAAGCGCAAATCGCCTGAATAAAGAAGCCCGATATCCCCAATCCCATACTTCATCATCGCGATGCGATCGATGCCCATTCCGAACGCAAACCCGCTCACCTTCTTCGGGTCGTACCCCGGCTGCTTCCCCTGCACGAGCCCAAACACCGCCGGATCCACCATCCCGCACCCCAGCAGCTCAATCCACCCCGACTGCTTGCACTTCCGGCATCCCGAGCCGCCACAGAATGGACAGCTGATCTGCACATCGGCGCTCGGCTCCGTGAACGGAAAGAAGGAAGGGAAAAACCGCGTCCTCACGCTCGACCCGAAGAACGCCTTCATCGCGAAGTCGAGCGTCCCCTTCAGATCGCCGAACGTGATGTTCGCATCAACGCACAGCCCCTCCACCTGATGAAAGATTGGATAGTGCGTGGCGTCGGCCGCGTCGTTGCGGTGCACCTTGCCGGGAATCACGATCCGCACCGGCGGCGGTTGTTGCTCCATGGTGCGAATCTGCACGGGCGAGGTGTGCGTCCGCATGAGCAGCCGATCGCGCAGCGGCTTGCGCTCCTGCCCGGCAATCACCAGAGTGTCCTGCGTATCGCGCGCCGGATGCCCCGGCGGAAAATTCAGCGACTCAAAGTTGTAGTAGTCGGTCTCCACCTCCGGGCCTGCACCCACCGAATACCCCATCCGCTGAAACACCGAGACAATCTCATTCCAGGTGCGGATCAGCGGGTGCTCCGCACCCAGCTTACGCTGCGTTCCAGGAAGGGTGATGTCGACGGCTTCGGCATCGAGTGCATCATGCGGCGACGCCGAATCCGCCAGCTCGAGCCGCCGCTCGATCTCCGCCTTCAGAGTGTTGAAGCGCTGCCCAATGGCCTTCCTGGCATCAGCCGGCGCGGACTTCAGCCACGAATCGCTGATCGCCTTCAGCCGCCCCTGCTTGCGGCCCAGCCACTGCAGGCGAAACTGCTCGGGTGATCGCAACGCTGCCGCAGAATCTTCGACCTCCAGCGCCACAGCGGCAAACGCCTGGTCCAGCTCCGCCTCGCTCCACCCACTGAGCGGAGGAATTTCGTCATTCTGCATGATTCTTTTGAGGATAAATCAGCGGGGGGCAGATGAGCTCCATCGCAACTCACGCGAGCCCGAAACAACCACAGGCGGATTCAGGCGGGAATAGGAATCTCGCTCACGCGCGTCGTCGGTTCGGGCACTGGCTCGCCGTCTGCCCGCAAGCCTTCGATATGGAACTCTATCCCCTCGCGCATCAGCTGCTCGGTCTCCTCGAAGGTCTCTCCAGCAACACCCAAGCCGGGAAGATCCGGCGCGTATCCGCTCCAGCCCGATTCCGTATGCTCGAAAACCACAGCAAATTGTCTTGTCTTCATCCCACCCTCAAGAGTCATAATGCAGCAGACTAAACTATCTCCATGATCCGCACCTACCAGGGCCAATCCCCGACCATCCCCGCCACCTGCTACGTCGACCTCTCCGCGCAGGTCATCGGCGATGTCGTCCTCGGCGAGCACGCCAGCATCTGGATGAACGCCGTCGTCCGCGGCGATGTCAACTCGATCCGCATCGGCGCTCACTCCAATGTTCAGGACTGCGCCGTCCTCCACGGCATGCGCTACAAGTATCCGGTCATCGTCGGCGACTGGGTCACCATCGGCCACAACGCCACCGTGCACGGCTGCGTCGTCGAGGACGTTTGCCTCATCGGCATCGGCTCGACCATCCTCAACGGCGCCATCATCGGCGAAGGATCGATCATCGCCGCCGGCGCGGTCATCCCCGAAGGCATGGTCGTCCCGCCCCGCTCGCTCGTCGCCGGCGTCCCCGGGAAAATCCGACGCGACCTTACCTCCGACGACCGTGAGGAGATCCTGCAGTACGCCCGCAATTATCTCGACTACGTGAAGATCTACCTCGGCGAGTCCGAGCCAGCCCACGTCAAAGGCTTTCTTGCGGAAATGAAAATCGCAAAGTAGCTGACTCGGGAAATCGAGTCAGCCGCGTTCAATCTGCTCCACGTGATGCCGCAGATGCGCCACATAATCCGTCGCCACAAATTCCAGATCGTACCGCGTGTCGCCCTGATCCCCGGTCTTGTCCCACACATGCCCCAGCGTCTCCGGAGCAATGCGCTCGATCACTTCCGCCAGATGCCGGTTGTAAGCAGCCCAAAGAACGACCAGTTCTTTCCAGAGCCGCGCCGCGTAGTGATTCAGCCGCACCCACTCGTTCTGTTCATAACCGGGAAACTTCAGCTCCCCCGCGAGCTGCATGCGAATGAACCGCTGATGATTGTTCGTCGCCGAATCGATCAGGTGCCCGAGAATCTGTTTCCGTGACCACTGCTCCGGCCCGGGCGAACGGCCTGCCTCTTTGTCCGAAATCGCCAGGAATTTCCGCTCGCACTCCGAAACGACATCTCGTAAATTCCGTGCCGCGTCCAAATAATTCATCCCCGCGTCTTCTCACCGCGGGCCCTCCCCCCGCACCCGCCCGGCCATCAGCTTTACCGGAACCCCCCAATAGCCGAAAATGGCTAGCAGAGGTCAACTAAGGTCTATGCCCCTATCCGGTGAAGCCATTCGCGTGATGAACTTGGTGGACGACGTGGCGACCACGATGCGTCGCATGATCGCTCTCATTCCCGCTCTCGCACCCGACGAGCGCAAGCGCGTCAGCGAGTACCTGAAGCAATCCGAGCCCGGCGTGGAGCAGGTGCAGGCGGCGCTCGTTCCCACGAAGTAGCGGGCGCTCGAGGAACAGGGAAGTCGCCGGACCAGCCCCGCTGGGCCGCCGGCCCTCGTCGCATTCCGCCAGGACCTAACCAGCCACCACTCAGCCCTCTTCAACAATTTCCTCAAATCCACCACATTTTCGATCCCAATCTACCGCCAGCGGCCGTCTATCCGTCAACGCGCCGGCACGGAACCCAAAACCCTCCATCCTCGTATCTGAAAGCAGCCTATGCAGAGCCTCGGCGACACCTTCGGGCAGGTTTTCCTGGCTATCCGCGCCAACAAGCTCCGCTCGTTCCTCACCATGTTCGGTATCGCCTGGGGCGTTGGCTCGATGCTGCTGCTCATTTCTGTCGGCGAAGGCTTCCGCTCCGGCCAGAAGCGCGAGTTCGCCGAACTCGGCAACGACGTCATCATGATGTGGAACGGGAATATCCCCGCCGTGCCCGGCCAGCACACCAGCATGCGCCCCTATTACCTGACCTTTTCCGACGTCCAGGCCATTCGCAGTCAGGCGCCCGACGTCCGCGATGCAACCGCGATCGTCAATCGCAGCGACATCAAGCAGCAGAGCTTCTACGAAACCGCGGGCGGCCAGGTGCTTGGGGTCGAACCCAATTACGCGGCCATCCGCTACATCCCCATCGCGCAGGGCCACTTCCTCCGCCAGAGCGATATCACCGACAAGAACCTCGTCATTGTGCTGGGGCAAAAAAGCGCGCAGCTCCTGTTTCCCGGCCATCCTGCGCTGGGCGAATGGGTCACGCTCAACGGGACACGCTTCACCGTGATCGGAGTTGCGGACCACGTCGGCCACGGCGATAACGACGACCGCAGCCAGCAGGTCTACATCCCGCTCTCCGTCATGCTCGACATGTTCGCTTTGAACTGGGGGACCAATCCGCAGAATACGGTGAGCTCGATCCAGTATCAGCCCGTGGTCGCCACTGAACATGCGTCTGCCGTGCGCGAGGTCCACGAAATCATCGCCCGCCGCCACGGCTTCAGTCCCGACGACGCTGAGGCCTTCACCGAGTGGGACTCGGTCCAGTCTCAGCAGATGGTCGGCAAAATCTTCGACGCTATGGACATTTTCCTCGGTGGGGTCGGCCTCGTTACACTCGCACTCGGCGCGGTCGGCATCGTCAACATCATGCTGGTATCCGTCACCGAACGTACTCCGGAAATCGGCCTCCGCAAAGCCCTAGGCGCCACTCACCGCAGCATCCTGGTCCAGTTTTTTCTCGAAGGACTGACGCTGACCGGCATCAGCGGCCTGATCGGAATCGGAGGCTCGGCGTTTTTCATGTGGGTGTTGCAGCGCCTCGCCGGGCAAAATATGCAGGGCTTCGATCCGCCTCATCTGCAAGCGTGGTCGGCTGCGCTGGCCTTTGTGGCCCTCGCCGTTTGCGGTATCGTCTCAGGACTCTATCCGGCAGCGCAGGCCGCCAAAATGGAGCCGGTCGAAGCGCTGCGGCGCGAATAGGAGCATGCACAGGAGCAAGCCATGATCCGTGACATCTGGGGGCAAGCCTGGGAGGCGATGGTCTACAACCGCCGCCGCACCTTCATCACCGTCGTCGGCATGGCGTGGGGCATCGCCACAGTAGTCCTGCTTCTCGCTTACGGCGCCGGCTTCGGCCAGGCCATTCAGAGCATCTTCGCGCAATGGGGCACTTACCTCATCGGCGTCTTTCCCGGCCGTACGTCCGAGCAGGTTGGCGGCACGAAAGCCGGCGTCCAGGTGCGCCTCACCCAGGACGACGTCGATCGCCTCTGGGCTACCGTCCCCGGCGTCGTCCACATATCGCCCGGGATGTTCAAGCAGGTCAACGTCGCCAGCGATGAGCATCTGTACTCGTGGTGGATCAACGGCTATCGCGCCGAAATCGCCAATGTCCTTAAGCTTGACATCGACCAGGGTCGCTTCTACACCGACCAGGATGACGAGGACCGCGCCCACGTCGCCGTCATCGGCTCCGAGGCCAAGACCAAGCTCTTCGGCGGCCGCTACCCCATCGGCCAGCGCATCCGCCTCAATGGCATCGGATTCACCGTCATCGGCGTCCTCGAACCCAAAATGCAGGAAGGCGACGACGACGTCAACCGCCAGGTCTACATCCCCCTCAACACTTTCCAGGACTTCGGCGACCTGAAATACCTCGGTGGGATCTGGCTCACCTACCACGGCGATAATCAGGTCGTCGAACAAGCCGTCCGGAACACCCTGGCCGCAATGCACAACTTCCTGCCTTCAGACCACAACGCCATCTTCGTCGCCAACCTGATGCACCAGCTCAAGCAATTCCAGATCATCACCATTGCGCTCGAAGCGCTCCTGCTCTTCATCGGCGCACTCACCCTCGGCATCGCTGGAATCGGGCTCATGAACATCATGCTGGTCGCGGTCCAGCAGCGCACCAAAGAGATTGGCATCGAAAAGGCGCTCGGTGCCCGCCGCCGCCACATCCTCTTCCAATTCCTCTCCGAGGCGCTCGTGATTGCGGCAGCAGGAGGTGTCCTGGGCATTGCTCTTGCGTATACCGTCTCCCTCGCTGTTGGGCGCATCACTTTCTATAGCGCGATGGCCGCACACGCGGAAAACGCCGATATCCGCCTGTTGATATCTCCGACCACTGTCGTCATCGCGACCGCCATTCTGGCTGTTGTTGGCCTCATCAGCGGCATGATCCCGGCCATCCGGGCTGCCAATCTCGATCCCATCGAAGCATTGCGCTACGAGTAACCTTTGCCCCGCTAAATCGATTAAATCGGGTTCGGAGGCCAAACAAGTCCTCTATCCAAATAGCTGTTATCAAAGGATTTAGCGAGCTAATATTCCGCTGCTTAGGCCCTCCCGCCGTCTATATGGATTTTGGAAGTGGGAGAAGACCCCGGTATCTACTTTGATTACCCCAAAGGCCCTCCAATAACCTGATAGTCAATAGGTTACGGCCGTGTTTCCATTTTCGGTAACCACCGGCACCCGCGTATGAAAAAAAAGGTTGACCCACGCCCCACCTGAGGTTATTTTCAAGTCTGTCGATTTTGACCGTCGGGCTTTCGCCGTCCTGATTCGTCAATCCGGTCACGCAGAAGAGAAGCACGCTCCCCGGGGAGTAATGCTCTGTCTCGCCTGCGGCGGCAGGGGCCGTGGGTTCCAGTCGACGCCGCACTGCAACGGCTTTTTTGGAGGAAAAAGGTTGATCGAAATCTCCGGTTCGCGCGTCTAATTTTTGTGGCCTTCCGGGAATCCTTCTTCCTTAGCTGCCTTGGGCTGTCGTTGGTTCAGCAGTTTTCTGTGATCGAAAGCGGTCGGACATCTTAGTCAAAAGCAAGGAGACACACTACCATGCGTTCTGAATTGATTTTTGGTGCACTCACTCATGTCAGCAATCGTTACCAGCTTTGCCAGCTCGCCTCCAAGGCGACCCGCAAGCTGCATAAGCCCAATACGCGGCTCCAGGACACCATGAACGACGTCCTCGTCCGCTTCCGGGTTTCGAGCCCATCGGCGGCAACGCTGGCTTCCCGTCACGAACCGCTTACCATTTCGCAGCATCCGCAGCGCCGCGCAGCCTGAGCACGGCGCGCGGCCTCCCCCTGCCCCGGTTCCGTTCCAGCCCCGTGTTTCTCAGTTACAGGCAATTCCGGTTAAAATCGGTTCAGCACTCCGCACCGCCCCGAACTTCCTTCCTGATTTAAATACCCTCCTTGAAAGCTCACCTCAGGTGATTCATGACCATCGCAGAACTCAAAGAAAAAAATATTACTGAACTTAGCCGCATCGCGCGCACCCTTGAAATCCCTGGCTCCAGCGGACTCCGTAAGCAGGACCTGATCTTCAAAATTCTCCAGGCCCAAAGCGAAAAAGAAGGCCACATTTTTGCCGAGGGCGTCCTCGAAATCCTCCCCGACGGCTACGGCTTCCTTCGCTCCCCGGATTACAACTACCTCCCCGGTCCCGACGACATCTACGTTTCCCCCTCGCAGATTCGCAAGTTCGACCTCAAGACCGGCGATACCATCAGCGGCAATGTCCGCCCGCCGCACGAAGGCGAAAAATATTTCGCGCTCGTCAAGATCGAAGCCATCAACTTCGAATCCCCCGAAGAAACGCGCAACAAGATCCTCTTCGACAATCTGACGCCGCTCTATCCCCAGGAGCGCGTCAAGATGGAGACCGTCCGCGAAAACATCAGCGGCCGCGTCATGGATCTCCTAACCCCCATTGGCAAAGGCCAGCGCGGCCTCATCGTCGCTCCGCCCCGCACCGGCAAAACCATGCTGCTGCAGTCCATCGCCAACTCCGTCACCACGAATCACCCCGAAGTCGTTCTCATCGTCCTCCTCATCGACGAGCGCCCGGAAGAAGTCACCGACATGCAGCGCTCCGTCAAAGGCGAAGTCATCAGCTCCACCTTCGATGAGCCGGCCGCTCGCCACGTGCAGGTCGCCGAAATGGTCATCGAAAAGGCCAAGCGCCTCGTCGAGCACAAACGCGACGTCGTGATCCTGCTCGACTCCATCACGCGCCTGGCGCGCGCCTACAACACCATCGTTCCGCCCTCCGGCAAAGTCCTCTCGGGCGGCGTCGACTCCAACGCCCTGCAGCGGCCCAAGCGCTTCTTCGGCGCGGCCCGCAATATCGA
>PMSS01000039.1 GCA_003167515.1 Acidobacterium sp. | reverse complement strand
TGGATCTCGGTTGGGCAAGGAAATGGGCTGTTCCGGCTTGATGGCGAACACTGGGTCAGTCAGGGCGGGCATCCAGAGTTCCCACGCGGGACAGCCCTCTGCGCTGCACGCGATCCGTCTGGTGCTCTGTGGTTCGGTTACCTTGAGGGTCGCGTTGTCCGCCTCCATAACGGCCGTCTTCAGGAATTCGGACAATCGGAGGGTCTTGATGTCGGAGCCGCAAAGGTCTTTGCCGTGGCGGGAGACGATGTTTGGATTGGCGGCGAAACGGGCGTGGAGGTTCTCCGGCGCAACCGGTTCTTCCCGCTGCGGCTGGAAGGAGGCGAGCCTCTTCGGGGAGTCACCGGTTTGGCTTTTGCGCCGGATGGCGCCCTATGGATTAATCAAAGCAGCGGCGTGCTCCGAGTCGATAAGGGCGAGATCGCCGCAGGATTGTCCGATCCGAATTACACGACAAAGTTCCGAGCGCTGGGGGAGACTTTGAGCGCCGATTCCATCGTCAATCCAAGCGTTGTAGTTTTTGTGCAATTCGACGATGGGCAACTCGCAAAGTACACGAGCATTGTCAGCCTGATAAGAGATCGCTCTGTACAAAATGCCGATCACTCCTTGGGAACTTCCATTCCTCCGCCCGAACTCTCTCGGATCGCAATATCTTAGGCGTCTGGTCCTTGTACTTGAAAGCGATGAAAGCGCCCTTGCTGTAGTCGTCCTTGAACGAGCCATTCTTCGCAAGCACCACAGGTTGCCAGCCTCCCAAGGAACCTCCCACCTCGTGTCCTTTGAGAATCACAATGCGCTGGTTCAAGAAGCTCCGGCGAAAATCGGCGAGAGTCCAGTCGGTAGCGTGTGCCTTGACTCCAAGTGCTGCAGGTCGGTTTTCGGGCTGTTGTGCCACGAGGCAGGAGCACAAAACGAATGAGGAAAGGGCGGCGGCGGCTCTGATAATCGTCTTTGTGCTCATGGGGTTCACGCCATCAGGATAAACCAGGATGTCACCTCCGTACGTCGGGAGACCTCCGGCCCGCAATCTGCGACGTGCAGCAAATCGCGGAAGCTGTCATTAGGAAGGTCGGCGGCTGGCGCGCGCGTAGCGTCATGCGATCACCTTTCACACGGATATTGCTGATGCTCTCAAACAGCCCCAAAATGGCTAGACATCCGGCTCCAGTGGATGTGGCCGTTGGCCAAGAACTGAGATGCCGAGCCCGAAACGGTATTGGCCACCTCAAGAATCGGAAGAACGTATGCTAACCCTAGACGGCACCGAGAAGTGGGTCACACTCGGCGGCGCTGTCGTGGGTGCCGTCGCGGGCATCTTAAATCTGTGGTGGAAGTACCGCGAGAAGTCGGACAGAATCAGAGTCGTATGCGGGTTGATCGATCCGCAGATTAGCCCTGGCGAATTCCTGCATGTGGTCAATCTATGCGATCACCCGATACGACTCGCTGACTATGGATACATACTGCGCACTGGCAAACTGCTTTCACTTCCACAGATGGATGCGAACGAACCTACCGATAATGACCGCGTGAGCTATGGGAGTTCGCTACTTGAGAGTCGAAATTCTTCGTTTGAAACGGGGACGACGCTCCGAGATCGCCCAATAGGCGTGTATGCCAGAACCACAAACCAATCCAAGCCGAGAGTGGCCTTCCGGGACGAGACCCCGCTTTGGATATGCTGTTGGCATCGGGCGCAACTTTGGATAAAAGTTGCGTATGACTTTAGCTAGTCCGGGCGGCTCCTGTGGATTCGCAGTCCTTACTTCGTGCAAACGATATTAGCAATCTCACCCGAAATAGAGCGCGGCGGAGCATCCAAGACATCTGATTGTCCCATGTTTCCATCGAACGACCGAAAGTGGCCCTGGCAGTCGAACCACAGCATCTCTAGCCTGGTCGAGTCGAACATAGAGTGCGGAGCGCCTGTGTACACAGTGACGTTAGTCGCTCCCCCGCCGAGATGCTGAATCGAATTCATATCGATCCTGGTAATTTGCCCGTTCTCCGCCTCGATTCTCTTCCAGACAGGCTGAAAGAAATCATCGTTGCAGCTTTCCGCTCCACCAATTTGACAATTTGGGAGTAGCACTTCGAGCATCTCACCGGGCTTAGCCTTGTATAGCTTTGGCGGGTTGTTTATGTCGCGATCAAGGCATATCTTTTGCTGTGCAGAAGGCAGCCCAGTGCGATTCCATTGGCAATATATCGCAGGCACATATGCCTCCCCTGGGTGTGGCCGGTAGATCTCGTCAGAGGACGTTGCAGGCCTTGGGGCCTGAGTCGCGTCGAATTTCAAATCCACAGAAACAAGGTACCCATCAGCAGCTTTCACTCTCGCGTTGCATTCGATTGTGCTTAGACGGTTTTCCCAACCCTGAGTGAAAGTACCATGATCCGTGAAAGAGAAATGACACGACTGTCCATCGCCGGTTGAATTGAGCTTCATTGCGGGTTTTCCATCTCCCAGGTAAACGGAGTTGGAAAAAAATACGGGGCCGTTACCATCTATCGGGCCGCCAGCAAAGCCAAGGACTGGCTTTGCTGGGTCGCCATTTGAGAATGAGACCAGCGTGTCGCCTTTCGAATTAGCCTTTACCCAGACAATGGCTGAGTCACACTGGACCATCTGATTCGTCCACAAGAATCCGTCAGACCCGAGCGTTAGATGAGCGGCTTTCGCCCGTTGCATCAGCGAGAGGGAATCACCTCCACTCACACCATTGGCTGCGCCTGTTTGTACGCCGTCACTCTTCGCAATAGCGGCCTTACTGCATGTGCCCTTGATAGTCCACGCTTGGGCATATGCCGCGAGAGTGAATCCCGTCCACGCCGCTATGAAGATGGTGCCCAAAATCGCCGCTCGGTAGATCATCGCCGCTCCTCCCGCCCAGCTATCCGGCTAAGCCCTTCGAACTCAGGTTGTGCTTTAGCGATCATATGTTCCTTTGAGATTTCCAAATTATAGACGGACGTCTCCATACGATCAGGTACGCGATCGGCTCAGCCGACGCCACGGGCGTCAGGCGGACTGCTGCTTGAAAGATCGCCACTTTCAAGCCTTAGCGCAGCCAAAGCACACTCTGGACTTTGGGCACAGTTTGGGCACAGAAAAACGCATCCGAAGATGCGTTGATTTGGTACATCATTGATTTTATTGGTGCCGGGAGGGGGGGNNGCCAGTTCCGCCATCCCGGCTATTGGGACGGACTTGGTTAGTATAGCGCCGGGTCGCGGGCGAATATTCGGTGGGGTCACTCGCTCGCGTGCTTCCTGATTGGGGCGGCGGCGATGAGGGACCCGATTCCAAGCGGCTCCGGCATTGGGTCGAGGCGATAGCCGGATTGGCGGGCCGCTTCTGTTGCCGCTTCAGTTTCAAGCTCGAGGGAGCGAAGGGTGACACGCGTGACAGCGGATTTTGTGGATGGGTCTTTCGCTGCGACAGCGATGAGTTGCGGCAGACAGGACCACCAGAGCA
>PMSS01000246.1 GCA_003167515.1 Acidobacterium sp. | reverse complement strand
GCGTTCAGGGTGCAGCGTTCAGGGTGTTGCCTGCGGCTAGCGACAGAATTGGCATGCGAATGACGCCTACGCGCGGACCGCGGTTTTCCCTTTTATGTTTTGGGTTTGTGGTGTGCGGCGNNCGTGACGGTGCTGCCGGGACCGCTGCTGCCGGTGATGGCGGCTCGGTGGGGGCTGCGCGATGTGCAGTCGGGGGCGTTCTTCGCAGCCGAATTTGCAGCGTCGACGGTGGGATCAATTTTTTCGCCGCACCGGCTGCGGCGGAACCTGCCGCTGGGGTATGCGTCGATGACGGCCGGGGTTCTGTTGCTGACGTTTGCGGGAGGCACGGTGCACGCTTTGCCGATTCCTGCTCTGGGGCACGACCTGGCGGTCGCGGCATTTGCGCTGATTGGCCTGGGGATAGGGCTGTCGGTGACGGCGACGAATCTCAGCGTTGGGATGATGGGGGAAGATGGGGCCGATGGGGTGCGGGGCTGCGCGGGCGGGGCTGGCGCGGGGCAGGGTGCGAGGGCAGGCGAGAGGGCGCGCAGGATCTCGATTGTCAATCTGTGGTGGGGGATTGGGGCGGTCGCGTGTCCGTGGATGGTTGCGGCGGCGGAGCGCGGCGGGTATTTGCGGGGATTACTGCTGGTGGTGGCGCTGGGGACGGCGGGGATGTTCGTGGGGTTGTCGCCGTTGTTGCGGAGCGCCGGAGCAGCGCAGACTTTGCCGCGCGGGGCGCTGGCCGTGGACGCGAGAATCCTGGTGTTTTTCGCGGCGTTTCTGTCTTTATATGTCGGGGTGGAGACGGTGGTGGGGGGATGGATCACCACGTACGCGCACCGCTTCGGCGGGATGACACTGGCGCATGCGAGTCTGACGGTGTCGCTCTACTGGTTGGCTCTGTTGGCGGGGCGGTGGGTGGGGTCGGTGGCGCTGAAGAGCGTGGCGGAGCGCACGGTGCTGGTGCCTGGACTGGGTGTGGCGCTGATCGCCGTGACGATGCTGCTGGCTCCACACTCGACGGCGATGATGCTGGTGGCGGTGGTGGTTGCGGGCGCGGGATTGGGGCCGGTGTTTCCAATCGGCATCTCTCGAATGCTGGCGCGAGTGAGGGACCATCGCAACACGGGGTGGGTGTTTGCGATGTGCGCGAGCGGCGGTGCGGTGCTGCCGTGGGTGACGGGACTGGTGTCGACGCGGTCGGGGTCGCTGCGGATTGGATTTGCTGTGCCGGTGGCGGCGCTGGCGGCGATTCTGGTGCTGGCTGTGGCGGAGAATGCTTTTCTGCGCGAGCCGGATGGTGGCGACGCGGCGAAAATCGGGTGAGGACCCCCCTCCCCCTCCCTACCCTCGTTTTGTAAGCAATTGATTTCATGGGCTTTTCAGGGGATATCAAACTCGATATTCCCTGTTACTTCCTGGTAAAGTCTGCATAAGTATTTGAAAGCGGGCCTTTTGTGGGTATGTATTTGAGGAATCAGTGATCAGTGATCGGTGATCNNGGTGGACGGTACGGAGGTCATGGGTGTTCCGGAGTGGGTTTATGGTGTGCCCGAATGCGGGGAAGCCAGGAATTTTGCGGTGGTGACGACTTGGCCGGCGTGGCGCTGAGTGTGGTCGGCACAGTGGACGAGGAGGCCTCCGACGGTGGTGGGAAGGGCACGGCGGCCTACGGCTCGGGGCTGATCGAGGTCTGCGGTAGCGAAGGGGCGGATGCGGCGGAGGGCGGCGTCGAGGCCTTGGTGGAATTCTTCGAGGAGGGCGGCGGCTGTCGAGGCGACCGGATCGAGTTCGGAGCGGAGGGCTTCGAGCTGGGCGGCGCTGAGCTGGTTGCCTTCGGCGTAGGTGAGGAGGCGATCGAGGCTGCGGACGATGTGTCGGAGGTGAAAGGCGATGGGGGCGAGGTTGGCGGGGCGGGCGTGGAGGGCGGCGTCGGGGAGCGGGGCGCAGGCGTCGTCGATGTTCTCGCGGGCGAGCTCGAGGGCGTGGACAACGGCGCGGAGGACGGCGGGGAGATCGGTGTGGGTGTTGCGTAGCCAGGGTTCGGGTTGGGGCATGGGGGTGGCTCTCGTTGAGGCAAAGTGGCGCTACGACGAATGCGGGAGAGCTGGTGCGACCTGGATCAGGGTCGTCACGAGTGTTGGAAAAGATGCTCCCACCCAAATTGCCTTGAAGGGGCTTTCCGCGTCCCACGCTATAGCGAAGCCGCCCGCAGCCAGAATGAAGAGGAACAGTATGGAGCCGTAGAGTGGCCAGTTCAGGGCCGGGAGCGGTTGTCCGGCTGAAGCGAGGCGAAAGAAGCGCAGGAGTTCGGGAAGGATGGCTCCGAGGCAGCCCCACAGGAAGAGGTTGAACCTGCTCATGGGCATGCGCTCAGCGCCAGAAGAGGTGGCCCGGGGCCATGAAGTCGATGACGCGCTGGAATTCCGGACCGCAGACGGAGTAGAGGACGCCGAAGAGGAGCGCGAGGACGAGCGGGCTCGCAAGAACGGCGTTGCGGTGGTGCTGGATGGTGTTGGCGGTGTTTTGAGCGACTCGCATGATGATTCCAGTTCCTGACCGTTCGAATAAAGGCGGGTTCTCCAGCAGTGCTGCCGACGCCATACTTTTAACCGCCTTGAGACGATTTTAGTGTGGAAGGGTTTGGCGGGGGTAGGGCAAGTTCTATGGAAGATAACGGTGGTAAGCGGAAATGGATTAGGGCGTCCTGTTTTGGGACGGGTCCCGTTCGTGTGCTGCGGAGACTCCGCGCCGTGCCAAAGGCGGGGTGCGTTGAGGACTCCGGCGCGGAAGGATGGCCTCGCGAAGCGAGGCCTTATGCGCTGCTGGCGAGAGTGAAGGAGGTGATTGCTGCAGAGATCCTCGAGGAAACGCTGTTCGAGATTCGCTGTGGAATTTTGAGAAGGCCCGGGGCTGAAGCCCTCTTCCTTTTTGCCTTTATTCCACGGCCTGAAGGCCGTGGCTTTCTCCGTTGCCTCGCTGCGCGAGGCCTTATGTGCCTAATTTGCGAGGCCAGACGGCTTCATTGAGGAGCGCAGGCTATGGGCTCCTCGGTACGGCGCAGGTATTCTGGCGCGGGGTCGACGGCGTTTGTTAGTCGAGCGGACGAAAATCGGAAGTCCTCGGCGCGTGAGCAGAGTTGTACGCGGACGGGATTTTCATGGATGTAATCGCGATGCGATTGATAGCTGGCGGCGTCCTGCATTCGGAGTTTCTTGAAGCTGTCCTCCCAGACGGGCATTTTGGATTTCAGGCGAAAGGAGAAGCCTCCTTTGATGTATTGGATGGCTTTCTCGATGGAGACGTCCGGCGCGGGCGTGATGAGGAGGTGCAGATGGTCGGGCATGAGGACGAAGGCATGGAGCTGGTAGCGGCCTTTGGCGCGGTCGTCGTTGAGGAGTTGGAGGAGGAGGTTGGCGTTTGCGTCGACCTGAAATAGGCGGCGGCGATCCGCGGTGACGGCGGTGATGAAGAAAGTGCGGATTTCCTGCGGGGCGAGGTTCACGAAGGCGAGGTTAGAGCGGGACGTAGTGGGACGAAAGATTACGTCGGTGTGATTGGGAGTGGGTGTGTCGGAGAATTTTGATCGGCGTTTTAAGGGCGCGCGAAAGGCCCGCGGCTAAAGCCGCTTCTATTTCGGCCTTTATTCCACGGCCTGAAGGCCGTGGCTTTCTCCGTCGCCTCGCTTCGCGAGGCCTTATGCGCGGCTAGTGAGGGTGGGGAGTGGGTTCGTGGCGTTCGAATGAAATGAAACGCGGGGGCGGAGGAATCGAATGAGGAAATGCGATCCTCGCGATTCGCGGTAGAGATTCAGAACGCCCGGGGCTAAAGCCCTCTTCTATTTTGGCCTTTATTCCACGGCCTGAAGGCCGTGGCTTTCTCCGTCGCCTCGCGTTGCGAGGCCTTATGTGCGCTGCGTGGGCGGCGAAGAAGTGGGTCCGCGGTGGTTGGGTAGGCGGAAGTGACGGGCGATTTTCGAGTGTGGCCATTGGGAAGGCGAAAGGCCCGGGGCTAAAGCCGCTTCTCTTTTGGCCTTGATTCCACGGCCTGAAGGCCGTGGCTTTCTCCGTCGCCTCGCGTTGCGAGGCCTTATAGGAAGTCATGGATTTCGAGTCTCATTATCGGCTCCATCGGGATCGGCGTCCGAATGGCGTTATCGAAGGAGGAGATACTTCTCCCCTTCTCCGGCGTTCGATTAGTCCCGTGAACTGCAGTAAGCATTTTTCTGCAAGAGTTTTGGTCGGGATGAATTCTTCTCGGCCACTTTCTAGCCGCCATCCATATTCGCGAGCGCGAGAGAGCTCGGGGTTGTATTCATCATGATTGATCGGGTGCTGCGGAATGACGTGCGATTGAATCTGTGGATCTCTGTTGAATCGCAAGTGGCTGGCATTCTTCGACCTCAATCGCGCTGCCATCCAAGGAATTGCCGTACTGCTGCTTCCAGCGCACAATCATGCCGACTTGATCGCTTCTGACGATGCAAAACTGTTGGTTTGCTTCGCATTCATAGTCTTCATGGCCGTGGGCATTGATATCGCCGATTTGTCTTTTCGATCTCTCTCATCAGGTTCTCGGCTTCCGACCTGATCGCTCTTATTCCTTCTTGCGAACTCATGCTGGATCTGTCCCACTGATACTCCTGTTCAGCTCTTAATAGCTCGGCTTTGCGAAGTGGGGTGAGCGGTTGATACTCGCCGCCGCGCTCCTGGACGCGGCTTTTTATCGCTCCGGTGGCTTGTTCAAGTCCGTAGTCCGCATAGTTGAAGCGGACGTGGTTATTTGGGACCCAAATTGGGAAATCGTGCGTCGGTTCAACGACGAGCACGAACAGATTCTTGTACTGATTCTCGAGACATGCGTCTTTGACCGCCTCGGCTTCCACGCCTGTCCAAGGCGTGTGACCCCATTTAGGCCGATAAAGCACCACGTTTAGTCTTGATCGAAGAAACGGCTCGCGCATCGACTCCATTCCGTCGGTACCAGCCAGTTCCTCTTGACTCCGGGGAAAGAAGAATGTCTTTAGCCCTTCGCTGAGCTTATCGTTAATCGCTGAGGCCAGCCCAGCATCTTGCATTAGGAACGAGATGGCAACGTCGTACGTGAAATCATGCCCGTGGACATTCGCGGACGATCGCTCGGTACTAGCCGTTGCATTGGTTGTGATTGGCATCCTTCACCTTCCAGCACGAAAGCCCGGCGCAAGGGCCGGGCTTGTTGTTGCGGTTGTGCACCTACAAGTGGCTTATCGACTAACTGCAGCCTGAGGTGCTGCCGCAGGACATGCACCTATAACAGCTTCCGTTTCTTACCATGATGGCTCCGCAGGTGTGGCAGCTGGGGGCGTCGCCCATGTCGTACATGCTGCGCATGGCGTCGGATGGGTGGTAGAGGCCGCGGTCCTCAAAGCCAGCTGGGAGCCTGGAGCCTGGAGCCTGGAGGAAGCCTGGTTCGGGGGCGAGGCCCCCCTGCGGTGCATCGTGAGATCCCATGCCTCGGGTGGGCCGGTGCTGCTCCGGAGAAAAAGCGAGGTCCCTCGACTGCGCTCCACTTCGTTCCGCTTCGCTCGGGATGACATCGTTGTTATCGGAGAGGCCGAGTGCTGGTGATGACGACGGCGCCAGTCCTGCGAATAACGAAAGCTGCTGGCCGGAGAGGAAGCGGAGCTGGATCCAGCGGAAGATGTAATCCATGATGGATTTGGCGAAGCCGATGTGCTCGTTGCCGGTCCAGCCGGAGGGTTCAAAGCGGGAGTGCGCGAACTTCTCGCAGAGGACTTTGAGCGGGACGCCGTGCTGGAGGGCGAGCGAGGCCGCAGTGGCGAAGCTGTCCATGAGGCCGGAGACGGTGGAGCCTTCTTTGGCCATGCGGATGAAGATTTCGCCGGGTTGGCCGTTGGGGTAGAGGCCTACTGTGATGTAGCCTTCGTGGCCCGCGATCGAAAATTTGTGGGTGAGGGAGGCGCGCTCCGCGGGGAGGCGATGGCGGACGGCGCGAGGCGGGGCTTCGGATTGTTCGAGGTCGCTGCGTTCCGCCTCACTGGCTTCAGTGCGGGCGAGGGCGGCGGTGAAGGCGTTGGTGGCGGCTACGATGGACTTCGAGGCGATCTCGACCTTCTCGGCGACTTTGGTTTCGAGGGTCTTGAGGTCGGCTTCGGCGGGCTTGTGGCCGGAGGCTATGGCCGAGAGAACGCGATCGGCTGCGGCGGATTGTTCGGGGGAGGGTGAGGCTCCGGCACCTTTGACGTCCTTGGCTTTGGCGCCGTCGGAGACGTTGAGAGGTTGCGCGCCCTTCGATCCATCACGGTAGACGGCAACGGCTTTGAGGCCGAGACGCCAGGATTCGAGATAGGCCTCGGCGATGTCGTCGAGGGAGCAGTCGTGGGGAAGGTTGACGGTTTTGGAGATGGCTCCGGAGAGGAAGGGCTGGGTTGCGGCCATCATGCGGACGTGGCCCATGTAATGGATGGAGCGGGTGCCCTTGGCGGGCTTGAAGGAGCAGTCAAAGACGGCGAGGTGTTCGGGCTTGAGGGAGGGCGCGCCTTC
>PMSS01000308.1 GCA_003167515.1 Acidobacterium sp. | reverse complement strand
CAGACTCCGCGTCGCGTTCTTTGCCGGTATAGCGGGATGCGTTTAATGCACATAGGTGCACATGTTGTGGGGTCGAGTCATAGGTGAAGGGTGCCTGCATCGTAGCGATACGTCAGACAACCGAATTCACGACTGCCATAAACACGGCGAGATTGCCCCGAGAGGTAGCTTACGGACAGAGTAGCTATCGGCCCAGCCGAGAGAGCAGCGCTTTGAAGTCGGCATCCTCAGCATACTCTCTAAACGAGGGATCGGAGGCAGGATCGGGCATCTGCTCCCCCGGCAACACTTGATCCTTATGCTGGAACGCCAGGGAGAGGTTCTTCAACACTCCGGCCTTGTCGTTTTCATCGGCAGCAACGCAGGCGAGATTGTAAAAATTCAGCGGATATTCAGGATCGGCGCGGACCAGCTCTCGTAAAAGCGCTTTCGAGTCCGAAGTGCGCCCGCTGATGCCGTACGCCATCGCCAACTGATCGCCCAAAATCCGACGTTGTGTGAGGGTCAACTTTGTCCCAGCCTTTTCCAACGTACGAACTTTTTCATACGGACCAATGGCCTCCGAGAACTTTTCCTCCCTAAAAAGGGTCTGCCCGAGATACATTTCGGCAGCGATATTTGAGGGGTCATGCCGGACCACTTCAGCAAAGCTCTTTTCAGCCTTAGCGAGTTGACCACTCGCATACAGCTGTTTGGCTTTCACGAGGTTCTCCGTCTCTGAAGTTTGGGCACACTCGGATACCGCTCCGAAACACGACACGATCATTGCTAACGCCAACACTTTCGCCATATGACTTATCCCTCTAGTCTCTCCGCTTTTTCGACCGACGAATGGCTTTCAGAGCAAGAAATGAAAGCGGAAAATAAATGACGAAGTTCAGCACTCCTGCCAAAAGGAAGTTCGGATCATGAATACTTCGAAATCCTAGCGCGCCGCCCATAATGGCGGCTATCGTGAGACCCGGTGTGAAGAAGATCGCCGCTACACCGAAAAAGACGTTGGAGTTCGCTCTTCCCTCTGCATAAGCCATTGCCCCAAGAACTACAATCGCAGAGGCAAATAGGAGGGAAACAACGGAAACGATCTTCACATAGCGTGCATCCCGGTGCTCTGTAATCACTTCGAATCAGCTCCCAATTATTGAATCCGGATCGTGCCATCGGGTAACGTGTCCGTTTCTGTCGTGGTTACACTCGAGTTGTCCGGCGACATCACGTAGAACACAAACCAAAAAGCTGTGCGGGCTCGATCAACAGCATCCTGCTGCCGCCTCGCGTTTCCACTGCAGATCGATCCCGGACACGCCTCGCGGAGGAAATGCCAAGCGTCTCCGGGCCAAGCCCAAGGGCTTTTTAACCCATACCACTCTTGTTGTCCCTCATGGGATGGCGAGGTTTCGTCTGTGATCGTATGTAAGGCATTGCCAAAAGCCTGCAACGCAGCTGGAGATATGCCTGTATGACCGGAATCCAGCCATTGCTGCTGTGATTCCTCCGCCTCGTGTTCGTTTTCGACTATGAAATCAGCAGATCGCTCGGAATCGTCTTCACCATTTGGATCGTCGCCATTAGCCATCCCATGTTTATAAGCCCCTTCAGTACTCTGGTCTTTATCGACTACCTTACTGGCATTTTCTAAGATCTGCTGCTGCTCCTTGGACAGGCCCGGAAAGGCCCGCTCGATGATGTCTTTGTGCACCCACGTCGGCCAGAGGCCGTTCGGGTCAATCATCCTGAGGGGGTTATTCAAAGCGTAGGTATAGTGATTCCACGTTTGGGGATTATAGAAGTCAATTCCCCAGTTGGATGGATCCGGAGAGGTCCACCTGCCCATCGTAGACGCATAGTATCTTGCCCCGAAGTAGTCGTTGCCAGATTCTGAGTCCCGTTCTTTGCCGGTGAAACTACCGCAACAAGACAGATGTTGGATCGAGAGTTCATACATAGAATCAGCGAACCGTCACCTTCTGTGTAAGCGGGTCTTCGTCCGGCGCTGGCACTTGTGGCGCCGCGGGAGGGGGCGTCACGGTCGGAGGCTCCCCGGGCCTTTCCGCTGGCAGCCCCTTCGGCTGGAAGTCGAGGACCGTCTGCAATAGTAGGTAAATCCGCCCGGTCCCCGGATCGTGCTTAATTGATCCACAGAATCGTCCATGCCCGATCAGGCCGGTGATTGCGAAGTTCTGCAAAACGTATTTGTCGAAGCTGACAACGCTGGGTTCTGCACCTGCAGTTTTGTAGTCGATTCGGATTTTCCGTCGTGGGCACGTCGTGTCACCGATGAAGAGGCCATGCGGCATGCCGTTAAACAAATCTGCCTCGATTTGAACTAGCTGTGGATACTTCCCACGTTGAGACGCGATTTGACAGATCGCCGCTTGAGTGTACTTCGGCTGCGCAGAGGCACCAGCGCATAGCGCGGGGCTGATGACGAGAGCGATGAGAATCAGCGCCTTCATACGTTCCTCACTATTGGGGAGATGTTGACGCGGCATCCGAAGCCTGCGCAGCGGCATTGATCGCCGCACCTCTTGCGTCGTCGCTTATTCCTGGATACCAAAGCGGCGTGCCCTGAAAATTGAGACCTTGATAGGTGTAGGACTCGTTTCGGTAGGCATTGTGCTCAGTCCAGTCCTCCTGTCGATCCGACGACGGGAGATGACCCCAGTGCCGCTCATCTACACCATGAGTTCCCTCGTGAATGCTTATGCCAGCCCGGAGCCCAAGGCTCATGTATTGGCCTCCCATGGAGGATCCGACCCCGGCAGAATTGATCTTGTTTAGGTCAAACGTGATGTTCACTGTGTGGCCATCCTGTCCTACGACGGCGTTGCCTGCTACGCCCTTGCCTAAAGACGCAAAGGAAACATTGACCCCGTTATCCCCCTTGTCCCCCGCCTTGCTCGACATCGGGCCATAGAAATCCAGCACTTTTTGTATCGCTCCCGCTTCTTTCCTATCAGCCGCGTTGTCGGAAGCCGCCAGCTGTTTCTGCGAGGCTTGAGCAAGGTTCAAGCCAGTCTGTATCGCAGCGCACTGATCGTGGTTCCCGTTGCATACCCAGTGGCCATCCGGGTCGAACCGCGAAAGCGGATTGTTCCCGACGTATGCATAGAGGTTGAGGGACTGCGGATTGTCGAGCTTTGCGTACGGTACGGGCTCGATTTTCGCGCTCCAGTCGGGCGACAGGAACCTCCCCATCGTAGATGCGTAGTACCTGGCGCCGAAGTAGTCGTTGCCTGATTCGGTGTCGCGTTCTTTGCCGGTGAAGTGGTGCTCCGTCGGGCCCCCGATTGACTGTGTGCAGTTCAACTGGTCGCCGAAGGGCAGGCTGGAGCAGTCCTGTTCCTGGATCCCGGCGTAGTCCGTCTGGACGCGGCGCGTCCCCAGCCAGTCGTTGAAGTAGAAATGGAGCGCTCCGTCCGGACAGCTCTGCCCGGTCTGCAGACAGTTCGGCTGGCAGTTTGTCCCGCCTTGCTGGCAGGGCGGATCCAGGATGGCGCTGTAGGTGGCCAGCAACTGCCCGCCAGCCCAGACATTGGTGTGCGCCCACGCCATGGTGCCGTTGACAGTCGCTGCCCATCTCCGTCACCTGATGGCCTTCCCGATCGAGGACGTAGTCGGTTTCGTTCACAGCCGCGCTGAAGCCATTGGTCGTGGGATCGCAGACGAAGCTTGTGATGCTCCCCTTCGCCACACGGCGACCCTCGGCGTCGTAGATGTAGCCTGTCATGATGTTCATGCCATCTACGAAGGTGGACATCGCGCAGAGGCGACCCTCGCCGTCGTACGCATACGAATTTCCATTCGTGTCGACCGTGACATCGCCCGCCGCATCGTAATAGGGTACACCCGGTCCGCCAGTCACGCGATTATTCGGACCATAGACGTAGGGCGTCGTCGAACAAGGCGATCCTGAGGCCGAAGTCGAACCCTGCTCGGCCTTCCGATTGCCGAATGAATCATAGCTCCAGCAGTAGTTGGTAGGCGTCGTATTCGTAGTTGGAATCGCCGGGGAGAGCGGATCGGTGGGCGCGGCCGTCTGTATTCCGCTGGTGAGCCGGTTGAGTGTGTCATATCCATAAGTCCACGTACCCATCACCGAATCCGTGTAGTTCTGGATGTTGCTGTTTGGCTGATAACCAACGCTGTAGCTGTAGACCGGGGCGCTGGCTATGCCTCCAAGCTTTCCCTCCGCAGCGGGATCCATGAACGATGCCTGGCTGAACTGGGAAGAGTCCCAGACGGTTGGCACCAATGAATAGCTGTAATCATCAGAGCCCGCCGCGGTCGCCTGAAGATAAATGGCGTCATTAACCGCCGTCACGGTGACCGGAGAACCCGATAGCACGCCTGCGGCCAGACCTGCAGCCACCGTCACCGGAGTCGATCCAATTCCATAGCTGGTCTGGGCTGCCATCTGTCCGTTCACCGTCAGCGTGATTACGCCGCTGTCGGCTGTCGGCTGCTGCGCCAACGCCCGGCTCCCAAAAGCCATGACTGCCAGCACGACCAGAATCGTAGCCCGCGTCTTGCTAAATTGCTTGACCGGCATTGCGCTCTCCTTCCCACGACATTCCCTTAAATCAGCTGATGACTGGCGTCTAGTTGACCGTAATCGTAAATGCCTGCGTGCTGGTGACTCCGGACGGATTGGTGTATGTAGCCGTGTAGGTATTGGTCCCGGTGCTGAGCGGAATGCCGTAGAGTGCCCGCGTGTTGGCGGTGAAACCATTAGGGCCGGTCCAACTCCACGAGCCGACGCTAGCTGGTTGCGGACCAAAGTTCACCGTGTCGCTGTAGTTCACGGAGACATTGGCGACGTTCTGCCAGGCTCCATAGTTGACCTGGAGATAAGGAATGATCGGCGTGGAGTTGACCGTGAGCGTAAACGCCAATGTGCTTTGACCTACACCGGAATTGGTATAAGTAGCCGTGTAGACGTTGGTGGGCAAAGGCAAAGGAATGTTGTTGAGTGCGCGGGTGTTGGCGGTGAACCCATTGGGACCGGTCCAGCTCCACGTACCGTTCTCTGGCTGTGGACCGAAGTTCACGGTGTCGCTGTAGTTCACGGTGAGATTGGAGACCTCCTGCCAGGAGCCTCCCTCCTGGGAGTAATCTTGAATTAAGGGAACGATGGCCGTACCGGGGTTGACCGTGAGGATAAATGGTTGCGAACTCACCGCTCCGGTTGGGCTCGTGTAAGTAGCCACGTAGGTATTGATACCGGCGGTAAGCGGAATGTTGTTGATTGCGCGGGTATTGGCCGTGTACCCGTTTGGGCCGCTCCAGCTCCACGTACCGTTCAGCGGCTGCGGACCGAAGTTCACCGTATCGCCGAGATTTACCGTTAGACTGGACACATTCTGCCAGACACCATAGTCCAGCTGCTGGTCCTGTATATAGGGAACGATCGACTCCTGCTCAGCTCCGGTGATGGTAATCTTTGCCGCCCCGGTTGTCCCTCCTGTGTACTGACTTCCCGTGTCGGTTTCGCCGGTGACGCGCAAACGATTGTCGTAGGTTCTGTTTTGTGTGAGCGCCGTTATAGACGGACCACTACCGTAGAATGCGTTCCACAATCCGCCAAATGCCATGTATGGAGTAGTGGTAGTTTGGGCGCACGTGGCAGTCGTAGGAGAAACCGCTCTTTGCGCCGCGAAGAGGCATGAAGGGTGCGTGGTGGTGTTGGCCCAGCCGCTCGTCAGAGCTTGCAGACGGCTAGCCCCATCGTAGGCGTAGCTGAGCGTCAGTGGGGAAGTCGCGCCTGAGGGTGTGGGACTAGTCTGGGATGTGAGATTTCCTGCCAGATCATAGCTATACGAGAGTGTGTATGGCGTGTATGGCGTGCTGGCGCAGTTCGACGGCGTGCACTCCTGTTCCTGGGTGATGCGGCCCATGGGATCGTAGGACAACGAACGTAAGGTTACATAGCCGCCGCTGGGCGGTTCGGATGATCCTGGTGCGTCATAGCACGACGGCACGGTCCAACTTTGAGTCCATTCATTCGTAAGGCGCCCAATGAGATTCCCGCCAGCCCCGGGCACGGAGGACACGTCATATTGATAGCAAGATGATGGAAACCATATGCTCGACTTCCCCGTTACCCGGTTCAGAGCATCGTAACTGTATCCCGTAACATAGCCACGCGCATCTGTCTTGGAAATAATGTTCCCGTTGGCGTCGTAGCTGTATGTCGTTGTTCCGCTCTCAGGGTTCGTCGCAGTCAGAAGGCGGCTCAAGCCGTCATATGAGAAAACGCGTTGCCGATCCCCCGAGCTTCCATACGCACCTCCCCATTGGTCGACCTGAAGCAGATTTCCGNNATGCGTTGGGCTCAATCGCAGCCGCGAGTCGCCCCAGTCCATCGGTGATTTGCTGCGAGTGTGAGCCATTCTCATCCGTTACGTCCACCCAGGGGTATGCCTGCAAATTGATCGGAGCGCTTTCGGTTCCCGCATTCGCCGGGCAATTTGTCGCTCACTCGCCCCTGATCGCGGTTCTAATCTGCGTACACAATACTCCCACTCGATACACGGCCAATGATCCGGAGCGCTGCGCGTATCTGATACGGCCCCCTACGTGCGCGGGGTTTCATCAGCGACAAGCCGCCCGCTCACAGGGCATACATAGCCCGTGATGTGTCCGAGATGAGGAGCGTACGGATCGATTGGCAATCTGTCCTCTACGAGAGCAACGTTATGTACCCCGCACATGGGCGGCGGTTTTGAGTTCTCCTTCATGAAGCAAGCGCTAACCATACAGCCTCCTGATATCCGGGGAACGGGGCCAAGGAGGCATGCGTCTTGACTTACGGGAAGAATGACAGAAAACGGCTGCGGATCGCAACGTTACTTAGGTTGGGGGGAAGCTTTGAGGACAGCAACCTTAGTGCGGATTAGGGCCGTTCGCGTAGGCACGCTCCCCTCCGAATGCAGCGTACAGTATTCGTGGATCATGGAAAAGCCTCAGCCACTCATCGAACGGATCGCAGCGAACAAAGGACCCTTCGAGGTGAAGGAATTGGCCACGATATCGCGAGTCTCTGTGCGCTCCGTCTACAACGCCATCGAAAACGATCACTTGCCTGTCTATCGCATCGGGAGTGTGATCCGTATCGATCCAGTTGATGCCGCTGCATGGCTGAGCGCCAGATCAGGCATTCGGTAATTACTGCCTTCACCAGCCAAGGCCCGTACTCTGTACTGCTGGCTTTAGATCAGAGCCAGCAGAGGAGAACGAATGGAACGTGAACTCTTGGATGTGAAGGAAGCGGCTGCACGGCTCAGGTTGAAACCCACCACGATCCGCGCATGGATTCTCAAACGCAAAATTCAATACGCCAAGATCGGCGGGCGAGTGTTCATCCGAGCCTCTGACGTAGATGCACTCATAGAGGCAAGTCTGGTGCCTCCGAATCGTGCCCAATAACCAAGATTGGCGGGCGGAACAATCTGCTAGGCGAATAGCCCCGCAATGATGCCGTCAATGCCGTGCGTCAGAAGATGCTGCGCAATCGTCTTGCATCCACGGTTGCAATGCGGGTCACGGGTGAGTACGTAACCAGCAGTGGCGATGAGCACGGCGTACGTGAATTGCTTGTTGACTTCCATGAACAGTTCCTTTCAAGCCTGACGGGGAAGGCTGAGCAAATTGTACCCCGGTTTTTCCGGCCTGCCGCACAGAACGCATTGACTGTTTTGGGTCTGCGTTACGCCTCCTCAACGGAGATGAAGAACCATGCCGCAGTGCCTTCCTTTTCAAACCTGAAACCAGCCCGCCCTGTCGAAGTCCTCATGGGCGTACCTGTACGCAGGCTGGCATCAGTCACCTCGAAAAACTCCATCGTCTCTGTTTCCCGACTCACCACCACTTGCGCCTTCGGGTCCACGCCCTCCAGTGCTTTGCGCAACTCCGCAACGTTCATCTCTCCTCCGGTACCGCGTACAATCTACGGGCAAGGTGATTCTATGCCCGAAAACAAAACCGCCGAACGGCTCATCAAGCTCGCCCACGATATGGAGAACCTGTTGGATCAATTTGACAGAGAGAACAAGGGTG
>PMSS01000199.1 GCA_003167515.1 Acidobacterium sp. | reverse complement strand
CGAGGCCATGCGCGACTGGGTCACTAACGTCCGCACCACTTATTATCTGTTGGGCAGCGCGCTGGGCGCCCACCCCTACCCCACCATGGTCCGCGACTTCCATCGCTGTATCAGCATTGAGATGAAAAAACAGATCCTTGAAAAAGAGGGTCGGCTTCCCACAGCCATCATCGCGTGCGTAGGCGGCGGATCGAATGCCATCGGCGCGTTCTACGAATTCATTCCGGATCGCGAGGTGCGCCTGATCGGCGTGGAGGCCGGTGGCTGCGGCACCGAATTGGGTCAGCATGCGGCGCGCTTTCGCGGCGGTGAGCCGGGGGTTTTGCAGGGCACGTATTCCTATGTTCTGCAGGATGAGAACGGGCAGATCGCTGCCACGCACTCCGTATCGGCGGGTCTGGACTATGCCTCCATCGGGCCGGAACATGCGGCTTTGCACGATTCTGGACGTGCCGAGTATGTATCGCAGGACGACGCAGCGGCGTTGGATGCCGTCGTGAAGCTGGCGCGCACTGAGGGCATCCTGCCCGCGCTGGAAAGCGCACACGCGGTGGCCGAGGCTTTGCGCATAGCTCCGAGCATGAGCGTGCGTGACATACTAGTTGTAAATCTCTCTGGACGCGGCGACAAAGACATGGGCATTTTGGCGCGCGAACTCAACCTTCAGGGAGCGTAACCGCAACCTCCGATGGCTATCGTTCTCAATCACAAACCGGGACTGGTCGTTTACCTCACGGCGGGCGACCCCTCTCTCGATGCCACGCGCGCCATCGCGCTTGAGTCCATCGATGCCGGCGCGGACGTGATTGAGCTCGGAGTTCCGTTCAGCGATCCGCTTGCGGATGGGCCCATCATTCAGCGAGCCAGCGAGCGTGCTCTTGCTCGTGGAACCAACTTGAAGGACGTGCTTGCTCTCGCTGCCGAGATCCGGAATGAGCGTCCTAAAGCTGGAATCATTCTGTTTACCTATTTCAATCCCGTTCTGCGTTATGGCTTGAAGAAATTCGTAGATGCCGCAGGTGCCGCAGGTGCCGATGGCGTCCTTGTTACCGACCTCATCGTCGAAGAAGCAGCCGAATACCTAGCCGAGATGGAACGCGTCCACCTCGCGCCCGTTTTTCTGGCAGCGCCTACCAGCCCCGACGAACGCCTTGAAGCCATCGCGACGCATAGCAAAGGATTCGTTTACGCCATTTCGCGCGTCGGGATTACCGGCACGCAGCAGAACCTCACTTCCGACGCGGCCTCTCTGGTGGCGCGCATTCGCCGATGGACAACGCTGCCCGTGGCCGTGGGGTTCGGCATCTCCAACGCGGAGCACTTCGCCCAGGTGGCGGAATTCGCGGATGCCGCGGTCGTTGGCAGCGCGATCGTGGAGTTGATCGAAAGATCGACCCCGGAAACGGCGCCCGGCGCAGTGGCTCGATTTATCAAGGGTCTGCGCCAACCCGCAGTCGCGCTGGCCCGGTAGACCCACCCATTGGCAAGAACGGACTCAACTCAAGCTCCTATGCACCTTGCCCAACGTGCTTTCACTCGCAAGCGAATGCACGCGGTAAGGCGCAACACGAGGATGGAATGACGCTGGAAGAACTGCGAGATCAAATTGATGTTCTGGACCGCCAGCTTGTGGAGTTGCTCAGCGAGCGGGCGCGCGCTGCGCTGATGATCGGCCACCTCAAGGTCGCCACTTCGCTGCCGGTTTACGAACCGGCGCGAGAAAAAATCATCTACGCTAATGTGCGCGCGGCCAACAAAGGCCCTCTGCCGGACATCGAGTTGACGCATATCTACGAGCGCATCATCGACGTGATGCGGGCATTGCAAAGGAATGAGTTGGCATCGGAGAGAAATGCCCTGGCATCGGGTTCTACTGCGGCGGATCATGGTCGCAAGAGCGATGAGCAGGGCCACGGCACTGGCGCACCGACGCCCGAGACTGGGAAGAAGCAATGATTGTTGCAATGCAGGAGAAGGCCACCGAAGAGCAGATCGATTTCGTCATTGACGCCATGGTGGATGCAGGAGTCGGCGTTCATCGAACTACCGGCGCAAGTCAAACCATTCTTGCTGGCGTAGGACCAACCGCCAGCGTCGACCTGAGCAAATTCGAACTGCTTCCGGGCGTGCTGCACGTGCACCGCATCAGTTCGCCCTACAAGCTGGCCGGGCGCGGCTTTCGTCCGGAAGGCACGGTCGTCGAGTTCCGCAATGGCGTCAAGGTTGGCAATGAGCGCGTCGTCGTGATGGCAGGACCATGTTCGATTGAAAGCCACGACCAGATCTTCGAAACAGCGGCTCGTGTCAAGGCCGCCGGCGGCAGCTTTCTTCGCGGAGGAGCATTCAAACCCCGGAGTTCTCCCTACGCCTTTCAAGGCATGGGCATTTCCGGTCTTGAGCTCATGCGCGAAGCTGCGGATGCGCACGGCCTGCTCGTGGTCAGCGAGGTCATGGAGATTTCCCAGATCGAATCGATGCTTCCTTATGTGGATCTGTTGCAGGTGGGCGCGCGCAACATGCAGAACTTCAACCTGCTCCGCGAACTCGGCGAAGTCCGCCGCCCCGTCATGCTCAAGCGCGGCATCGCCGCCACTATCGAAGAGCTGCTGCTCTCCGCCGAATACCTCCTCGCCGGCGGCAACTACGACGTCATCCTCTGTGAGCGCGGCATCCGCACCTTCGAAACCTATACGCGCAATACGATGGACATATCCGCCATTCCTGTCGTCAAAAAGCTCTCACACCTGCCCATAGTCGGCGATCCCTCTCACGCCACCGGCCGCCGCGATAAGGTTCCCGCTATGGCGCGCGCCACCGTGGCCGCGGGCGGTGATGGTTTGCTGATCGAAGTCCATCCCAACCCCGACCGCGCTCTTTCCGATGGCGCGCAGTCCCTGTTCCCCGAACAATTTGTAACACTCATGGATACACTTCGCGTGATCGCCTCCGCTGTGGAGCGCACGATTTGAAACAACATAGTGGAGACCTGGCGCGAAGCGCCCATTGCCTGGACGGCCAGTCCCGCATCGCGATCCTCGGCACCGGCCTCATCGGCGCATCTGTCGGCCTCGCGCTGCGCTCTCACGGATTCACCGGCTCCATCACCGGATGGGACCCCGACCCCAAACAACTCCACGCGGCATTCCGGCGCGAAGCCATCACGGTGATCGCCGACGATCCGCTGGCCGCAGCCACCGAGGCCAACCTCATCCTCCTCGGCGGCCCCGTCTTCACCATCATAGAGTGGCTCGATCGCCTCGCCCCAATCCTGCGACCGGGTTCCGAGTCCGCCCAGCTCGTCACCGACGTCGGCAGCGTCAAAGGCGCTATTTGTGCCCGCGCACGTGACAAATACAACGCACCCGGCCAGCCCGCATTCCTCCCCGGACACCCCATGGCGGGCAAAGAGGTCAGCGGAGCAGAAAATGCCGACGGCGCACTTTTCGCGGATGCTGTCTGGCTCTTCGCCGAGTGCGCCGACAACCAAATGAATCCCGCCGCGCGCGCCCTCGCCGATGACTGGCGCTCCTGGGTCGCCCTCTTCGGCGCTCGTGTCATCGACATCGACCCCGAGCGCCACGACGTCCTCTGCGCCTGGATCAGCCATCTTCCCCAATTCGTCTCCACCGCCATGTGCGCCCTGCTCGAAGACGAATTCGCCGCCAACGCCGACCTCCTCCCCATCGGCGGTCGCGCGCTCCGCGAGATGACGCGCCTCGGCGCCAGTCCCTTCTCCATGTGGCGCGACATCGCCCACACCAACTCCGACGCTATCGCCCGCTCCCTGCACGCGCTCGAGCAGCGCCTTGCCCACATCCGCGAAAACCTCAAAACCCCCGAGCTGCGCGACGAATTCGACCGAGCCAATCGCTTCCGACTGCCCCGCTCCGGTTCCTGATTCCGTTTAAGATGGTCCGCATGTGCCGCCGCTCTGTACTTCGTCTTCTGCTTTCTGCTGCCCTCCCGTTCTTCGCGCTCACCTCCCAATCGCAGCAAACCACACTCCTCGTCGACATCGACAACCGTCCCCAGACCAGCCTCAACGGCCCCTGGCACTACATCCCCGACCCCGTTCGCGACGGGTGGGGATCGAACCCCGACCACGCCAGCCTGAACGGCTATGCGAAGAACGCGCACTACGTCCCCGGCGGTCCGCTCGTCCAGTACGACTTCGCCAGGTCACCCACGCTCGATATCCCCGGCGACTGGAACTCCCAGAAAGATTCGCTCTTCTATTACGAAGGCCTCCTCTGGTATCAGCGCGACTTCACCTGGCACCCAAAGCCCCGCACCCATGTCTTTGTGCACTTTGGATCGGCCAACTACGCCGCCCACATTTTCGTCAACGACGCGCATGTCTGCGACCACGAGGGCGGATTCACCCCCTTTGACTGCGAGATCACCGATACCGTGAAGGACGGCGACAACTTTATCGTCGCCGCCGTCGATAACCAGCGCGCCGTCGAACGCGTACCCACCGTCAAATTCGACTGGTGGAATTACGGCGGCATCACCCGCCCCGTTTCTCTCGTTGAAGTTCCGGAAAGCTACATCGACGACTACTCCCTTCAGCTCAAGCGCGGTCTGCCGAATTCCGATCACGCCCAGCTCGAAGGCTACGTCCACCTCGTCGGAGCTGGTCCCGGAACCCGCGTCACCTTCAGCATCCCCGGCCTGCACATTGAAAAAGACGCAGTGACTGATACAAATGGCCGCGCCGAGTTCTCCTTCGCCGCTCCCGGCCTCGAGCTCTGGTCACCCGAGCGTCCCCGCCTCTATGAAATCTCGCTCCACGCCGGTTCCGACGAACTAAAAGACGACATCGGCTTCCGCACCATCGAAGTCCAGGGCGATCAGATTCTCCTCAACGGCAAACCCGTCTTCCTGCGCGGCGTCAGTTTTCACGATGAGGCGCCCTTCCGCTCCGGCCGATCCTGGTCCGACAAGGACGCCGAATCCCTCCTCGGCTGGGCGCACGAGCTCCACTGCAACTTCGTCCGCATGGCGCACTACCCGCACGCTGAAAACGAATACCGCCTGGCCGATAAGCTCGGCATCATGGTCTGGTCCGAGATTCCCGTCTACTGGGGCATTGACTGGACCGATCCTCACACCCTCGACGGCGCCAAACAGCAACTGCACGAGATGATCCGCCGCGGCCACAACCACGCCTCTGTCATTCTCTGGTCCATGTCCAACGAGACGCCCGAGAGCCCCGAGCGCGATGCCTTCATCCATCAACTTGCTCAGCAAGCGCGCAGCGAAGACCCTACCCGCCTCGTCACCTCCGCTATCGTGACCCACTTCGAAGGAACGACAGCCACACTCGACGACCCGCTCGGTCAGGACCTCGACGTCCTCGGCTATAACGAATATCTCGGCTGGTACCAGGGCAAACCCGCCGATATTCCCAATTACACCTGGCAAAATCCGCTCGGCAAGCCCGTCATCATCAGCGAATTCGGCGCCGGCGCGAAAGCCGGCCTGCATGGTCCCGACACGGAAATGTTCACCGAGGAATACCAGGACAATGTGTTCAGGCAACAGTTCCAAATGCTCGGCAAGATTCCTTTCCTGCGCGGCATGACTCCCTGGGTTCTGATGGATTTCCGTTCACCCATGCGCCAGCTTCCCGGCATCCAGGACGACTACAACCGCAAAGGCCTCGTCTCTGACAAAGGAGAAAAGAAAAAGGCATTCTTCACGCTGCAGGACTACTACGCCCACATGCAACAGTGATTGGCACAATTATCGTGAATCAACAAGGATTGTCACCCTGAATGTAGCGGGAACTGTTACTTTTTGCCTGTTCCCTGCTCTTACGCCCCCAGCCGCCCCAGCCCAATCCCAATCACGTAAGTCGCAGCGCCTTCCACTGCGCCCACCAGTGTCATCTCCAGTCCGCTCGCCCACCACGAGCGCACCGTGATCAGCGACTTCGCCGCTCCCACCGCAAAATGCGCAATCAGCGAGACAATCGCCGACAGGATCACTGCGGGATACCCGCTCAGAAAAAAGAACGGCAAAATCGGAATGAACGCTCCCACTGCGGTCGACAGCGCTCCCGACCAGGCCGACACCAGCGGCTGGCTCAGCCCTTCTTCCGTCATGCTCAGCCGCTCCGCCGCCAGCGCTCGCATGAACTTCTCCGGAGACTCGGCCAGATGCTCCACCACGTGGTCAGCGTCGTCGCGCGGAATCCCTTTCACCTGGTAGTACAGCGAAAGCAACTCGCGCGCCTCAGGTCCGTTCATCTCGATCGCCTCGCGCTCCCGCGCCAGTTCCGCCTCGTAAATTTCCCGCTCGCTCTTCGCCGCCAGATACGCGCCCGATCCCATCGAGAGCGCGCTCGCAACCATCCCCGCAATTCCGGACAGCAGCACCCAGTGGCTGTTGCCCAGTGTCGCGCCTGAAACACCGGACACTATTCCGAAGATTGCGCCCAGCCCGTCGTTCACCCCGTAGATCGCATCGCCAATCCAACCCGCGGTCTGCCGTCCCGAACGATTGCGCTGCGTCAGCAGTTCGTCCAGCTGCTTCCGCGCCGCGTCCGAACTGGTCGCTGTCTTCGGATAGCGATGCCGGATCAGCTCGCTCAGCTCGCGATAATGTTCCTGCTCGTCGGCGATCACCTGATTCAGAATGGCGATGCTCGGCTCGTCCCCGAGTTCCTTCAGCTGCTGTCCATACCGCGCAATGTCGCGGCTCTCATCGATCTCCAGCCGCCGCAGCGCCATCTGCGGACCGCCCAGCCGGTTCACCAGAGTATCGGCGTCGCCAGTTGCCTTGCCGTCGTATTTCGGCAACTCAGCGCCCAGTTCGCGAATCCGCTTCGCCCACAGCGCCGCATGCTGTGCCTCCGCCTCGGCTATATGCCGCAGCGTCTTCCTGCGGATCGAGTCGTCGTCTCGTTCCGCCAGCGTATTGTAGGTGTGGAAGCCGCGCATCTCCGCCTGCCAGTTCTCGTTCAGCGCTTCCAGCACCTTCTGTTCTTTTTGCGACGCGCTCTGCGCCATGCCTGTTAGCTCCCGATCTGATAACTGAGGCCGAAACGCCCAATCTGAATGGCGGAGCGATCCGCCGGCGGCCAGATGCGAAACGATTCTACTCGCGTAACCCCGGCCATCATGGTGGCCAGCGCACTGCCTTCGGGTTGTCCCGTTGCCGCCTCATAAAAGTGGACCAGCAGCCCATTGTCGGTGTGCTCATAGCCCAGTACGTATTCTCCCGGCGCCAGCTTCACATCCGTGCCCAGCCTGAGCGGAACCTGCGTCAGAAAAAAGTGCGAGTACTTTCCCTCCGCCGAATATCCAGCCGTGATCAGCACCACGCCCGCAATAAATTTCCCGTGCCCATTGGTGATTCCCGAGGCGGAACGCATCTCTGTCTCGATCCTTTCCTTCACAACCGGCGCGCGCGCGGGAATCACCGAGCGCAACTCAGTGTCGCTGGCCTGATGCCACTCCGCCGCACGAGTCTCCTGCGTACGCCCACACCAGACCAAGGTCACGGCCAGAAAACCCGTAACCATCCATCGCCGCAGATCGTTCCCGCTCGGCCGATTCACTTTATACCCTATTCCCTGTTGCCCATTCCCTGCTTCTTAGTCCAGATGCACAAGGCCACGCTGCAGCGCTGTAGTCGCTGCCTGCGTCCGATCCTCCA
Organism: Acidobacterium sp.; assembly: GCA_003167515.1. GTDB lineage: Bacteria > Acidobacteriota > Terriglobia > Terriglobales > Acidobacteriaceae > Palsa-343. The sequence continues at coordinate 6,225 of PMSS01000199.1, read as the reverse complement.
CGCCCATCTTGCTCAGCAGACTGTTCACGTGCGTCTTCACGGTCGCCTCAGAAATAAACAGCGCGTTCCCGATATCCTTATTACTCTTGCCGGCCACAATCAGATGCAGCACCTCCAGTTCGCGCGCCGTTAGTGTCGCTCCGCTCATCCGCTCGGCCAGCTTCTCCGCAACGCGCGACGGAATCCGCGATTTCCCGGCATGCACAACGCGCACCGCATCGGTCAGCTCCGCCAGATCCATGCCCTTCAGCAGGTACCCCTTGGCCCCCGCCTGCATGGCGCGATAAATGTCCTCGTCTCCATCGAACGTAGTCAGCACGATGATCCGCGCCGCCGGAAATTCCCCGCGAATCTTCCCGATGGCCTCGACCCCATTCATCTTCGGCAAGCGCAGATCCATCAGCGTCACATCGGGCCGGTGTTTCCTGTAAAGCTCAACCGCCTGTTCCCCATCCGCGGCCTCCGCCACCACAGCGAATCCAGCCACCGTCTTCAGCAACGCCGCCAGTCCCTGGCGCACGATGTGATGATCGTCGACGACCAAAATATTAATCGTATCAGCCATAGTTACTTTTTCGTCTCCGTCTCCCGCGATAGAGGAGCGCCCAGAGGAAGATGCAGCCGAACCGTGGTTCCCTCGCCCGCGCCGCTTTCCACCGTCAGCGTCGCCCCGATCCCCGCCGCCCGTTCCCGCATCCCCGTCAGTCCGAAGTGCCCGCTCGATCCATCCACCGGAGCCCCCGCAAATCCCCGTCCATCGTCGCAAATCTCCATCCCGAACATACTCCCCTCGAACTCCAGCCGCAGCACAATGTTCTCCGGATCGCCGTGGCGCACCGCATTCACCACCGCCTCGCGCGCAATCCGAGTCAGCTCCCGTTCCACACCTGGTTCCAGCGGATGGTTTGTTCCCGTGACCTGCATCTGTACGCGCGCACGCATCTCCGGCATCCGAGGTCCCGCATTCGCCGCGGCGGAGTGGTGCGCCCCCGCTCTAGCCGTCACTTCCTCCGCCATCTTCAGAATCCGCACTGCCAGATCCTCACGCTCCGCCGCCTGCGATCGCAGCTCCCAGATCGAAGTCCGCGCGTCTTCTAGGCTGTTCCTCACCAGCGCCTGCGCGTGCTGCAGCTGCTCTCGCGCAGCCTCTGCGGAATTCCGCATCACTTGCCCAACCAGCTCCAGATGCACAGACACCGCAACGAACCCCTGCGCCAGCGTATCGTGAATCTCCCGCGCAATGCGCGTGCGCTCGCCCAGCACCGCCTGGAATTCGCGTTCCACGTGCAGCAGACGACGCCGCCACGCCGCATAACCCAGGCCCGCAATCGCCACGATCACCAACATCTGGAACCAGACTGTCTGATAAAAGTGCGGCTCGATGGTCAGTTCCGCCGTGGCCGCCGCTGTGCTCCACACTCCATCGTTGTTGCGCGCGATGACGCGAAACGTATACGTCCCGTGCGGCAAGTTCGTGTAATAAGCGGCGCGCCGCGTCCCCGCATCCACCCATCCCCGATCGAACCCCTCCAGCTGGTATCGATACTCCACTTTTTGCGGTGCCACATAACTCAACCCCGCATAATCGAACTCGTAGTGGCTGTGTCCGGGCGCGATCTTCAGATCGGCAACTGAAGTCTGCGCCGCATCATCCACACTCACCCGCTCCACGGCCACCTGCGGCGGCACCCGATTCACCGGCATGTGTTCCGGATCGACGCGCGCAATCCCTTTCAGCGTCGCAAACCACAGCGTCCCATCCAACAACCGCACAGCCGCCGGATGCCCGCCGCTGCTGCACTCGCTGATGCGCATTCCGTCCGCCACACCGAAGCGCAGTACGTCCGGCGCCACCCCTGCGTCTGCTGTGCGGTTCAGCCCATCGCGGCTTACCCGATAAACCCCGGTATTCGAGCTCATCCACAGGAACCCGCTCGCGTCCTCCAGAATCCCGATCACCCGCGCCGGCAGCGGTCGCGAGGCCACGCTCACGATCCTGCCCGCGCGCCATCGGTTCAGTCCACCATCATTCGTTCCAATCCAAAGTGTCCCCGCGGAATCTTCGTAAAGTGCAGTGACCACGTTGCTCGAAAGCCCGTCCTTCGTCGTGTAGTTCCTGAACTGCCCGTCGTGAAACCGGCTCAACCCACCCAGCGTCCCAATCCACAACGAGCCTTCCTTGTCTTCAGTCATCGCCCCGATCAAATCGCTGCCCAGCCCATCGAGCGCCGTCCACGTCGTGAACCGGCCGTCCTCATACCGCGACAACCCGCGCCGCGTCCCGATCCACAGTTCCCCGTGGCTCCCCACCTCAAGCGATCGCACAAAATCGTCGGCCAGTCCGTCCGCCGTCGTGAACGCCCGCGCCACCTCACCACCACGGATCAGGTTCAACCCATCCGGCGTTCCCACCCACACATCGCCATTTGCGGCTGCAGCCATCGCGAGCACCACATTGCTCGACAAACCCTGCGCCGTCGTTAGCGCGCGAAATCTGCCATCGTGAAATACGTTGAGTCCTCCGCCCTTGGTACCCACGCCAACATGGCCGTTCGGTGCCTGCGCCAGCGACAAAACATACTCATCGGTCAATCCATCCTCCGCCGTCAGCGCCGAAAATTTCCGATCCCGCAGCACCGCCAACCCGCCAGACTCCGTCCCCAGCCATAAATCGCCTTCGCGATCCTCCGCCGCACTCAGAAAAACATCGCCGCCCCGCAGCAACTCCGCCGCACCTTGGCCTCCTGGCACAATCCGCATCAGCCCGTGCGCCGTTCCTGCCCAAACCGTTCCCTGTCGATCGCAATACAGAAAACCCACTCGCCCCGTGGTTTGCCCAAACCCCTGAACCTTTCCTCCGTCCGCAAAGAACAAACCCGCATCCGTCCCAATCCACATTCGCCCAGACGGATCAGCGAGCAATGCGTTCGCCGCTCCACCGGGCATAGCCACGTTGCGGCACCCTGTTGCCGAACAAGCCTCGAGCCCAGACCGCAATCCCGCCCACGCTGTGCCACTCCGATCCACAGCCAGCGTCAGCACTTCTCCCGCCGTCCCCACCGCGCGGAAAGTTCCGCCGCTGCCATCGGCCCGCATCAACGCCTCCGCAGTGCCCAGCCACTGCGATCCATCAGGACCCGCAACCATGGTGCTGTTCTCAGTCAGCCCCTCGTCCAGCGCTACGCGCATCACGCGTTCACCCTCAATCCGAAACAGCCCCGCCGCCGTCAGCGCCCACACCGCACCTCGCCCATCCTCAAACGCCCGCCAAACCTGCGTAGCAGGAATCCCCCGCGCCGCCCCAAACGCCTCAACCTTCCCCGCTCGCATCCGCGCCAGCCCGCCCGAAGTGCTGATCCAGAGTGTCCCCGACCGATCCTCCATCAGGTCGTCGACCAGATCGCTGGGTAGCTCCGGCGTGTTCGCCCGCGTCATCGCCTTGAAATCGACACCGTCAAAGCGGACCAAACCACCCTCGGTTGCAATCCACAGGAACCCATCGCGCCCCTGCACAATGGCGCGGACGGTGTTTTGCGGCAGCCCCGTATCCGTCTGCCACGACTGATATCCATATTGAACAAGTGCCGCGTGCGGATCGAGCGCCCCCGCCGGAATCGCCGCCAGCACGATCGACGCACCACAAATCATACGGGCAGCACGCAGCATGAACATAGTTTGAGTTTCTTCAGGAATTCTATCTACCCAGACAAACCGCAGTCCGGCTCACATGGCCTCGACCAGCAGATCCACACGCCACAATCAGCGGCTCCGGCCACCGTTCGCGGCGCCCGCCCGGCCCGCACCACGCTTCACGCGCACCTTCTCCGCCGCCGCTGGACCGATCGTGAAATGCCCTGCCGGCGTCTCGATCGCCAGCGTCTGATCGTAATTCCGCTGCACCACCCGCACGTCGCCGCCCGGCTCGATCCCCGTTTGATGCAGAAACCGCAGCAGCTTCGGGTCCCGCTCGTACAAACTGGTCACCGTGCAGTCAGTGCCCTCCGGAACCTCGGCCAGCGGCCGCACCCCATGCTTCTTCCGCTTCGTATCGCTCTCCGGCAGCACCGCATTCCCGTGCGGACAAGTCCCCTTCTCACCCAGCTTCTTCATCAGCAGCGCCTCAAACGCCGGCGACACCGCATGCTCCAGCCGCTCTGCCTCGTCGTGCACCTCGTACCACGGCATCCCAAACATCTCCGACAGCATGCGCTCGATCAGATGATGCCGCAGTGCCGTCTTGTACGCGGCCGCATGCCCCTTCGGCGTCAGCCGCACCACGCCATCCGCCCGCACGTCCACGAACCCATCGCGCTTCAGCCTCCGCAGAGCCATCGAAACCGCAGGCGGCGACACCTCCAGCCAATGCGCCAGAGTAGCCGAAATCACCGTCCGCCCCTCGCTCTCGGCTTCCAGAATCGCCTTGAGATAGTCTTCCTTCGATACGCTGATCGCCGTCTTCACGTAAGAATCCCGGCTTCTAGCTTACAGCGCAGAGATTCCTGATGAACTCAAATCGGACTGTTCTCGATGCTGGAGATGAACTGTATCCCAGGCACAATTTGCTTCGCGAGTTGCCTGTCTCCAGTCAGAAACAGATCGATACCCTTCGTCGCAGCACACGCCAGGTGAATGGAATCCGCGGTGGCGAGTTTCCGCATGCCCCGCAGCGAAGCGAAAGTATCGACTGCCCCGCCCTCGAAGGACACGAGCTGGACGTTCATTGCTGAAAAATTCTCTCGGATCTCGGTGGCCTTTTGCGGAGAACCCTGAACTCCGGCAAGCACCTCTCCCAAACTCAGAAAACTCGTGAAAAGCGAGTCTCCACGAACCTGCATTCGGTCGTAGATTGCTTCAACATGCGAGGCAAATTGCTTGTTGTCTTCCAGCAAATATATGAACAGCATTGTGTCCCAGTAGACTTTGCTCATCGCCTGTCCTTTTCAGGGTCAGTTCGCAACCACTTCAGGAAGGCTTCTCCGCCCCCATACGCAGCCATCTCATCTCTGAGCAAACCACGCAATCTAGCGATCGGAGACTTCGACGAGCGCGCAGTTTCGTCTTCGCGATGGACTGAGACAACACCGGCTCCCGGCTCCTTACTCTCCTTCACAAAACGATAATGGAAAACAACAGTCGGGCTCTGTTGGGAGGGCGGTCCCTCTACCTTTTCAATCTCCAGGCCGAGCGGCTCCAGGAATTTTCTCGGAGAGCGTAGTGCGCTACAGACTTGCGGAACATTCTGCCGCGGAAGCCCTTCTCTTTCCACCATCGTGTTCAGCACATCACGAACACGAATCGCGAACTTCCTTCGTCCCTCGCGCCTCGCCGGAACAACGTACTGGTGCTCAGCGTGCGCTCTGATCTTGTTGCTGTAATCTGCCTGCATAAAAACCTCCAAACTAAAGACAGCTTACATTCAATAATTCTGTCTTGTCAAGATAGACTAGACACATTTTATAAACTGCGCCGTTTCAATCTGATCTGGCTGACCCACGCCTCTCGTACAATATTCAAAGCGATTTCCCTCACGAAGGAACCAGTGTCGAACCCCACTTCTCCTGCCCGTCTTGCCGGGTCCCCTGACGCGCCCCGTGTTGGCGCCACAGCCCGTAAGCGCGTCCTCTCCGGCATGCGCCCCACCGGCAAACTTCACCTCGGCAACTATATGGGCGCCCTGCACAACTGGGTCCGCCTGCAAAACGACCCTCAATACGACTGCTACTACTTCATCGCCGACTGGCACGCCCTCACCACCGACTACGCCGACCCCTCGCAAATCCCCGCGAACACCCGCGAAGTCATCCTCGACTACCTCGCCGCCGGCCTCGACCCCGCCAAATCGGTCCTCTTCGTCCAGAGCCACGTCAAACAGCACGCTGAACTCCACCTGCTCCTCTCCATGATCACTTCAATTGGCTGGCTGGAGCGCGTCCCCAGCTATAAGGAGCAGCAGGAGAACCTCAAGGACAAAGACCTGAGCACCTATGGATTCCTCGGCTACCCGCTGATCCAGGCCGCTGACATCCTCATCTACCAGCCCGCCTTTGTCCCCGTCGGCCAGGACCAGGTGGCGCATGTCGAGCTGACCCGCGAAGTCGCACGCCGCTTCAACCAGTTCTATAAGCGCGCGGACTCGATTGAGATCCTCCCCGAACCCCAGGTCCTCCTCACCCCATCACCCAAGCTACCCGGCACCGACGGCCGCAAGATGTCAAAGAGCTACGG
>PMSS01000154.1 GCA_003167515.1 Acidobacterium sp. | reverse complement strand
GGATATCGCCTTTGAGATCTGGAATCCTCGAATGCCTGTGCTTTTCTGAACGCTGATGGCTGACCGCTGTTGTTCTGTACCCTGTTCCCTGTCCACTGCTTCTACGCCGTCGCCACTTCCTCAATCAGCTCGTCCGCGTACCGTTCCCGGCTCTCCGGCACAATCAGCACCGGCGTCGATACCGCCGCAATCACCCGCGCCACCGTGCTGTGTTCGAGGTCATGCTCCTGATGCTCCGGCGAAGGCGCACCCAGCACGATCAGGTCCGGCTGCAGCCTTGCGTTGGCTTCAACGATCGTCGCCACAGGATCGCCGCCCGTCACCACGTGATCCACCGGCAATCCGTGCGCCTCGTCAAACGGTGCCAGAAACCGCAGCCGCTCCAGGCAGTTCGGACAAACCTCATGCCGTCCGCAACGCGCCGAATGCAGCACGATCAGATGTCCCCCCGCAACTCGCTGTGCGTAGTGGAGGGCGCTCAGAGAAGCAAGAGAAAAGTCCGTCGCCGCCAGCACATTGTTCCACTGCCCAAACTTTCTCGGCGCCCCTGGAGCATCCGGAGCGACGGTCAGAATCGGGCACGGCGAATGCGCCAGCAACTGCCGCGTCACCGCCCCCAGCGCCGCACGCCCCGCGCCGGTAATGGCCTTCGTGCCCAACACCAGCAACGCCGCCTTATGATCCCGCAGCGACAGCAGAATCCGCTCGCACACGATCCCCGTTTCCACCCGCGAATGAACCGGAATGCCCTGCTTCCGCACTTCCGCCTCAATCCGCCCCAGCTCCTCGCGCGCCGCTTTATCACGGCCCACCGCCACCGGTGCGCCCGAAGGAAACGCATACCCGACCGGATCGATCACATGGATCAGCAGCAGCATCGCGTGCCGCAGCCGCGCCAGTTCCTGCGCGCAGCGCAATGCCGCCGACGACTCCTCCGAAAAATCGATAGCCGCCACGATCGTCTTGAACGGGAACGGCTTCGCGGCGTGAAGGTACGTCGTCTTCCCGTCCGTATCCGAATGTAACGCTCTGGAGGCCGGCATAGCCGATAGCCCTCACTTTCCGCTGATTGGGCTTTTACTGACCCTACGCCCGCACCAGGGTCCTATCGGTGACGAAGGTCACCTGATTTGGTGACACTCAGCACACCGAATCGCCATGGGAGCCCCTCAACCCTGATACCGGTCGTTCCGGCCAGCGATTCTACCCGTTATGAAGCCACTGATTCCGGCGGAATGAAACCGCCCCGCGATAATGTGAGCCTGGAGCGCAGCCGAAGGCCGACTGATCCCGGAATCGCTCAGTCTGGCATGTTACTTCCCAATTGCCGACAGTCCATTCTTAATCGGAGCTTGACGCCCGATTGGGCCGCCGAGGATTTCCCGACAAGGCTCGGTGAACCAGGAACTTCTGGTTATAGCGCCTTGTTCTATATCCTGTCTCAGTGACGGGAAGAATCCAATCTCGCGCCTTTTTCAGGAAATTGGCGGGATTCTGCCTTTGCCTTGCGGCGACTCCGCATCTTCCGGCGCAGGCGTCGACGGCCGCCGTTCCCATGAGCAAAGTTGAAAGCCTGCAGGTGGACCAGGCCGTTCAAACGATCATGCGACGCAATGACGTACCGGCGATTTCTCTTGCGATCGTACGTCACGGCCAAATCGCTTACCTGAAGGCATATGGCTTCGCTGAACTGCCAAACGACGCAGGTCATATGGAGAGAACGTCGTCTTCTAAAACGGCAAGTGTTTCCACCCTCTTTGCTATTGGTTCCGTAAGCAAAGAGTTTACGGCGGCAGCGATCCTGATGTTGGCTGATCGTGGCAAGCTGTCCCTCGATGACGGCGTATCGAAATAGCTGCCTTACCTGACCGACGCCAGCCAGGTAACGTTTCGCGAGCTTTTGAGCCACACTTCGGGTTATCGCGACTACTTCTTACAGGAGTACATCCCGGCCCGGATGCAGCGGCCCACCAGCGTCGATGCCATCTTGAAAACCTGGGCTGAGCGACCGCTTGATTTTCCTCCTGGGCAGGAGTGGCAATATTCAGGAACGAACTATGTGATCGCAGGACGGATTGTCGAAAAGGTCACAGGTGAATCCTACGAGAAGTTCCTGGCCGATGATGTTCTGCGGCCCATCGGTATTACGGACGAGACTTTCGCCGATCATCCGAGCCAGCCAGAACGCAATGCGCTTGGGTATTATCGCTTTGCTCTGGGACCGCCTCGTCTCGCTCCTCTGACAGGTGGCAATTGGCTCTTCGCGATGGCCGATCTCGAAATGACCGCCAAAGATGTAGCCCTTTGGGACATCAGTGTGATGAACCAGAGTCTATTGAGTGCAGCCTCCTACCGGGCCATAAGCTCCGAGATCATGACGACCGATGGACGTTCGACAGGCTATGGGCTTGGATTCTTTGTGAGAAATGTCGCGGGGATCGATGGCAAGCCGCACCTGCTGCTTCATCACCCCGGAGAGATCTCTGGGTTCCGGTCACACAACTTTGTGCTGCCTGACTTGAAAGCTGCTGTCGTCATCCTGACAAACGCGGAGTATTCGAATACCACCAGCGAGCTTGCTGAGGGTTGCAGAGCCTGGTTGGCATCAGGCCGACGGAAACCTATGGCTCCGATACCGCGGTCTCGTCCACGCCGCCAGCCGATATGCCAACCGAGAACGTAATCGAAGCGAGAGCACGCAGGCTCATGTTGAACGTTGCCCAGGGACGCGTAGACCGCGGCGATCTCGCACCCGATGCTTCAGAGACATTCACCCACCAGGCCCTGAGCGACATTCGTCAGAGTCTCGCGTCTCTCGGCGATTTAGAGCGAGTAAGGCTCGATTCCACACAATCGCGCGGTGGCGCCAAACACTATGCGCTGACCCTCATCTATCAACACCGAACACTGCAAGTTGCGGAATATGACCTTGCCGACGGCAAGATCGAGCAGTTCCTCATCGACGACAAGACTTAGGGTATCGCCGAGGAAATTTAGGCCGATATCCAATCAGCGAGCCGGCGGAGCATGGTTCCCGAGTGACCGGCTACCGGAAGTATGGATTGCTCGGCCTCGGTCACCTGATTTGGTGACACTCAGCACACGTTCCATCCAAAAGGGTGTAATGAGCAGCTGCCCGAAACTCCGAATCGCTTGTGCATAAGGAAAACCTTATGTACTATCGCTTGCAGTCCATGACCTGCCCAGACATCGTCTTCAAAGCAATCGCGCATCCGGCTCGCAGACAGATCATCACTTTGCTCTCTCGCTCAAACTGCTCCGTAAAGGAATTGACGCGATCCTTTGCCATATCCCAGCCGGCAGTCTCACAGCATCTGCGCGAACTGCGAGAGGCGAATCTCGTCACCTCCGAAAAAGTCGGCCTGGAGCAGCGTTACAAGCTGACGGTCGAGCCCATTCGCCTGGTCTTCGAGTGGTCCAGCCAATACAAGCGCTTCTTTGATCCTTCGGGTCATGCCTGGTCCTTCGTCCCTGCGCAAAAGAGCAGCCCTCGAAATCCATCTCGGAGAAAAATCAGGAATGGCGGTTAAAGGTTCTGTCCCCGATCCAGGCGTAATCGTGCCCCATCTCGTCGTTCGCAACGCGGAAGAAGCTCTGGCCTTTTATGAGAAAGCATTCTCGGCCAGGGTCCTCTATCGATCTCCATCGCCGGGCGGCGACGGTGAGCACCTTCACCTCAAAGTTTGGGAATCCCTGATCCAGCTCTCGACGGAAGAGCCAGCGCAGCGGCGAGATCGAGTGGAAGGCGCTCTCCTCGCCCCACCCGAAACGCTCTCCGGTTCAACCTGCGTCTTCCAGGTTGCCGTTGCAAACGTATACGAGGCTTACAAACGCGCGATCGATTCCGGAGCCAGTCCAGCTATGCCGCCCACCGATATGTTCTGGGGAGATCGGTACGGTTGGGTTCGCGACCCCTTCGGCCACATGTGGGCTCTCTCTGAAATTCGCGAGGTTCTGACACCGGAACAAATAGAAGAGCGCATGCGAGGATTCGCGGCGCAGATGAAAGGAGAAGCCCTCTGAAGCACCTTTGCATCGCACTCCTGATGAGTTGTTCCCTGCCGCTCGCAGCACAAACCGCTACCGCCCAAATCCCTGCCTCCAACCCGGACCCATGGAAACCCCTGGGCTTCCTCGAAGGCACATGGGACGCAAGAGCTCAGGGCAACGCCGGCGTAGCAACGAGTGGACGCTACACCTTCCAGCCAGAGCTTGGAGGCCACATCCTGGGGCGCCACAGCACCTCAGATCCAAACTGCAAAAGCCCCGCCAGCTTTGATTGCGCGCATGGCGATCTGCTCTATGTCTTCGAGGATGCCCCCGGTCAGCCCCTCAAGGCGATTTACTTTGACAATGAGGGTCACGTCATTCACTACGACGTTTCGACGCCCACACCAACCAGCGTCGTCTTTCTGTCAGAACCATCCCCAGGCCCGCGGTTCCGCCTCGTTTATGAACTGAAGTCAGAGATCATGACCGGCAAATTTCAGATTCAGATGCCTGGCCAAACCGATTGGCATTCCTATCTCGAATGGAGTGGCACAAAGCAGGAGTGAGTCCGCAAGATGTAGCCGGTTGAATCATCCCCGCGGCGGCTCAAACGTCAGCACCACATCCACCATATGCGCGTCCTGGCTCGCCGTCCATTTCGCGTGGAAACTCCACCCGCGAATCGACTGCAGCCCCGGCGCGCGCAACCGATGGTAGTCCGCCATAAAGTTCGGAATCAGGCTGGCGTCGAACACATCGCCCTCCCGCATCTTCCAGTATGGCAGCACATCGGCCTTCTGCGACTCGCTCAGATTCACCACCGTCAGCTTGCCCATGCGATACACCGCGCCAGGCTCAACCGTGATCGTGTAATCCACGGTGCGGTTGGCGCGATCGAGCGCCGGCGCAGCATCGATTTTCGCCTCAATATACCCATGCGTCTTGTAAGGCGCAGCAACCATCTCCTGCGTCTGCTTCCATAAATCCTGATTCGCCACATCGCCCGGATGCAACTTCGCCCGCTGCGCGAATTGCTCCTCCGTCATGAACAGATCGCCGTTAAAGTGCAGTGCCGAAACCCGAAACTGCCCGCCGCCTTCCGACGTAATCGACACCTTCAGCGGAACCAGCACCTTCCCGCCAACCACCCGCGGCGCACCCCATGCCGGATCGGTCATCGTCATCCCGAGGAAACCCAGGCTGTCGTAAACGCTGCGCACCGCCGCCGCCACCTTGTTGCGAATCGACCCGTCAAAAGGCTGCCCGAACGTAGCCTTCTCCACCGCCTGCAGAGGCTGCGTCCACACCCCGCTGTAGCCCTCAACATGCACCGGCTCAACCACCACCGCCGGCGTGTCGATCCGATACAGAATCGCCACCTGATCGCCGTTCGCATCTCCCACCGGCGTTGTAGCGATCACCGCGCCTTGCACCCCCTTCGCCGCCAGCAACGAAGTCAGCACCGCAATCACCTGCTCCCGCATCGCTCCGCCAGGATAAAGCGCCCCGTGAAACAGCGGAACCTTAGCCGCCACAGCGGCATTCAGCGCCTTATCGTCCCACCACGGAAAATTGTCGTAGCGAACCGGCACCACCGCCACCGACGGGTTCAGCACAAAGCTCAGCTGGCTCCCATCGAACGAGAAGCGCACATCGGTAAACAATCCCGTCCCCGTCAATTTGTCCGACGCGGCCTGTATCTGATCGCGCGTCACCGCTTCACCCGGATGAAGCCCGGTAAACGCAAGCAGCTCCGCCTGGCTCATATCAGTCCCCGAAAACGCGATCGTCCCCGGAACATACGTCTGCGCCCATGCCCCGCCCGCCCAAATGGCAAGGGCCAAAGCGCCCACCAGCCAGCACCCATGCAGGCGACACCGCATTACACCCGCTCGATCGCAACCGTCTGCAACACCACCAGATCCGCCGGCCGGTCCTGGCGATCGCGCGAAACCTTCGAAATCTTGTCCACCACGTCCTGCCCCTCGACCACTTCGCCGAAGATGGTGTGCTTCCCCGTCAGCCAATCTGTAGCAGCCACGGTGACAAAAAATTGCGACCCGTTCGTGTTCGGCCCCGCATTCGCCATCGCCAGCTTCCCCTTCTTATCGAACCGGTGCGGCGAGGTCTTCGTCTCGTCCTCAAACTTGTATCCCGGCCCGCCCATCCCCGTCCCCGCCGGATCGCCGCCCTGAATCATGAAATCCGGAATCACGCGGTGAAACATCGTCCCGTCGTAGAGCCGGTTGTTGCTCTTCGTCCGGGTGACGGGATGCAGCCACTCCCGCTTCCCCTCCGCCAGCTCGATAAAGTTGGTTACGGTTTTGGGCGCTTCCTCTTCAAAAAGCCGGCAGACAAATTGCCCCTGGTTGGTCGTGAACACCGCGTACGTTCCTGGCTGACGAGACATGTGAACTCCTGTTTGGTATTTCGTATGGTATTTCGTGTGAATTTTCGCTCAGGTGAAAGTTAGAACTGCGGTTGCGCTGGCCCGGAAGCACCAGTTGGACCCGACGGCCCCGTTGGGCCAGACCCTGCCGCTGCCGGCCCCGGCGCCGCCGGAACCGGCTGTCCCGCCGGAATAATGGTCACCTTCTTCAGCACCACCGCCTCAATCGGCTTGTCGTTGCTGTCGCGATTCACGCGCGCGATGGCCTTCACCACCCAAACACTCGTATCGTCGCATTGTCCAAAAATCGTGTAGTGCTGATCCAGTTGCGGCTGCGGCACTTCGGTGATAAAAAACTGCGACCCATTTGTGTCCGGTCCCGAATTCGCCATCGCCAGCCGTCCCGCCACGTCAAAGTTGAGATCCGGATCGAACTCATCCTTAAACATGTAGCCCGGGTCGCCCATCCCCGTCCCCATCGGATCCCCGCCCTGAATCATAAACTCCGGAATCACCCGGTGAAATGTCGTCCCGTCATAGTACGGCTTGCCCCGCACCTTTTGCTTCGTCGCAGGATCCGTCCATTCCTTCGTCCCCTGCGCCAGTCCCACAAAATTCGCCGCCGCCTCCGGCGCCTGCTTGTCGAAAAGCCTGCACGTCATCCGCCCCATGCTCGTTTCGAACAGCACCGTCGGTCCCGTCGGCTGCAGCGAGGGATGCACCTGTGTGTCCGGTGAATCCGGCAGGCTCTGCGCCGACGTCGATGAAGGCGCCGATTGCGGCGCAGACTGCGGAGCGGTCTGCGTCTGCGCACTCGGCGCATCCGGCAAACTCTGCGGTAATTGTTGTGGGAACCCGGAACAGACCGCCCAGGAAGTCAGAAAACCGGCGGCGAAAACAGCGCTTCGAAAGAGAGACATCACAGAGACCAGACTATCCCATGGCCCTGGGGTTCGCGAAAAAGCCTTCGCGAAGAAGCCTCGGAACTCCGCACCCCGCGCGAGCGAAGATCTGCGCCCTCAAACCTCAGCGGCGCTCCTTCTTCGGCTTACGCATGTATCGCGGCAGCAGCACCAGCACAATGGCGATGCCCGTGTACCAGAAAATCCAAATCGCCATGTAGTGCCGATACCAGTAATTCGCCCCCAGCGTCACCAGCCCTGCCAGCACAGCCGGATTTCTGTATTTCGTCAGTGGCGCCACAAACGCCAGCCCATCGCAAGCCGCCAGAACCATCCACTCCTGCGAGGGATGCGCCGGCACTCCCCCCGTGAGGTAGCTTACCAACCCGAACAGCGCAAGCCCCACCATGGCCACACGGCATATCAGGCTCAGAATCACCGACAGTGTCTGCATCGCTTCAGACTACGACACAAATCCGCGCTATTTTCCCGTGTAGCTCACGTGCCAGATCGATCCGGAACCATCGTCGGTAACAAACAGCGACCCATCATTCGCCACCGTCACGCCCACCGGCCGCCCCCAAACCCTTCCATCGGGCAGTACAAATCCGGTCAGAAAATCTTCATACTCCCCGGTCGCATGCCCATCCTTCATCGGCACGCGGATCACCTCATACCCCGCGCGGTTCGCCCGGTTCCACGACCCATGCTCTGCCGCAAATCCGTCGCCCTTGTAGCCCGCCGGAAACTGCGACCCCTCATAAAACAGCATCTCCAGCGACGCGAAGTGCGGATTCACCAGCACGTCCGGCGTGATCACCTTCCCCGCCAGCTCCGGATGCTTCCCCGCCTGCCGCGGATCCTGCACCCCGCCAGTCGTGCTCATGTAGTACCACGGCCACCCGTAGAATCCGCCCTC
>PMSS01000124.1 GCA_003167515.1 Acidobacterium sp. | reverse complement strand
ATCGTGCGGTATGCGGGGTTGGATGGGCTGGGGCGTGGCGGAATGGGGATCGCGGGATCGGGCTTTGACGTAGGGGTGATTGTGGCCAGGCCCAGCAGTGATCCCGCGAAGCTGGCGAACGCTGAAGTTCGCATCGTCGGTGTTCCCGAAGAAGCGCGCGATTCGCAGGGCGCAGTAATGTGGCAGCGGCTTTGGGTGGCTTCGGGCGACGATGTGCAGATCGTGAAAGCAGCGCCCAGGGAGGATCCGCTGTACACGATTCGGACACTCTACGTGACGAGTGCGCCGGGCCTGGGGCATCGGGTTCGTTTGCGGGGGAGGGTCACCGCGGCATTTTCGGATTCGTTCCTGCTGGAGGATCGGTGGGGAGCGATCGCGTGCCAGGTTCCGCAGTCGCGAATGCCGAAGCCTGGAGCGGCGATCGAAGTGGAGGGATTTCCGAGCCGCGATGGGCTACGCATCGATCTTGCCCATGCGACTACCCATACGATTCCCGAGGATCGCACGGAAGCAGACAGCGGGGAGGGAGAACCTTTCGCGCTGCACACCATCCGATCGGTGCGGGATTTGACTCCGGCGAAGGCGGCACTGGCGCTGCCGGTGCGCGTTCGGGGAACGATCACGCATGTGGATCCCATATGGCGGCAACTCTACTTCCAGGACCAGACGGCTGGGATCTACGTGAAATATTCGGGGAACCTGCGGCTCGAAGCAGGAGAGAAGGTGACACTGGTGGGTCTTTCGGGCGCTGGAGGCTTCGCGCCAGTCATCGTAGCGCCGAGGTTGCGGACGGAAGGGATGGGCCCGATGCCGGTTCCCCGGGCCGTGACGGTTGCCAGCGCGGCAGCGGGATCGCTGGACTCGCAATACGTGAGCATCGAGGGCGTGGTGCACACGATGAAGAGGGAGGACAACCCGAATCATCCGATTGTGACGTTCGATCTGCAGACCGACCTTGGGCGGGTTCATGTTTCGACATCGCGGACATTCGTTGCTGGTCCCGATGCGGAGAATCTGGACGACGCAAGAGTGCGAATCCGCGGAGTTTTCGGGACCATATTTAACTCGCACCGGCAGATTCTTGGGTACCAGTTGCTGGTGGCGGCGCGGTCGGACATCGATGTGCTGGAGCCGGCGATTGCCGATCCGTTCAGCATGGCGGTGACACCGGTGGGTGAGCTGCTGCGCTTCTCACCGGGGGCGAGGCTGGGTCACAGGGTGAAGGTGGCGGGCACGATCACGATGATCGGGCCGGATTTGCTGTATTTGCAGGATGAGAGCGGCGGGGTGGAGGTGCGGGGCGCAACCGGGGATCTCAGTCTGGGCGAGATGATCGAGGTGGTTGGGTATCCGATTCTGGCAGGCAAGTATTCGCCGGTGATGACGGATGCGGTGTTTCGCTCGCTGGACCGCCATGGCAGGATCGCGCCGGAAGTGACGAACGCGGAATGGATCCTGGCGGGGCACGACGATTCCATGCTGGTGACGGTAGAGGGCAGGCTGCTGACAGCAGTGAGTGTGCCTTCGGGATCGACGCTGATTCTGCAAACAGGCGGGCGCAGCTTCACGGCGCAGCTGGATACTTCCGACCTGGGAGCGAATTTGAAGTCCCTGCGCAACGGCAGCGTGCTGCGGCTGACGGGGGTCTGTTCGACACAGGTCGATCCAAATAATCTTTACCAGCTCCTGATGGATGACCCTCTTACGTTCAAAATTCTGCTGCGCACGCCGGCCGATATTTTGGTGATCCATGCCGCGCCGTTCTGGACCCTGATGACGACGCTGATTTTGCTGGCGCTTTTTGCGGTAGTGATCCTGGCGATTCTCATGTGGGTGCGGGCGCTGCGGAAGCGGGTGCGGCTGCAGATGGCGGCGCTGGCCCGGGCTGAGGAGTCGGCGCAGACCATCCGGGATCTCTCGGCGGCGATGCGGAATGTGACGAGCGAGCAGAGGTTCGACGCGCAGGTATCGGTGCGGGGCAGCCAGGAGATCGCGCACGTGGTGATCGGGTTCAACCGGATGCTGTCGGAGTTGCAGCAGCGGGATGAGGCCATGAGAGACGCCGAAGCGAAGCTGCAGCACATGGCGCTGGTGGACGACCTGACGGGGTTGCCGAATCGAAGGCTGCTGTCGGATCGCCTGGCGCACAGTCTGAGGGCGGCGCAACGCGAAGGGCGAAGGCTGGCGCTGCTGTACATCGATCTGGACGGATTCAAGCCGGTGAATGACAGCCTGGGGCACGGGATCGGCGATCTGCTTTTGAAACAGGTGGCGGACCGGCTGCGTTTGCGGACGCGGGAATCGGACACGCTGGCGCGGATCGGCGGGGACGAATTCACAGTAATCCTGAGCGGGATTCATTCGCAGGCGGACGCGGAAAGGGTTGCGGAGAGCCTGCTGGAGACGTTGACATCTCCGTTTCAGATCGACGGCCACCTCATCCGCATCGGGGCCAGTATCGGGATCAGTCTGTTTCCGGAGCATGGGACGGAGGGAGACGAGCTTCTGCAGCAAGCCGATTTTGCGATGTACGCCGCCAAGAGGAGCGGGAAGAACCGCATCGTCGAATTCAGCGCCGACCTGGGGAGCGCAGCCCGGGAACGGATGACACTGGAGGGTGAGCTGCGGCGGGCGGTCGCGGAGGACGAGATCTCGATCGAGTACCAGCCGGAGTTCGATCTGACAAATGACAACATCGTGCGCTTCGAGGCGCTGGCACGATGGAACCACCCGGATATGGGAACGGTCTCTCCGCTGAGCTTCATTCCAGTAGCGGAAGAGAGCGGGCTCATCATTCCGCTGGGCGAATCCATCATGGAAAAGGCCTGCAGGGACGCGGCGGGCTGGCAGCAGGAGGCGGGCCGGGAAATTCAGGTTGCGGTAAACGTATCGAGCGTCCAGTTTGCCCAGAGCACTTTTGTGGGGGGAGTGCGCGAGATATTGCGGCGAACGGGACTGAGGCCGGAGCTTCTTCAGATCGAGCTGACCGAATCCGCGACGCTGATGGGGATTGACCGCGCCGCGAGGGCGATGCAGGAGCTGAAGAACATGGGCGTCAGCCTGGCGATGGACGACTTCGGCACCGGGTATTCGTGCCTGAGCTACCTTCCAAAGCTGGCGTTCGACGCCATAAAGATCGATCGTTCCTTCGTCAACGAGCTGATCTTTCGCCCGGAAACGCGGGCATTCGTTCAGTCCATCCTAACGATGGCGCATAACCTGGGCATGAAGGTGACCGTGGAGGGAATTGAAACGGAGGAACAGCTGGAACTGATCCGGTCGCTGGGCGCGGATGAGGCGCAGGGATACCTGCTGGGTCGACCGACGGTCGATGCGATGGCCAGACTGCGTGAAGCTCGGATCACGATGGATCCGGTCTCAGACAAGGTCAACGAGGGTGAGATTGCGCCGGCGAGGATTCCCGTGTTCGGCGTGTGAAACTGGAGCCGACGACCGGACTTGAACCGGTGACCTGCCGATTACGAATCGGCTGCTCTACCAACTGAGCTACGTCGGCATCTGGTTTGACCGTTCCAGTTTACCAAATCGGCATGGCGGCGACCGGCGTGCGAGGCAGGCTCTTGCCCGACGACGAAGATCAAGTTCGCATCCGCTCATGAAGGGGATGTTGAACAACGAGATGAAAGCCAGAACGAGAGCAATGATGCGAGGCCAGGGGTCGCGCTGCGGCAATCCCATCCGGCGATGAATCGCTGCGAAACTTTAACTTCCATGCGGATCGTCGCAACCGCAAACGAAAAGGCCACCCGGCAACAGGGTGNNTACCAACTGAGCTACGTCGGCTGACGGCCGATCCTGCAGAGGGGGATCGGCACGTTGAGGCTGAACTTGATTCTATCGTTCCGGTTTGGGAGCGTAAAGCGCGGCGTGGTCTATACCGCTGCCGATGCAGACCGATCCGGGACATGAGTGGCAACGGCTGACGAGCCTCTACGCGGAGAAAAGCGATGAGGAGTTGATCGATCTGGCGGAGGACCTTGGCAATCTGACCGACGTGGCGCACTAGGTTCTGCGCGATGAGATGAAGAAGCGAAAACTGACTGAACCGGGAGGAAAGACCGCTGTCCCTCCTGATAACAGGCCCGTCTTCGGAGGATGGAATCGAGCTGCGGAGAAACGAGTTTCTGATCCCGGGGCTCTATTCAACGATAGTGAAGGGCCTGTGGATTACACCTGGAAGACCTTACTCTGCGACTGCGTCACGAGCGAACAGGTCCTGCAGGTTTTCGAACTTCTCGGGCCGGCCGGGATAGAGGCTTGGTCGAGCGGGCCATCGTCCTATTTTGGCTCGCAGACCGCAAGGATCCTCGTCGCCGCCGACCAACTTGAAAAAGCAAAGCAAATCATCGCGCGCCCGATTCCCCAGGACATCGCTGATCGATCCAGAGAGAAGGTAGAAGATTTTGAACCGCCCACCTGCCCGAAAATGCGGCGCGGCGGATCCGCTGTTGGAGAGTATTGACCCGTCGAACAACTGGCGATGTGAGAATTGCGGGGCGCGATGGAGCGATCCGTTGGCAGTGGAAAACGCGGGACAAAATCCGGCCTGAAAATTGTCGATCATAACGAGAAAAGGCCGCCCGGCAACAGGGCAGCCTTCTCTTCAGGGAGAATAGTTCCAACGGAGGCAAGCCATCAGAACTTTCTTGGCGCAATAGTATGGGCGGGCGGAGGGGGTGTCAAGGCAAAATCCAGGGCGGTTTTAAGGCATTGATATCAGGTTGTTTACGGAAAGGGAGCTGCAGTCGGGGTTAGGCGGTCTATTTTCTCCTTATCTTCTCCTCGTGGACCCGGATTCCTGAGGTAATCCATTCTTATTCTTCTAGATAGAGTGCAAGGGTGCCTTGGCGGCGGCCATCGATTACAGTTTTTTTGTTCAACGGCCAAGGTGGAGGGAGATGAATTCCTCTTCCGCGACGGAGGAAACTGGCTTTCCACGCACCATGCGGAACAGCGCGCGACCGCCTCCGAGGAAAAGGCCGAGAAGCAGCGCGGCGGACATGAGAACGACGACGAGCACGGTGATGCCGCGTAACAGGCGATAGAGCTTCGCGCCTTCGGGGACGTAGCCCTCAGGATGATTGATGGTGACGTAGTCGTTGAAGTGAACTTCGGCGAGAAGCTGCTGGGCTTTTGTAGCGGAGGATGCGCCGCTGACGATTGCGACGAGAGGTCCGCTGCGCTTCGTCGACAGGCCGGACGATTTCACGAGCGCGTCAATGGATTTCAAGTGAGCGGCGGCGATCTGCGGAGTGGGATAGAGAAGCAGAGTGAGCGTGGCCTGCGCGCCTTGTGGGCCGTATTGCGCGGTGATGGCTTCGGTATCCTGGTTGAAATCGATGGCTGTGGGTGGGAGCTGGCCGCCCATGCGCGCATAGGCGGCAGGGCCGATTGCGTATTTCACCGATGAAGGATCGAGCTGCGGCGTGGGCAGATAATGCGGGAGGCTCGGTGGGATGCCTGCCGCGCCACCGGCCTGCGGAAGTTGTGCGGCGAGTGCGGTGACAGCGGACTTTTCGGCGGACTGCTCGTCAGTCGATGGCTGAGCGAATGTGGCATCGACCACCGTGGTTCCGCTCCAGAAGAGGTAGTGACCGCCCATCGACGCGCCGTCATGGCCAATGCTTTCCGTGCGCATGCCCGTCTGGCGGAAAAAGGTGAAGGCCCCGAAAGCGCCGGTTGCATCTTTGAACTCCCAGCCGCGAACGATCACGGTGCTGTTTCCCTTGCCGTAAATCGCAGCTTGGCGTTGAGCAAGTCCGTATTCCTGCAAGACGGCGCCGTCTGCTGGACTGGGAGCGGCAGGCGCGTCCTTCGCGGGAACCAACGTCCAGCCAGCGAAGGACCTGGGCAACACGGTCACAATGGGCGGTTCGAGCGCGGCAGCAGCCAGCGCTGAGGCGAAAAAGACGGAGAGGGGCAGGAGGGTGGCGAGGGTTCTGGGCATCGCTTGTCTTTCGATGATAGTTAGACGGACACCGGAATGGGAAGGAAGGTTTCCCGTCAGGAGAGCGCGTGGGGTTTCGGACGATGGATGTTTGGAGCTATTCGGTGCTGGATGGTCGCGAGCCTGCCTGCGCCAGGCGCACCCCATTGAGGCTGGAGACGTAGCGCGATACTCCGCGATAGAGGGATTCGGCGATGCGCTGGCGGTACTGGGGCTCGCGCAGCTCTTCGGCGTCGTCGGGATTGGTGAGGAATGAGATTTCCGCGAGGATCGACGGCATGTTCGCGCCGATGAGCACGACAAACGGGGCCTTCTTGACGCCGCGGTCTTTGAGGCCTGGGTTGCCAGGGTCGAGGCCGGCGTAAAGGCTCTGATCGACATCGGAAGCGAACTCGCGCGACTCGTTGATCTTGTCCTGGAGGGCGATCTTCTTCACCAGGTCGGAAAGCTGGTGGATCGATTCGTCGGAGACGGCGTTCTCGCGGGCGGCGACTTCGAGCGCATCGGCCGAGCTGGTGAAGTTCAGGTAGTAGACCTCGACGCCGCGCGCGCTGGTATCGGAACTGGAGTTGGCGTGGATGGAGATAAAGAGGTCAGCCTGCGCCTGGTTGGCGATGGCGGTGCGCGTTTCGAGCGGGATGAAAGTGTCGTCACTGCGCGTGTAGATAACGTCGGCGCCGAGGCGTTGCTTGAGCAGGCGGCCAAGCCGGAGCGCTACATCGAGGACCACGTCCTTCTCTTCGAGGCCGCCAGGGCCGAGGGTGCCGGAGTCGTGGCCTCCGTGGCCCGCGTCGATGACGATGCGGTTGATCTTGAGTCCCAGGGCCCGGACCATGGAATTCGGCAGATGCTGCGTGGAGGGTGAGGGCTCAGGAGCAGGGATGCCGGAAGAGCCGGCCTCGGCGGGGGGAACGTCGTCGGCTGCGCGCGTGGAGACGGGAGGCCGGGTGACGCGGTCAGCGCGAGACGAACCAGGCTGAGTAGCGGGGGTCGTACCTGGGACGGAAGCGACCACCGGGGCGGTGGTGGGACGCCGCGTGGCGCGGACCTGATCCGGCTGGCTGCCGAGGGTTGCTACGTCGGAAAGAGCAGAGCCGCTGTCGGACCCTGAGTTGGTGGCGGGCTGCGAAGTTCTTGCCGTTGCGACATGACGCGCAGGCGCGATCGTCGACGGCGCGGCGGTCGGCGGTTGGGGCGCGCCTGCGATTTGGTGGGGCGGCATCGCCCCCTTGCTGCCGTGCACGTCGATGATGAGCCGAGGCGGGTTCTGCAGGAAGAAGGCGGAGTAGTCGCTGACACTGCTCACATCGAGAACGATGCGGGTGGTGTTGGTGGAGGATTGCGCGGCGCGAATGCGGGTGAGGAAGCCTTCGTCGATGACCTCGACGGCGTGGCCCATCAACTCGGGCGAAAGGCGCGTTCCGTAGAGGTCGAAGAAGATGCGGTCGGGGTCGGAGACGCGGGCCGCCTGGTATCGGACCTCCTGCTGGAGATCGATGGCGACGCGGGTGTAGTCCGGAGTGGACCAGTGGCGAATGCCGGTAATGAGTGGCAGCTTGCCGCGGCGGGGCGGCGGTGGTGGCGCGTTCATGATCCGCGCATCCTCCGTGGCCGGCACGGCGACGGTTGGTTCGGGCGCGGCGACGGATTCCGCAGCAGGATCCGATGAAGGCTGAGGCGGCGGGAGGTTGTTCTCTTCGATTGCGGAGGCGGGGGCTGCGGACTGGGTTCGCGTGGTTGAATTGCGGCGCGGCGGCATGGGCTGCTGCTGCGATTGCGCCGCTGCTGTCAGGATTGCGTTTCGGGGCGCATTGGAAAGGCTGGTTCGGTGCGTGGGTTGAGAGCGCGTGGCGGCGATCTCTTCGCGTTGAATGCTCTTCAACTCGACCTGCGCTTCAACGCGCAGCGGGTTCTGCGGATAGAAACGCAGGAAGTCCTGATAGGCAGCCTTCGCCTGTTGCGCATCGCCCAGGTCGCGCTGATAGATTTCGCCTTCAGTAAGCAGAGCGCTGAAGCGATAGCGGCTGCCGGGATACTGACGGCGGAGAAATTCATATTGGCCGACGGCGTCGTGGAGGGCCTTGTCGTCCTGAAATACGCGGCCCTCCTCGGCGAGCAGATCGGCGACGGCGGCGACAGAAGCGTCGGCCTTCGAAGAAGAAGGGTCGCCGTGGTAGATGGCGCGGTATGCGTCGAGCACGCGTTCATACTGCAGCCGGGTACGCTGTTGTTCGGGTCGGCCCTCGAGAGCCTCACGAAGACGTTCGGCGTGCGCGAAGGCCGGGGTCCTGGCTGCGGAATATTGAGAGCCCGACGACGGAAGGGTCGCCACGGAAAGAATCGCGATGGACAGCACGCAGAAACGGCCGGGATTGGGAAGGGGGGACAACATCGGAGATCGGACAGCGCGCTGCATTGACGCCGCGGTCGGCCGAGTTCCACCGGCCAGCTTTCCACGCAGGGGAGCGAGCGACTCTGCCGAAGACACTCTCGATTATAGGTGCGGCACAACAACCGAGGCCCGCCGCACTTATCGCCGAACACATAACCGAACCCGGATCGTCACACCGGGTTGCGGGACCGCCCGTCCAGGCGCACGATGCGGCACACGATGCTGTCGCACGCCCAGTTATCTTGCGCCCGCGCGGCACATCTGAAACACTGGCCCTGCTTTCCTTATGGTTCGTCACTTTGTTGTTAAAGGGCGCGTGCAGGGAGTCGGGTTTCGCTGGTTTGTGCATCGCGAAGCCGCCGCTCTGGAACTGAGTGGATGGGTGCGCAACACCGAGGACGGACACGTGGAAGTTCTGGCCGTGGGAGATGCCGAGACGCTGGCCCATCTCGCAGAGGCTCTGCGCAGGGGATCGCGCGGCAGCCGCGTGGATGCGGTGATTGAGCACGAGCTGGACGAGAAGGAAGGCGAGACCCTCGGGCCGTTTGAGATTGAAGGAGCCTGGTAGAACATTTATGACCATTAGGACGACGGATTGCGAACCGCTGAAGGCGCTGGTGCGCACGGTTCCGGATTTTCCCAAGCCGGGCATCCTGTTTTACGACATCACAACGCTGCTCAAGGATCCGAAGGGCTTTGCGGCGCTGATCGATACGCTCGCCCAGTACTACCTGGAGAAGGACATCGATCTGGTGCTCGGCATCGAGGCGCGGGGGTTCATCTTCGGGCCCGCGCTCGCTTATCGGCTAAATGCGGGGTTCGTGCCGGTGCGGAAACCGGGCAAGCTTCCGGGCCCCAAGGTGCGCGTCACCTACGACCTTGAATATGGCTCCGACAAGCTGGAGATTCACGCGGACGCAATCGAGCCTGGCCAGCGCGTGGTGCTGGTCGATGATCTGCTTGCCACCGGCGGAACGATGGAAGCGACCATCAAGCTGGTGCAGCAGCTGGGTGGGGAGATTGCCGGCCTGGGCTTCGCGATTGAGCTGGATTTTCTAAAGGGGCGCGACCGCTTTCAGGATTACGACGTGTTCAGTCTGCTGCACTACGACGAATAGCGATTAGTTCCCGGATCGATGCGGACGCCGGTGGCGCCTCTCTCCGCTTATACTGCGATGTGCCTTGGCTAGATCGCGGGGAGGGGTTCTATGCGGCGGCGGGAATTCTGCAAACTGATGGCGGCTACGGCCGCGGCGACCGCGGTTCCTGGTTCAGATGCAGGTTCGGCGCAAACCACGGAACCAGCGCCGCCAGAGACCATGGCTCCGGCGCAGGCATCGGGTGAGGGGACGGGTTTCGGCGCCTACACCCAGGACTATGCGCAATTCTGCGCGACCCCGGCCAACGAGCGCGTCTTCTACGCGCTCGTTGGCGGCAAGATCGTCAGCGAAAAACTCGACGAGAAGGACTGGAAGCCGACCGAATGGGGCGAGCCACCGGAGCTGCCGATTCCAGGTGGCTCGTGGGATGGTGTGCCGCTGGTCGCCCCGATTCCGAATCTCGCCGGCGAAGGTCCATACAAGCCCACGTGGGACTCGATGCTGCAATACGAGGCCCCGGAGTGGTATCGCGATGCGAAGTTCGGCATCTGGGCGCACTGGAGCCCGCAATGTGTACCGGAGGCCGGCGACTGGTATGGCCGGAAGATGTACATCGAGGGCGATAAGGATTACAAGTACCAGCTCGACCACTACGGCCCGCAGTCGCGCTTCGGGTTCAAGGATATTTGCGCGCAGTGGACGCTGCTCAACTGGCAGCCGGAAGATCTGATCGCGCGCTACAAAAAGGCGGGCGCGAAGATCTTCGTCACACTCGCGAACCATCATGATGGGCTGGATTGCTGGAACTCGCGGCACCATCCGTGGAACGCGGTCAACGTCGGTCCGCATCGCGATGTGGTGGGGACGTGGGCCAAGGTCGCACGCGACGCGGGGCTGCGGCTGGGCGTGACCGTGCATCAGGCGCGCAACTGGTGGTGGTTCCAGACGGCGCATGGCGCGGATGCGACGGGGCCGCTGGCGGGGGTTCCGTATGACGGAATCAAGACGCTGGCGGATGGAAAGGGGCAGTGGTGGGAAGGGTACGATCCGCAGAGGGTGTATGCGCCGAAGCATCCGTTCAATGCGCTGCCCGATCCGTCCTTCGTGAAGAACTTCTACGACCGCACGAAGGATCTGATCGATCAGCACGATCCGGACTTGCTTTATTTCGACAACCCGCGCTTTCCGATGGGATGGGCGGGGATGAATCTGGGCGCCTACTACTACAACCGCAGTATCCGAGCGCACGGCGGCACGGTCCAGGGCGTGATCACGATTAAGGAAGTGCCGGAGCCATGGGTGAAATGCGCTGTGGTCGACTACGAGCGCGCGCTCACCAACAAAATCATGGAGTACACATGGCAGTCGGAAACCTGCCTCGGCGACTGGCACTACGACCGGGCACTCTACGACAAACCCGGCGAATACGGCGGCTATTTGCAGCCTCGCGACGTCATTCACTGGCTGATCGACACGGTGAGCAAGAACGGGACTTTCATTTTGAATGTGCCGGGCAAGCCCGACGGGACCATCGACAGCAAAGAAATTGCCGTCCTCGACCGCATCACCGACTGGATGAGCGTCAATGGCGAGGCCATTTACGAGACGCGGCCGTGGAAGGTCTTCGGCGAGGGGCCGGACGCCATCGACACCGGCCAGTTCAAGGGCGACAGCATACGGGCGCTGGGCGAGTTGGATATTCGCTTCACGCGCAGCAAGGATAACAAGGTTGTCTACGCGATTGCGCTGGGCTGGCCAGCGGCCGAGTTTGTGGTGCAGTCGCTGGGAACAGCGAACGCAACGCAGCCGGGCAAGATTGAGCACGTGCAATTGCTGGGAACCGAGGAAAAGCTCCGCTGGAGACAGGCTGCGGATGGTCTGCACGTCGGTTTGCCCAAAACATACAAGCCAACGGTGGATTTTGCCGCGGCGCTGAAAGTCAGCCTTTAGCTGCTGGCTTTTACCAAAACATACAAGCCAACGGTGGATTTTGCCGCGGCGCTGAAAGTCAGCCTTTAGCTGCTGGCTTTTAGCTGTTAGCTTTTGGGAACCCGATCCGTTTGCTCGCATGCGATGAAGACGGTGGAAGATTCACGGCTTACCAAAGCAGCGGCGATTTGTCTGGCGCTTCCGGAGGCTCTGCGCGCGGATCAGGGGTCGCACGCTTCGTTCACTGTTCGCAAAAAGGTCTTCGCGTATTTCCTGAATGACCATCACGGCGATGGCATCGTGTCGATTTGCACGCGGGCTTTTCCCGGCGAGAACGAGGATCTGATCGCTGCCCATCCGAAGAAGTTTTATTTGCCGGCTTACATTGGGCCGCGCGGATGGGTGGGTCTGCGCCTGGATCGCGGCAAGGTGGCCTGGGACGAAGTTCGCGACCTCGTCACCGCCAGCTACTTGCAGGTGGCGCCAAAAAAGCTGGCCACAGCGATTGAGGCGGCTCTCTAAGACATTTTGATTCATCGAAATGCAGGCGTTGCCGATTTCTCTTTAATTGCAGATTGCGATATAGTAATTTCGATTTGCAATAAAAGCCATGAAGCTCGGAGAAAAACTGAAATACCTGCGCGAGACCGAAGGCGAGCTTCGTGGCCTCGGTCGCGCCATTTCTCAGCAGGAGATGGTCCGAGCTCTACGCGCAGAAACAGGCGCGGCGCTGAGCCAGAGCTACCTCTCGCAAATTGAAAGCGGCGCGCGGCCGCACATGACCAACACCACGCGGCAGGTGCTGGCAAAGTTCTTCAAGGTCCATCCCGGCTATCTGGTCGACGACCCCGAGGGATACCACGTGGAACTGCAGAGCGATGCGCGGACGCTCGACGACAAGCTGGACATGTGGCTGATCGGCGGAGCGGAGCGTTTTCGCCGCGACCCCGAATTGCGGCGGGCGTTGCTGGCGGTTGCCCGCCACAGCGATTCGCGCCGCTGTCTGATCCTGCTGAACGCTGTCATCGAAACTCCCGGACTGCTCGATCGCCTGTTTGAGGTGCTTCGTTCCCCCGACGACAACGGCCGCGAAACACAATCCGCTCCCCCAACCCGCACCCGAAATGCCGGCGGCGCGAGGAAAAGCAGCAGGGAGGCCACTCGATGATCACTTTCTATCTGATTTGCTTCACGCTGGGGCTTTCGCTCACCGTGCTGTCGGCTCTGGGCGCGTTCACGCATATTCATTTTGGGCATCTGCATCTGCACGTCGGCCACGGCGCCGGGCATGGACACGTGCACGTGCCAAATGTGCGTGGCGCGGTTACAAAATCGAACATCAGTCCCCTGAATGGCTTCACACTGGCCGCATTTCTGTGCTGGTTCGGCGGCTGCGGCTATCTGCTGGCGTGCAGCGGAGACTTCGGCATGTTCGTGGTTCTGGCGCTGGCGACGATTACGGGGATCGCCGGCGGGGCAATTCTCTTCTGGTTCCTGGTCAAGGTTCTGCTGCCGCACGAGCACGAATTAAGCGCGGCCGACACGGACATTGTGGGGATTCTTGGCACCGTGACCGGGCCCATCCGCGAAGAGGGCACCGGCGAGATTCAGTTTTCGCAGAATGGCAGCCGCCGTTTTGCACCCGCGCGCAGTGACGCAGGCGTAGCCCTTGCGCGCGGAACCGAAGCAGTGGTCATGCGCTACGAACAAGGCATCGCGTATGTGCGTCCCTGGAGTGAACTTTCCGGCGAACTTTCCGGCGAACTCTCCGGCGACCTTCCCGACGCGACGGCCGCAACCTCAACCAAAAGCGTTACCCGACCTGATGGAAAGGATCAGGCGTTATGACGAACACAGTTATTGTCATTGTTGGACTCAGCCTGCTGGCGTTCATCATTCTGATGGGAATGTTAGCCAGAATGTTTCGGAAGGCCGGCCCGAACGAGG